>NZ_JACOOO010000025.1:0-241388 GCF_014287825.1 Clostridium hominis
ATACTATTCCTCCAATATTAATTTTAAAATTACTTATAGTTGTACAAGCTATAAAAATACAAATTAGAATCAATTTATGGGCATAATAAAAAATATATTTATACAATAAATAATATCTTTTAGATAAATATAAATTGATTGACTATAAATAAAAAACAAGTGAAGAAAAGAAGAGGATAGATTATGGAATTATTTGTTACAGATTTAGATGGAACATTATTAAATAGTAAAAAAGAAGTATCTAAATATTCATGTGATACTTTAAACAGATTAATAGATCAAGGAGTTAACTTCACAGTAGCTACAGCTAGAACACCAGCTACAGTTGTAGAGTTATTAGAAGGTATAAACTTAAAACTTCCTGTAGCTCTAATGAATGGAGTGCTAATATATGATGTTAAAGAAGAAAGATATATAGATATAAAAGAAATAAGTAAAGATTCAGTAATGAAGTGTTTAGATATATTTGAAGGATTAGATAAAAATGTATTAGTATACGGAATTAAGGATAATCATTTATGGGTGTATTATAAAGAATTTAAATATGCTTGGGAATATAATTTTTATAAAGAAAGAGCAGATAAAAAACTTAAAACTTTCTTAGAAGTAACTGACTATAAGGAAGCTATAAAGGATTCTAAAGTAATTAATTTTATAGTTTTTGATAAATTTGAAAACATTAAAAAGATAAATGAAGAGTTGGCTAAGATTGAAGGATTAACTGTTAATTATTATGAAGATATCTATGAAGAGGATTGTTATTTCTTGGAAGCGTATAGCAATGAAGCTTCTAAAGCTAATGGAATTAAGTTCCTAGAAAGATATATTGAACATGATAATTTAGTTTGTTTTGGAGATAACTTAAATGACATACCTATGTTTGAGCTTGCAAATGAAGCTTATGCTACAGCTAATGCAGTAGGTGAACTTAAGACTATGGCAACAGCGGTTATTGGAAGTTGTGATGAAGATGGAGTTGCTAGATTTTTAGAGGAACGTTTTAATAAATAAAATTTATTTATTAACATATTGTAAAGATTATCAAATACCTTTAAATTTTGTTATTATTAGTATATGATATACTAATGAATAAAATTAAGAGGTGAAATATATGAGTAAAAAGAATGTAGACCTTGGAACAGGAAAAGTTGGGAAACTTTTAGTTAGCTTAGCTTTACCGTCTATAATAGCTCAGTTAGTTAACGTTCTTTATAACATTGTTGACAGAGTTTTTATTGGTAGAATTCCAAATGGGGAAATTGCGATGGCAGGTGTAGGAGTAGCATTTCCAATAATTATGCTTGTATCTGCTTTTAGTGCATTAATTGGTTTTGGTGGTGCACCGCTAGTTGCAATGAAAATGGGAGAAAAAGATAATGATGGTGCAGAAAAAATTATGAGTAATAGTTTTTCTACGCTTATCATAATAAGTATTATTTTAACAGTAGGATTGTTAATCTTTAGAGAACCAATATTATTGGCATTTGGTGCAAGTGAAGCAACGCTTGGATATGCACTAGATTATTTAACTATATATTTAATAGGAACAATATTTGTTCAAATTGCATTAGGAATGAATCCTTTTATAAATACTCAAGGATTTGCTAAAATTGGGATGATAACAGTAGCTATTGGAGCGATAATCAATATAGTATTAGATCCGATATTTATATTCGGATTAAATATGGGAGTAAAAGGAGCTGCATTAGCTACAGTTGTTGGTCAAATGGTTTCAGCAATTTGGGTTTTACAGTTCTTATTTGGTAAGAAGAGTATATTGAAGATAAGAAAAAAATATATAATTCCTAGTTTAAAAGTTATAATTCCAGTTATGGCGTTAGGTATATCTCCATTTATTATGCAAGCTACTGAAAGTATAGTTTTAATATCATTAAACAATCAATTATTAAAATATGGTGGGGATTTAGCTGTTGGCGCTATGACTATAATGAGTAGTGTAATGCAAATTATATTATTACCTTTAACTGGATTGACTCAGGGAGCTCAACCTATAATAAGTTATAATTTTGGTGCAAATCAATTAGATAGAGTTAAAAAGACATTTAAGTTATTACTTATATGTTGTTTAACTTACACAGTATCAATGTGGGCAGCTATAATGATAACTCCAGAAACTTTCGTAAGAATATTCAATAATAAGCCTGAACTTATGGAAATTACATCTTGGAGTATGAGAATATACTTTGCTGGAATATTAGTGTTTGGAGCGCAAATAGCATGTCAACAAACGTTTTTGGCACTTGGTCAAGCTAAAATATCTACGGTGCTTGCATTATTAAGAAAAATAGTTTTATTAGTACCATTAATATTTATACTTCCATTATTCTTACAAGATGGATTGCAAGCAGTTTTATTAGCAGAACCTATAGCAGATATAGTGGCAACAGCAGTAACTGTTAGTACATTTATAATTTTCTATAAGAAAAAATTGGGTGGAAGTTCACAAAAAATGAATAATGAAAGCATAGCTTAACGTTTAAAGCCTTATGGAATAATTAATTTATTCTATAAGGCTTTTATTTGTTTTGTGATATAATATACCCATTATATGTAACGTAGGTGAATTTATGATAAAACAGGTTTTATTAAAGGCATTTGAAAAAAGTACTTATGGTAAAAATGAGAGAGATGGAAGACGAGTATTAAATAATGATTTAATTGCAGATACAAAATATGAAGCTGATGAGAGTGAAATTTTTATTAATAGCTTAGTTATATCTGAAAGTCTTTATAGTCAGTATAATTGCAGACTAGATATGGATAAAAAGAGCAAGGAAATTATTTTAACCAAGTGTAGCTGTAGTGATTACGAGAAAAATGGTAAAAAGAGAATTACATATTGTTGCAAGCATTTAGTTGCAACATTTTATAGATTTTTAGATGATATAGAACAAGATACTTTAGTACAACAGGAATTGGGAATTGGAGAGACATCAAAAGAACTTATTAAGTCAACTACAGATTCAGTACTGGATTTATTACTTGGAAATAAAAAGGTAAAGAGAGAAATAAAATTTGAAGTAGTGATAAATAGGGTAAATTGGTACGGGAAAATAGCAGCAGAATTTAGAATAGGCTTAAAGGGAATGAGTTCTAATAAATTATATACATTAAAAGACATAGGAAGTTTTTTGATATCTTTATATAATAAAGTTCCGTTAGCTTATGGAAAAGATTTTACTTTTGATATAAATGAACAAAAATTATCTAACAGTGATAAAAGAATTATTAAACTTATAAATCTCATAAGAGATATTGATAGAAAGTTTATTTCAGGAAAACAAGTTATAATACCAGATTATTTAGTTAGAGAATTCTTTAATGTAATAAAGAATAATAGAGTTTACTTAGGTAGTGGATTTTATTCAAGACTGATAGAAGTAGATGTATTAGAAGAAAAAATTGATTTACCTATGTCCTTAGAAGATGGTGGCAAGGTAATAAAGTTAGAGGCCGAAAATGGTATTCCTGAAAGCTTAACATCAACTAATGATGTATACTTATATAACTCTAATATTTACTTGCCACCAGAAGAGCAAATAGATATTTTAATTCCTTATGTAGAATCTTTTAGTCATGGTAAAACTATATTTTTTGATAAAGAGGAAGAGAAAAGAATTTTAAGAGACTTAATTCCATCGATGCAAGGTATAAGTAAAAACATAAGATTGTCTAAAAGTCTTAGGGAAAAAATAATTATATCTCCTGTTAGTTTTAAGTTTTATTTTGATAAAGAGGATGAAACATATTTAATACTTAAGGTATGTTATGGACAATATGAGTTTAATATTGAACATAGCTTTGAGGAGAAGATTATATATAGGGATAAGGTTAAGGAAGATGAAGTAGTAAGAAAACTAAAAGAGTTAGGGTTTGAAAAAATAGATGATAAATTTGTGTTCTTCAAAAGTGAAGATGATTTATTTAGATTTTTTAGCCGTGATATATCAGAGCTTCAAGATATAGGAGAAGTATATTATTCAGAGAACTTTACTGGGATAAAATCAATAGGTTCAGGAACATTTAAGGGCGAAATAAGAAAAGGGAAGTTTGATTATTTTGAACTTAAGTTTACTCTAGGAAATATTCAAGATAGAGAAATAGTTAATATATTAAGAGCTTTTAGAGATAATAAAAAGTATTATAGGTTAGAAAATGGAGAGTTTTTAGATCTAAATGATTTAGAGTTAAATAAAATATTAGCACTTTTAGATTCCATGGAGCTTATTGAAAATGAAAATAAGGCTATTTTTAATAAAAGTAAAGCAGGAGTAATAGAAGATTATATAAATGATTCAGGAATAAAGGGGGTAAGAGGACGTAAAATCATAAAAGAGATAAAAAATTATTTATCATCTTATAGAGATAAGGAATATGTTGTACCTAATACTATAAATGCTAATTTAAGAGAATACCAAGTTGAAGGTTATAAGTGGCTCAAGACTTTGGATTACTTAGGGTTCGGTGGTATTTTAGGAGATGAGATGGGTTTGGGTAAAACACTACAAACTATAACTTTTATAACGTCAAACAAAGGTAAGAAAAGTTTAATAGTAGCGCCGACATCTTTAATCTACAATTGGAGAGATGAGTTTGTAAAGTTTTCACCAGATATAAAAGTTGCAATAGTTAATGGAGCTGTTAAGGATAGAGAGGAATTAATAAATAATAATGAAGATTACGATGTATTAATAACAACATATAACCTTTTAAGAAGGGATATTAGCTTTTATGAGGATAAGGAATTTGATTACTGCATTTTAGATGAAGCCCAAAATATAAAGAATTCATCATCACAAAATGCTGTAGCTACAAAGAGTATAAATGCAAAGAGGAAATTTGCTTTAACAGGGACTCCAATAGAGAATTCTCTTATGGAACTTTGGTCAATATTTGATTTTATAATGCCAGGATATTTATATGATGAAAAGAGATTTCTAACTAGATATCACAGAAGACTTGAAGAAGATAAGGTTATTATTGACGAAGTAAATAAGCTTATAAGACCATTTATTTTAAGAAGGTTTAAAAGTGATGTTATAAAAGAGCTTCCAGAAAAAATTGAGAAAAAGCTTATAGTTCCACTTGAGGATGAGCAAAAGAAGGTGTATGGAACCTATGCAAATTATGTTCAAGAGCTTATAGATAAAAAAGTTAAAAATGATGAGTTTACAAAGAGTAAGATAGAAATACTTTCTTACATAACAAAGTTAAGACAAATATGTTTGGATCCATCAGTTATAATGGAAAACTATACTGGAGGAAGTAGTAAGTTAACAGCATTAACAGAAACAGTAATAGAGTGTATAGAGCAAGGACATAAAATATTAGTATTTTCTCAATTTACCACAATATTAAAAAATGTGAAAAATATATTTTATAATAATGGTGTTTCTTATAAGTATTTAGATGGGTCTACACCTTCAAAGGAAAGAGCAAAGCTTGTTGATGATTTTAATAATGACAATACGGAAGTCTTCTTAATTTCACTTAAAGCAGGTGGAACAGGGCTTAATTTAACTAGTGCAGATGTAGTTATTCATTTAGACCCATGGTGGAATCCAGCAGTAGAAGATCAAGCTACTGATAGAGCGCATAGAATTGGGCAAAATAATATAGTAGAAGTAATAAAAATAGTAGCTCAAGATACTATTGAAGAAAAAATAATAAGCCTTCAAGAAGAGAAAAAAGCTCTTATAGATAAAATAGTTGGGAAAGAGACAGAGCTTGATAATACAATAATGAAAATAAGTGATGAAGAAATTATTTCATTATTTTATTAACTTGGTATATAATAAATAAAAATACTGAACATAAAAACGATAAGTTAGTATGTTTATAATATAAAAAACAAAGGATGGTGTTTATGAAAGTAGTAGTTATAGGTGGAATAGCAGCAGGAATGAGTGCAGCTGCAAAGTTTAAAAGACTTTGTCCAAATGACGAAGTTATAGTTTATGAAAAGGGAGAGATAGTTTCTTTTGGAGCTTGTGGACTTCCTTACTATGTTGGAGGGTTCTTTGAAGATTCAGATCAAATGATAGCAAGAACGCCAGAAAAATTTAGAGAATCAGGAGTAGATATATTTACTAAACATGAAGTATTAGGTATAGATTTTAATTCTAAGACTCTAAAAGTTAAAAATTTAAGAGATGATGAAGAGTTTACTGATTCATATGATAAGCTAATGATTGCCACAGGAGCAAGAGCTATAATTCCTCCAATAAAAAATGTTAATTTAGAAAATGTATTAACATTAAAATCTATGGAGGATGGTAATAAAATAAAAGCATTACTTTCTAATCCTGAATTAAAGAAGGTAACTATTATAGGGGCTGGATTTATTGGACTTGAAGCTGTAGAAGCTGCAAAGCAAAAAGGTAAAGAAGTAACTGTTGTTCAACTTCAGGATAGAGTTTTAGCAGAAGTTTTCGATAAGGAAATTACTGATCTTTTAGAAGAAGAAATAAGAAGTCATGAAGTAAATCTTTTATTAAACGAAACTGTTTTAGAGTTAGGTGGAGACACTAAGGTTAACAAGGTTATAACTAATAAAGGTGAATTTGAAACAGATTTAGTTATACTTGCAACAGGAGTAAGACCTAATACTGAATTTATAACTGATGATAGAATAGAAAAATTAAGAAATGGTGCTATAGTTGTAGATAAGTTTGGAAGAACATCAATAGAAGATGTTTATTCAGCTGGAGATTGTGCAACAATAAACAGTTATGTAACAGAAAAAGAAGCTTACGTTCCGTTAGCTACAGGGGCAAATAAGCTTGGAAGAATAGTCGGTGAAAATTTAGCAGGTCAAAATAATTCATTCCAAGGTTCTTTAGCTTCAAGCTGTATTAAAGTTATGAACATGGAAGCGGCAAGAACTGGACTTTCTGAAAAAGAAGTAAAAGAGTTAGGCTTTGCTTATAAAACTAAGTTTATAAGTGATATGAATCAAACTAGCTACTATCCAGGAAGACAAAAAATATATGTTAAGCTTATATATGATGCACATAGCAAAGTAATATTAGGTGGTCAAGTTGCTGGATATAAAGATGCAGTTCAAAGATGTAATGTTTTAGCTGCTTGTATTTTTGGTAAGCTAACTACAGAGCAATTAGGAATGCTAGACCTTTGTTATGCACCACCATTTGCAAGAACATGGGATGTTCTAAATGTAGCTGGAAATGTGTCTAAGTAATTATTAAAAGATTATATATAAAGATAAAAAAAGCTACCAATTTTATGGTAGCTTTTTTGCTTAAATAAATTTACGTTACTACTTGGAGGAAGAACTTTAATATTTACTATTTACGAAATATAAATTAAACATAATGGCGAATTTGGTTTTTTGGTTTACAAGTTTGAAAATTTATGCAATAATATTATAGATTTTGTGCCTAATTAATAGACTAAACTTAGGTTTCTATTAATAGTTACATAAGTGAGATTTAAAGGTGAATATGATTTACTTAATCGAGCTTAAGTATAAGTAATTTTATTTATGAAAATTACTTATACTAAAAAAAAACTATAAAATTAGGAGTGTACATATGAAAATAGGATTTGATCACGAAAAGTACTTAGAAGAACAGTCTAAATATATTTTAGAAAGAGTTAATAACTATGATAAATTATACTTAGAGTTTGGAGGAAAGTTATTATTTGACCTTCATGCGAAAAGAGTATTACCAGGATTTGATGAAAATGCAAAGATTAAGTTATT
The DNA here is from genome assembly GCF_014287825.1 of Clostridium hominis. NCBI lineage: Bacteria > Bacillati > Bacillota > Clostridia > Eubacteriales > Clostridiaceae > Clostridium > Clostridium hominis. The sequence goes on from NZ_JACOOO010000025.1 coordinate 7,748, forward strand.
ACATAAACTAAGAGAGAACGTTGAAGTAGTTATTTGTGTTTATGCTGGAGATATCGAAAGAAACAAAATCAGGGGAGATTTTGGAATTACTTATGATATGGATGTAATGAGGCTTATCGATGATTTAAGATCTTATGACTTAGAAGTGAATTCAGTAGTAATAACAAGATATAATGACCAACCATCAGCTACTGTATTTATAAATAAACTTGAAAGAAGAGGAATAAAGGTTTATAAGCACAGAGCTACTAAGGGGTATCCAACAGATGTTGATACTATAGTTAGTGACGAAGGCTATGGAAAGAACCCTTATATAGAAACCAGTAAACCAATAGTTGTTGTTACAGCACCAGGACCAGGAAGTGGTAAACTTGCTACTTGTTTAAGTCAACTTTACCATGAATATAGAAGAGGTAATTCAGCTGGATACTCTAAATTTGAAACATTCCCAGTATGGAATGTGCCATTAAAGCATCCGCTAAACATAGCTTATGAAGCTGCAACAGTAGATCTTAAGGATGTAAATATGATAGATTACTTCCATTTAGAAGCTTATGGAGAAACAGCTGTAAATTATAATAGAGATCTTGAAAGCTTCCCAGTGCTTAAAAGAATAATTGAAAAGATAACAGGAGAAGAGTCAGTTTATAAATCACCAACTGATATGGGCGTTAATAGAGTTGGTTTTGGTATAGTTGATGATGAAGTTGTTAGAGAAGCATCAAAGCAAGAAATTATAAGAAGATATTTCAAAACTGGATGCGAATATAAAAAAGGATATGTTGATAAAGAAACATTCGATGCTGCTAAGCTTATAATGGAGCAAGTTAACTTAAAAGAAGAAGATAGAAGTGTAGTAATGCCAGCAAGAAGACGTGCTGAAGAGTTAAAGGAAAAGTCATGTAAAAATGAAATATGTCCAGTTATTGCATTAGAACTTGAGGATGGAACTATACTAACTGGAAGAAATACAGAAGTTTTAGATGATGCAGCAGCTGTTTTATTAAATGCTATAAAGTATTTAGCAAATATATCAGATGATATGCACTTAATATCGCCAGTAATATTAGAGCCGATTATAAAGCTGAAGTCACAAACATTAGCAAATAAAAATGTATCATTAAATTGTGAAGAAGTACTTATTGCATTAAGTATTTGTGCAGCAACTAATCCTACAGCGCAAGTAGCTATGGAAAAACTTCCAATGCTTAAGAATTGCCAAGCACATTCAACAACAATTTTACCAACTAGTGATGAGCAAACATTTAGAAAGTTAGGAATAGATATAACTTGTGATGCTGTTTATCCATCAGAGAGTTTATACTATAGTAACTAAAAATTTATTTAAAATTAAATTTGTTATATAAATATCACTTTGATATTATATTTATTATTAAAGAGTACTATGAATTTTTTCATGGTACTCTTTTTATTATTAATTAATCAAGATGAAGGTAAAGGTTAATAGAACAATTGAGAATTAAATAAGTTATTATGTACAAAATATAAATAATGAATCTTTATAAGGAGGTAGTTTGATGAAAGATAAATTAAAAGTAATACCACTGGGTGGTATGGGCGAAATAGGTAAGAATATAACTGCCATAGAATATAATGATGATATTATTGTTATAGATTGTGGGTTAGCCTTTCCAGATGAAGAAATGTATGGAGTAGATTTAATTATTCCTGATATATCATATCTTATAAATAATAAGGATAAGGTTAGAGGGTTAGTTTTAACTCATGGGCATGAGGATCATATTGGAGCAATACCATATATTTTAAAACAACTTCAGATGCCTATTTATGGAACTAAATTAACTATAGGATTAGTAAAGACTAAGCTTGAAGAACATAAGTTGTTGAATGAGACAAAAGTAGAAAGTGTAGAGATTGGTGATATATTAGAGCTTGGTTCCTTTAAGGTAGAGTTTATAAGAGCCACACATAGTATAGCAGATTCTTGTAGTTTAGCTATTTATACACCTTTAGGAACAATATTACATACAGGTGACTTTAAAATAGATTACACTCCTATTGATGGCAAGCTTATGGATTTGCAACGTATATCAACTATAGGAAGAGAAGGAGTTTTGCTCCTTATGGCAGATAGTACTAATGTAGAACGAACAGGACATTCATCATCAGAAAGTACAATAGGACATACGTTAAAAAGAATTTTTTCTACAGCAAAAGGTCGTGTTATAGTAGCTACTTTTGCATCTAATATTCATAGAATGCAACAAGTAGTAGATGCATCTATGATTTATGGAAGAAAAGTGGTCTTTAATGGAAGAAGTATGGAGAATGTATCAAAGGTAGCTAGAGAACTAGGATATCTTCATGTACCAGATACAGAAATAATAGATGTAGATGAAATAAGCAGTTATCCTAATGATAAAGTAACTATTTTAACTACAGGAAGCCAGGGAGAACCAATGGCATCTTTAGCAAGAATAGCATTTTCTAATCATAGAAAGATATCTATAGAACCAAATGATACGTTTATAATATCTGCATCTCCAATTCCAGGAAATGATAAGCTTATTTCAAAGGTTATAAATCAATTATTTAAAAGAGGTGCAAATGTTGTATATGAAGATTTGGAAGATGTACACGTATCAGGTCATGCGTATCAAGAGGAATTAAAGCTTATTCATTCTTTAGTTAAACCAAAGTATTTTGTACCAGTACATGGAGAGTTTAGGCATTTAAAACATCATGCTGATTTGGCTGAAAAGTTAGGAACTCCGAAAGAAAATATATTTACTTTAGATACAGGAGAGGTTCTTGAAATATATTCCAACGAATGTAAGAAAGAAGGAAAGGTAAAGGCTGGATCAATATTTGTAGATGGATTAGGTGTTGGAGATGTTGGAAATATAGTGCTTAGGGATAGAAGGCACTTAGCACAAGATGGAATGCTTACAATAGTAGTTGCTATAGAAAGGGAAAGTTTAAGCATTCTTTCAGGACCAGATATAATAACAAGAGGATTTGTTTATGTTAAGGAATCAGAAGCGTTAATAAAAGAGGTAAAGGATATTGCTTCAGAAGAGTTGGATAAGTGCTTAAAAAAGGGAATAATTGAATGGTATTTATTAAAATCAGCTGTTAAAAAAGCTGTTGAGAATTATATATACGAAAAAACTAAGAGAAGACCAACTATAATACCAATAATAATGGAAACATAAAAGGAGCTAATTTAGCTCCTTAAATTTTTATTCAAATCTTTCACATCCTATGCTTTTTAGAAAATCATCATCGATATAACTATCGATCGGTTCAAGATTATGGTCTGCTTTATATTTTTGTACAGCTAATTCTAAAGAATAGCCGTAGATGCCATCAGCAGGATGATCGAAATAGCCTAATGCATTTAAAATTCGTTGCACATGATAAACATCAGCACCTTTACAATTAGGAGTTATATCTCTATCATAAGGGGAAAATCTCCAATTAGGTCCACCAGAAATAATAACGGAAGTATCATAATCAACCAAATTGAAAAGTTCTTTTATATTATGATTATAAAGACGAATACATCCATTAGAAGCCATATTTCCTATGCTACTAGGGTTGCTTGTTCCGTGAATTCCAAAGGTATCCCAAGGTGCATTTAAGCCTAGCCAATAGCCTCCAAAAGGCCCCTTCATTAATGCTTTGCTTTTAACCTGCCATATTCCTATTGGTGAAGGAGTAGATTTTTTTCCTATAGCTATAGGATAAACCTTAACCTCCTCTTGTGTTTTTTTATCTACTAATGTTAACGTTCTAGCGTATAAATCTATCAAAATAATATATTTATTACTATCAGTAGATAGCGTTGAGGCTATAGATAGTTGTGGAGTGTTTAAAATTAAGACAACTAGTAAAACTATTGTAATAAGTTTATTTTTCATATTATCACCTACAAATTAGTTAATCTTTTTCTAGGATATCTGATAATTCAATCATAACTAAACGAGATAAAGCATCGTCTGAAGAAGTAAATTCGGTATTATCTTTAATAGACAATATTATAGGTAAGGTTATTGTAAATGTAGTACCTTCGCCACAAGTACTTTCTACTGATATAGTCCCATGATGAAGTTGAATCAGCCCTTTTACTATGTATAATCCTAAACCACTTCCTTCTGAACTTCTATGTAAGGAAGAGTCGGCTTGGTAAAATCTATTAAAGATATTTTTTAGTTTCTCCTCAGGTATGCCTATACCAGTATCTTGTACTTTTATAATTACCTCATTATTATTTACATTTATACTTACATATATTCTGCCACCAGAAGGAGTAAATTTGATACTGTTAGATAAGAGGTTTAATATGCTACGTTCTATTTTAGTGGTATCTATATAGGTGTTTATCTCTTCTTTTTCTGTATCGAAGATAATTTCTATATTAAATCCCTTGGCTAAATCAACTGTTGACATAACAGTATCTTCTATTACTTGAACTATATTTTTATAGGAAAAGTTAATAGTTAAAAAACCAGATTCTAACCTAGTAACATCAATAATGTTGTTAACAAGTTTTAATAATCTATTACCGCTTTTTGTTATGTAATCTAACTTTTTTATAAGATAATCTTTGTCTATTGAAGGATCTCCTACCTTAATTGAAAGTAAATGAGAAGTTGCTAAAATAATATTTATAGGAGTTCTGAATTCATGAGACATAGTAGTAATGAAAATTGACTTTAGTTTCTCTGTTTCTAATGCTTTTTTATAAACAGCATCTTTTATTGCTATTGACCTCTTTTGCCTCGAAGAAAATATTATTATATAGATCACGAATATTACAAAAGATATTATAAATATCCATAATAATATTTTAAAGAATGGAGGCAATAAAAAATCAAAAGGTCCTTTATTTAAAATAATACTTTCTTTTGGTAACAAAAGTGGATTTACATGATAATAATTAAGTGAGTCATAATTAAAAATAGTTAAATCTAAGCTGTTATATACTAAAGGGATTTCGTTAATGGGAATACCAGATGCTAGTTTTAGAATTAATTCTCCTGCAATAGAACCATGGTAATCTCCAGTATCGACTATTCCTCCTATTGCTCCAGCTAATATATAAGGTTGAACCTTAGTATAAATAGGAGTATTAGTATTGTTTCTAATTATTTTAATAGTATCTGATAAGTCTAAGTATGAATTGTTAATCCTATCTTTATACTCTCCAACTATTACCAAAGCAGAAGAATCAGGATCACTTTTAGCAATTTCGGAAATAATATCTTCTATGTATTCTTTTTCCAAAAAAGAAATATTTAAGGGCTCACTAGCTAAGGATTTCATATTAGCTATGTTGTTTTTTAAAACGTTACAAAAAGTTGAGTTATCTAATAAAACGATCACATCTTTCAAATTTTTCTCAAGGGTAATTAGTAAGTTTAAAAATCTAAGATTATCCTCTGTTTCAATAACACCAGATATATAATTTTTCTCTTCCGAAGAAAGACTAATTTGACTATTTGATCCTATGAATACCGTAGGCTTTTTATACAATGTAGAGTTTTCAATGAATAAATTTTCTCTTAGGAAAGATAAGGCTTCATCATCTACTGTTAAAATAACATCTATCTGAGTATTTTTATATTTCATATTTAAAAGTTCCATAAAACTATTTTTGTATTCGTCTGTAAATAAAGTTTTACTATCTAAAAATTCATAGATTAAGCTTATATTTGGAGCTATAGATAATTTCTTTTTTAAGCCTGAGGAAATAAGACGCTCCCATTCATTTTCAGCATTATAGGAGTTTAATATTAAAATGTTGAAGTTTTTTTCTTCTATTAATGAACACCAAGTAGTTTTACATTGTAAAAAAATAAAAGCTAATAAGCTTATTAATATTAGTTTAAATAATTGTTTAAAAAATGACATAATAATACCTCCAATATTACTAATATTTAGTATTTGTATAAGCAATAAAATAAATTCTTATGGGATAAAGAAAAAAATAATAATAAATCTAATATATTTGGTATAAATATTATTTCTATTTGGAAAATTATATGAGGAAACAATATGTGTAAAGAATAGAGTGATTATTATGGAGAATATAATGGTAAGAGTCTTAGAAGGTAGAAATTTATTTGGTAAAGATAATGGCGTTTATTTGAGAGCAAATAAAGATGTAGATAAAAGTGAAATTTTTAAGATTATTAAAAGTTATAAAAGTATTGAAGAAGATTTGAATTTACATAGTTATATTGAGATATTTGAAAAAAATGAAGCTGTTGAAGTTTTCATAAGAAACAAGAATGTCAATCTATGCAATCTTATTATTAGCTCTATAATAAACAATTTAGATAAATATGATATATTAGAAAAGGCGAAAAATAGTATGGGTAATGATTGGAGTAAGAAAATAAAAGAGTTAGCAGATGATAAAAATATTTCATTTGTAAAGATAAATGAAGATGAAGTTAATTTAGGATATGGAGAAAATTCATTTGTAATAACTAAGAAAGATTATATTAATAAATATAATGAAGATAACTTAAGGGTATTTGATGAAATTAAAGAAAAAATATTAAATATACCAATAATATCTGTTACTGGGACTAATGGCAAAACAACAACTGTGAGATTAATTCATAAAATACTACTTTCTTTAGGATATAAAAGTGGATTGGCTTCAACAGGTGGAATATATATAGGAGATAAATCTATTAAGCATGGTGATACTACAGGATTCTATAGTGCTAGGGAAGTGCTTAAAAATAAAAATGTAAATGTTGCGGTTCTTGAGACGGCAAGAGGTGGCATTTTGAAAAAGGGATTAGGATATAAGAATGCTAAAGTTGCTATAATAACTTCTGTAAGTGAAGATCATATAGGTATGGAAAATATAAAGTCAGTAGATGACTTAATAAAGATAAAATCTTTAATTGCGGAAGAAGTAGATCAAGATGGAATAGTGGTTATTAAATCTATACCAGCTTTAGTAGAGAGGTTTAAAAAAAAGAGCAATGTAATTTTGTTTAATGATTTTGAAGATAGCTTAATAAAGGAACATATAGAAAGGGGAAACACTGCATATTATGTAAAAGATGATTATATAGTTAAGAATAGTGGTGGAATTGAGGAAAGAATAATTTCAGTAAAAGAAGTACCCTTTGCTTTTTATGGGATATCGAAGAGTAATACAAGAAATATTATGGTAGCAATGATAGCTGTTGAGCATATAGACAAAGATATTAGTAATATTATTAATGTGGTAAAAAGATTAGAGTGCAATATAGATACTAATTTAGGAAGACAGAATATTATAGATTTTAACGGTTTTAAAATGATAATTGATTATGGTCATAATAGCGAAGCGTTCAAGGAAGTATTTTCTATTGCAAATAGTATAGGAAATAAAAAAATAGTAGGATTAATAACAGCAGCTGGAGATAGGGAAGATATTTATATAAAAGAGTTAGGAAGTATAGCCGCAAGATTTTGTGACGAAATAATAATAAAAGAGCAACCGGATTTAAGAGGAAGAAGTAAGGGAGAAACTGCTACACTGTTAAAAGAGGGTGTATTGTATACTGGTTATGATGAAAAAAATATTAAAATAATATTAGAAGAGGAAGAGGCAGTTTTATATGCATTGAAAAATGCTAATAGTGGAGATGTAATAGTATCGTTTAGTCAGTTTTTATATCTAACATTTCCGGTTATAAATAAATTTAGATCAGAGATAGGATTAGAAAAGATAGGAGAAAATATAGAATTAGTACATTGACAGCTTATATGTTATATGATTTTCAATATTGCTATTGTATAATGCTGAAATATATATAACAAGGGGGGAGGATTTTGCTATATTAAAAGAAATAGCTGAAAAAGTTTTTAAATGAATATATTAAAGTATTAATTCCTTTTAAGATACAAAAACTATTTTTGTGTTTTACAAGGAATTATATTTTTATGGAGGTTATATTATTTATGAAGGATTTATTAGATAAGGGTGCTGTAATTCAAAGGGATAAAGAAACTTATGCAATAGCACCTCATTTAACTGGAGGACTAGTTACACCAGAACAATTAAGAAAAATTGCTGATGTTGCAGAAAAGTATAATGCAGCAACATTAAAGGTAACAGGGGCTCAAAGAATAGCTATAGTAGGAATAAAGGAAGAGGATATAGATAAGGCTTGGAGCGACTTGGGAATGAAGCCGGGAGCAGCTATAGGCTTATGTGTAAGAAGTGTAAAAATATGTCCTGGAACTACTTTTTGTAAAAAGGGAATGCAGGATTCAGTGGCTGTTGGATCAAAACTTGATGGAGCTTATCATGGAAGAAATTTACCAAATAAACTTAAAATTGGAGTCAGTGGATGTGTTAATAGCTGTTCTGATAGCCATACTAGAGATGTTGGACTTATTGGAACGGCTAAAGGTTGGATGGTATATGTAGGTGGAAAAGGTGGAGTTAAGCCAAGACTTGGAGACAGAGTGTTAATGAATGTATCTAATGATGAGATATTTGAAGTTGTAGAGAAAATAATAAATGTATATGGAGATAATGCTTTAGGAAAAGAAAGATTAGGCGATTATATTGATAGAGTTGGGTTAGATGAATTTAAGTCTAAGTTAGGTATAAGCTAACAATAATTAGATAAGAAAGTGAAAATATCACTGGGAGTTTAAACGTTCCTAGTGATATTTTTTGTTTTGGTTAAGGTTATATTATAATAACAGTAAGTAAAATTATATTTAAAGGTAAAAGAAATTAAAAAAGTTTATATAAAGTTTGTAACGAAAGTAAAAAATTACGGACATATGTAATGGAGGTGAGTAAATGAAACAGATGGAGGAACTGTACCTTAACTATGCAAAGACAGTTCATAAATATTTAATATGTTTGACTAATGATTTAAATATAGCAGAAGACTTAACGCAAGAAACATTTTATCAAGCCTCGAAAACTATTAAAAATTTTAAAGGTGAATGTAAAGTATCAGTGTGGTTATGTCAAATTGCAAAGTATTCTTGGTACAAGCATTTGGAAAAAAGCAAAAAGTATAATTGTGATTCTTACGAAAATGTATCATTTGAAATTGCAGGATATCAAAACCTGGAGTCAGATTTACTTAAAAATGAGGATAAGATGGAATTGTTTAAAAAGATTCATTTGCTTGATTCACAAAGTAAGGAAATTATTTTTCTAAGGATAAGTGGTGAGTTAAGTTTTAGAGAGATTGGGGACATATTTAATAAAAGTGAAAACTGGGCCAGAGTTTCATTTTATCGTGCAAAACAAAAATTGTTGGAGGTATAGAGTTAATGAGAGAGGATTTAAACTGTGAAATTGTAAAAGATTTATTGCCAAATTATATTGAAGGATTGACTAGTGAATATACTAATGAAGTAATGGAGGAGCATTTTGAAAAATGTGAAAGTTGTAAAAAAACATATCAGTTATTAAGTGTGAAAGGTGCGGAAAATGAAAATTTACAAAAGAAAAATATTGATGAAGTAAAAGAATTAAAGTATTATATGAAAAAGGTTAGATTAAGAAATTTATTTTTAGGAGTAATTATTGCATGCTTGGTTTTAGGTGGAAGTTATTTATTATACGATAATTTAGTGAATATATGTAACTATAATGAGCCAAGTGAAAATACAGAAGTTACAGAGCTTTATCAATTAAATGATAATTATGTTTATTTTAATCTTAGAAGTAAAAGTGAATATCTAATTAGTGCTATGACATTCGGACCTGGAAAAATAGATAAGGGCTATGTTGGTACGGAAATACATTTTTTAAGGCCTGTAATTGGGAAAAAACTATCTAAAGTATCAGAAGAAGAAAAAGAATTGAATTTAGAAGCAAGCTTTGTAATAGATATAGAAAATAAAAAGCTAATTGATGTAGGTAGCTTCATAAGGACAAATGATAATATAACTGCAGAGAAAATAATTAATTATGCTAAAAATAAAACAACTGAAAAAAACAATATTGATATAGTTAATTCTGATAGTAAAGTTTACTATATTGGAAGAAATGATGATGATAAACTTTTAATATGGGAAGAAGGAATGGAATTGCCTAAATACCCTAATTAAAAATTATATTAAATAACGAATGTAATTGAAGGTATACCAAGTGATATGAGTAATAATAAATTGAATTAAATGCAACTTTTAAATTAGGATTAGATGTTAAGAGACTTTATTTCAGATACATGAAATAGAGTCTTTTCTTTCGGAAAGAATGACAAACATATTTACACAACAGAAAATAGGAGATAATATAAGTTAAGAGTGAAGAGTTAAAAGTTAATGATGAAACTGCTATGCAATTTCTAAATTTATAAGTGTTTAAAGTCATATTAGCTGATTTTGTTCCTAAACTCTTAACTCTATAATTTTAATTTTTAACTAAATAGAGTGCTTAGCACTTTATTTCAATAGAGGAAATGAGGGAAACAATTGAAAAAATTTAATGATTATAGAATAAGTGATGAAATATTAAAGGCTTTAGATGCTTTAGGGTACAAGGAGCCATCTGATGTACAACAAAGAGTTATACCAGAATTACTGCAAGGTAAAGATGTTATAGTTAAATCACAAACAGGAAGTGGAAAAACTGCAGCCTTTGGAATACCTTTATGTGAAAATATAAATTGGGATGAACAAAAGCCTCAAGCTCTAGTTTTAACTCCTACGAGAGAACTTGCAATTCAGGTTAAAGAAGAAATAATGAGCATTGGTAGATTTAAGAGAGTAAGACCTGTTGCTGTGTTTGGAAAGCAACCTTTTTCGGATCAGGCAAGGGAGTTAAAGCAAAGAACTCATATTGTAGTAGGAACTCCAGGTAGAGTTATGGATCACATAGATAGGGGATCTTTAGATACATCAAATATAAAATATTTAATAATAGATGAAGCAGATGAAATGCTTAATATGGGATTTATCGATCAAGTTAGAGATATACTTAGGGGGTTAAATAAAAGTAGGCAAAGCATACTTTTATCAGCAACTATATCAGAAGAGATTTTAAAATTATGTAATGAATATATGAATAATCCTATAAGTATAGAAATTAAAGCTCAAAAGTTAATAACAGATAATATTAGCCATGAACTTTATAAAGTAAATGAACAATATAAAATGGAAGAATTAAATAAGCTTTTAATAACTGAATCGCCTAAAACAGCAGTTGTATTTTGTAAGACAAAAGAAAATGTAGATAAAGTTTTTGAAGCTTTAGTAAGAAAGAAATATTCTATTGGTAAGATTCATGGTGGAATGCTACAAAAAGAAAGAATGGACCAAATGGAGAGATTTAAGAAAGGTAACTTTAGAATTCTTATTGCCACAGATGTTGCTGCTAGAGGGATAGATGTTGAGGGAATAACTCATGTTATTAACTATGACTTGCCAGTAGAAAAAGAAGCTTATGTACATCGTATAGGTAGAACAGGAAGAGCTGGAGCTAAAGGCAAGGCTTTAAGTTTAGTGAATCAATATGAGGATAGATTATTAAATACGATTCAAGAATATATAGGATTTGAAGTTCCTCTAAAAGATTTACCAAGTTTAGAACAGGTAAAAGCCAAAGAAGTAGAAGCAATAAAGATATTAAAGTCAAATCCAACAGTCAAAAAGCAGAAAACTAAAGCTGTAAGTAAAGATATTACTAAGATATACCTTAATGGTGGTAAAAAGAAAAAAATAAGACCAGGAGATATAGTTGGGGCTATATCAAGAATTGAAGGTATAACAGCAGAGGATATAGGAATAATAGATGTTCAAGATACAGTATCTTATGTAGATATCTTAAATGGGAAAGGTAATAAAGTTCTAGAAGGACTTAAAAACTCTACCATAAAAGGGAAAAAGCTAAAGGTTGAAAGAGCAAGAAAATAGTTTATATTTATGAGTGATAGAAAGAAAGTGCGAAATAATATGACATAGAAAATGATAAAATTGACAGCTACAGAAACTGACCCATTCGCTAAGAGCTTTTAGCCACTATCTTATGCAAAAATGCTAAAATTTAAAAACTCGCTATGCTCAAACATTTAAATTTCTTAACGCATTTTCACAACGATAGTGACTAAAGTTCTAAAGCTCATTCTATGTTTCTTACGCTATTAATTTTATCATTTTCTTCTATGTAATAATTATTTATTTAGTAAGAGTTAAAAGTTTGACTTCGTCAAAGTCCGAGAGCAATTGCTTAGAATTAAAAAGGCTTGTGGATATTTACGGAGTAAATATCTTGAACTGCCGTAGGCGCTATTGGACTCGACGAAGTCGACTTTTGGACTGCGCACTTAGTGCGCAATTTATTTATAGTGTGTATTCCTAAATTCTGAAGGGGAAACTCCTTCAAAGGATTTAAAGGTTTTGCTAAAATGACTTTGATCGTAAAATCCTAGGATTAAGGCTATATCAAGAATGCTTTTGGTTGTAGTCATAAGTAATACTTTTGATCTATCAATTCTTATTTTTTTTGAGTACTTCATTAAAGAAATACCCATATGTTTTTTAAAGCATGATACAGCGTATTGGGGCGTTATATCAAGATTATGTGCAATATCTTCTAAGGAAACATGACTTTCTATATTCATATGAAGATACTGTAAGATTTTATTTACTATAAAGTTATCTTTAACTTCAATATCACTTATTAATAATTCTAAATATGTATTAGCCATATCTAGTTCAATAGTTTGAAGAACTGGTAGCTCAGTAGCTTTAGTTATTTTTTCATAATATTTATTATAAACAGGGTGAAGATAGGTTTTTGCTACTCCACTTCTTATTATTTCTCTAGCAAATACCGCATTCCAAATAAGTAAATCATCTCTTTTTAAGTCACAAGGAACAACATCCCTAAGTTCACCGATATGTTTTTGTCGTATGTTATAAAGTATAGCCGGTCTGTTTCTAGTATCTATAAAAGAATCAAATTCGTTACTAAATATACTTATATCTGATATAAAACTCTCGTACATAATACCCTCCCATAAATTGTATTAATTATATATATATTATATTTAAAATATACAATCGTTTGCAACAAGTATTAATATAAGATGTATTAAAAGAAGAAGTTATGAGGTGATTATTATGAATAAACATGCAATCTATCATGTTTTAGATGTACCATATGCATATGGAAAAGATATAGATACATTAGTATTAAGAATAAGAGTTGCTACAGATGATATAGAGGAATGCTCTGTTTTATATAGATGTAGATATGATTGGGAAAGTGAATATAAAAGAAAACCTATGAGAATAGTGGCTCAAACAGAAATATTTACATATTATGAAGTTGAGTTATCCATATATAGAAATAGATATAGATACTATTTTGAGTTAAAGGATAAAGAAAACAATATATGTATATATACTGAAAGGGGGTTATTAGGGGTAGATTATTCCAATATAGATGTAGCTGCCTTTCAATTCCCATATATATCAGATGATGATTTGTATAAAGAAGAAAAATGGCTTCAAGAATCAATAGTATATCAAATTTTCCCAGATAGATTTTTTAATGGAAATCCTGATATTAATCCTGATTATATAAAAGATTGGGGAAAGGGGAAAGTTGGAAGACATTCAATGTATGGAGGGGACATAAGAGGTATTATTCAGAAGTTAGACTATCTGAAGGAACTTGGAATAGATTTAATCTATTTAACTCCTATATTTAAATCAAGTACAAATCATAAATATAATACAGCTGATTATTTTGAAATAGACCCTACCTTTGGAACTTTAGAAGATGCTAAGGAATTAGTTTTAACTTGTCATGAAAAGGGTATTAGGATAGTTTTTGATGCTGTTTTTAATCATTCAGGAAGTGATTTTTTTGCTTTTAAAGATTTATTAGCAAACCAAGAGAATTCTAAGTATGTTGATTGGTATTTTATAGATAGTCTTCCGGTAGATATAAAAAAGTGCAATTATTATACCTTTGCAAATGGGTGTAGTAATATGCCCAAATTAAATACTAGTAATAAAGAGGTTAGAGAATATTTATTAAGTGTTGCTAAGTACTGGGTAAAAGAAATAAATATAGATGGTTGGAGACTTGATGTTTGTGATGAGGTTTCTCATGAGTTTTGGAGAGAGTTTAGGAAAGAAGTAAAAAGTGTTAAAAGTGATGCCATAATAGTTGGGGAAATAATGCATGAGGCAAATTCCTTCTTGAAAGGGGATCAACTAGATTCAATAATGAATTATCCTTTTAAGAATGCTACTATAGATTTCTTTGGAAAGCATAATATTTCAGCATTAGAGTATTTAGATATATTATCTGCTAATAGGATGCTTTATATGAATAGTATTACAAAGCAGATGTGGAATTTAGTAGGAAGTCATGATACAAAGAGAATTATAAATGAGTGTAATAATAATATAGGGAGAATGAAACTGGCGATAACAATGCAGTTTACTTATGTAGGAGTACCATATATTTATTATGGAGATGAAGTTGGGATAACCGGTGAAGATGATCCTGATAATAGAAAATGTATGATTTGGGATGAGAAAAAGCAGAATAAAGAATTGCTTAATTTTTATAAAACATTAATTAACATAAGGAAAAATAATAAATCATTGATTTATGGAGATTTTGATATAGTTTATTGTAAAGATGAAGTAATTGGATTTACAAGAGAGTATGGTGATGATAGAGTTCTAGTTATTTTAAATAACTCAGAAGAAGAGAGATATATTAAATTTGATATAAAAGGTTATGGACGTGAATTAGTAACAAATAAAAAAGTTAACTTCAAAGATGAGATAAAAGTAGGGCAGATTGGAGTTATGATAATAAAGTTTTAAGAAAAAATTAAGAGTGTTGCTATATACTATTCCGTAAGGAGTATACTATAATGTAAGTATAATAAAAATTATGTTATGAAAGTAAGATGGTGCTAGAAATATGGGTAGTATAAATGAAGCAATGGTTTATTTTGAAACATACGGATTATGGTTTTTGTTTATAATTGTATATTTAGAGTATTTAAACTTACCAGGACTTCCAGCTGGAATAATAATGCCGGCCATAGGAGCTCTAGTTGCACATAGTAAGTATAACTTTTTATTTGTTTTAATTATATCGGTTGCGGCAGGAATATTAGGAAGTATATGTTTGTATTATGTTGGATACTTTGTAGGAAATCCAGTATTACATTGGATATATTCAAAATTTCCTAAAACAAGAAAATCTGTAGATAAGGTTACTATGTACTGTGAAAGGTTTGGAAATAAAGGAATATTTATTTGTAGATTAGTACCTGTAGCGAGAACGCTTGTATCATTGACAGCAGGAACTTTAAGAGATGGAGTAATAAATTTTACTTTATATTCACTACCAGGAATTGCAATATGGAATGCAGCAACTATAATGATTGGGTATTTAGCAAGTAAAGCTATAATTACTTTATAATATTTTAGAATAAGAAAGTGTGATACTTTTTAGAAGTAACACACTTTTTCTGCTTAATTAATCAAAATACTTACTATTATAAAATTTATATTTAAATGATGGAGTAAATGAAATATATATATTTATATATAATAGAAAAACGAGAAGGAGAAGAATGAGTAAAATAGTAAGTATTTTGAGTGGAACAATAATCTAATCATAACTCCAACAAATAAAATATACTGTATATATAAAAGTATATTTACTTTTTATAAAAATATGATAAAATAAAATTAATGGTAACAATTACATATAAGTTTTGTATACTTAATTAATATAATTAATAAAGAAGTGATTAAATGAGTAAAGTAGTTAAAGGTAGTTTCGAATTAATGAAAAAGCTTAATGTTGAAGCTATATTGAAAGTGATAAAAAATAATGGAAGTTTATCTAGAGCTGATATTGCTAAATTAACAGGGCTTACCCCCGCTAGTGTAACAAATATTACAAAAATATTAATTGAAAGTGATTATCTTATAGAAAGAGGTATAGGCGAATCTAGTGGAGGAAGGCCGCCTATAATATTAGAGATTAATATAAAAGCTAGATATATAATAGGTGTAAGTATAGGCGTGGGAAGTATAGATGTGGTATTAACTGATTTAGGCGCTGAGATAGTTGCAAAGAAATCTATATACATAGATGAAAGTAATGTTAGTGAAGAGTATGTATTTGCAAACTTAGTTAATTTAATTAATGAAGTTGTAGAAATATCTGAAATAGATAGAAATAAAATAGTTGGAATAGGTGTGGCTATGCATGGCGTTGTTAATCCAACGCTAGGGATATCTCAATATGCCCCTTATTACAATTGGGAAAATGTAAATGTAAAGTCAGTACTTGAAGAAAAATTTGAATACCCAGTATTTTTAGATAACGATGTAAGGGCAATAGCTTTAGGAGAGAGTTTATTTGGAGCCGCTAAAAGAATAGATAACTTTGTAGCTATAAATATTTCTAATGGAATAGGTGCTGGAATAATAATTGATAATAAGCCTTATTATGGAGTAGATTACAGCGCAGGTGAAATTGGTCATATGGTAGTAGAGCAAGATGGAGCTTTATGCAATTGTGGGAATTATGGTTGCTTAGAATCTGTTGCATCAAATAGAAGTGTTGAAAGAAAGGTAATTAGAAGTATAAAGCAAGGAGCTAAGACTTTATTAACTAATGAAGTTGAAGATATTGAAAAAATAAGTATTAGAGATATATCAATAGCAGCATCAAAAGGTGATGAATTATCAATTACTGTTTTGAAGGAGACGGCTAGGTATATAGGTGTTGGTATTTCAGGTTTAGTTAATATACTTAATCCAAAACTTATAGTTCTAGTAGGAGAGATATTTGAACAAGATAAAATTATGATTAAGACTTTAAGTGAAGTAGTTAAAAAACGAGGATTAAAGATTTCAAGTGAGAATGTAAAAATATTAAAATCAGATTTAGGAGAAAATGCAGCTGTAATTGGTGCAGCTACATTAGTAATACAAGAAGTCTTCAAAGGCAGAGAGTTTATGTAACTAATAAATATAATTTATATAGGAGGCAAAAAAGATGGTCAATATAGGATATGAAATAGAAAGGCTTTTAAAATTTGCATTAAAAAAAGAGATGATTTCAAAGTGGGATGTTATTCCTTCAAGAAATGCGTTGTTAGATTTATTGAAAGTAGAATCTCCTTATGAAGGAGAAATAGAAGAGGTAGTAGAAGAGACGCCAGTTAAAATATTAAAAAACATTTTAGATTATGCAGCAGAGAATAAGTTAATAGAAGAAGATACTGTAACATATAGAGACCTTTTTGATTCAAGAGTTATGGGGTTAGTAATGCCACGTGAAGGAGAAGTAGTAAAAAGGTTTAATAAGATAGCAGATCGTAAAGGGTTAGAAGACGCTACAAATTGGTTTTATGATTTGAGTAAAGCTTCAAATTATATAATGACAGAAAGAATATCAAAGAATTTATATTGGTTAGCAGAAACTGAATATGGTGATTTAGAAATAACAGTTAACCTTTCAAAACCTGAAAAGGATCCTAAAGAAATAGCTAAGGCTAAACTTGTTAAACAATCCTCTTATCCAAAATGTCTTTTGTGTATAGATAATGTCGGATATGCAGGAAGATTAAATCATCCAGGAAGACATAATCATAGAGTTATTCCTTTTGAGTTACAAGGGAATGATTGGTATATGCAATATTCGCCTTATGTTTATTATAATGAGCATTGCATAGTATTTAAAGGTGAACATAGTCCAATGAAATTAGGAAGAGATGCTTTAGAGAGGTTAGTAGAATTTACAGATAAATTCCCACATTATTTTATCGGTTCAAATGCAGATTTACCTATAGTTGGAGGATCAATATTAACTCATGATCATTATCAAGGTGGTAGACATGTCTTTCCGATGGAGAAGGCTAAGATTGAAAAGCGTTATGAAAGTGCTAAGTTCAAAAATGTTGAAATTGGTACAGTAAAATGGCCAATGACTGTTATAAGATTAAAGTCAGAAGATAAGAAAACCTTAATAGATGCTGCTATGGAAATATTTGAAGCGTGGAAGGTATACTCAGATGAAGAAAATAATGTGATGGCATTTACAGGAGATACTCCACACAACACTGTTACTCCAATAGCTAGAAGAAATAATGGAGCTTTTGAGCTTGATATTGTTTTAAGAAATAATAGAACTTCGGAAGAGCATCCAGATGGAATATTCCATCCACATAAGGAATTACACCATATTAAAAAAGAAAATATCGGTTTAATTGAAGTTATGGGACTAGCTGTTCTGCCAGGAAGATTAGAAAAAGAATTAGAAAAGATATCAAGAATTATTTCAGGAGAACTTTCTTATAATAGAGAAAGTGCTTTAGAGGATAATGATTTAAATAAGCATATAGATTGGATTGAAGAAATGCTTAATAAAAATAGTAATATGAAAATTGAAGAAGCGAGAGCTTTAGTTAAAGAAGAGGTTGGTGTAATATTCTCTAAGGTTCTAGAAGATTCAGGAGTGTTTAAGAGAGATGAAAAAGGACAAGCCGCTTTGGAGAAATTTATAAAATCAGTTATATAGGTATAAATAAAAGTTAATTTATAAAAAGGAGAGGTTAAGATGAATAAAAATGAAATGATGGATTTATTTAGAGAAGAATATGGGAGTGTTGATAAGGAGATAATTACATTCCTTTCACCAGGCAGAGTTAATTTGATAGGAGAACATATTGATTATAACGGAGGATTTGTTTTTCCAGCAGCATTAACAGTAGGGATTTATGGAGCTCTAACTTTAAGAGAAGATAATATAGTAAGAATGAGATCAAAAAATGTTAAAGGTGAAGTTGTAATTAATTTAGATAAAGAATTAGTTTACGATAAACAAGATGATTGGGGTAATTATCCAAAGGGAGTTATTAAGGAACTTAAGGATAGAGGTCATAAAATAGGTGGAATGGATATTTTATTCTATAGTAATCTTCCAGATGGAGCTGGACTTTCTTCATCAGCTGCTCTTGAAGTTTTAATGGCTTATATTGTACTTTATTTAGAAAATCCTGAAAAATGTGAAGAGATAGATAGGGTTGAAGTTTCAAGACTTTGTCAAAAAGTTGAAAATCAATTTATTGGAGTTAACTGTGGTATAATGGACCAATTTGCGGTTTGTTTAGGAAAAAAAGATAATGCAATTCTTCTAGACTGTAATTCACTTTATTATGAATATGCTCCATTAAAACTTGGAAATTATAGCTTAGTAATTATGAATACTAATAAAAGAAGAGAACTTGCAGATTCTAAGTATAATGAAAGAAGAGGCGAGTGTGAAAAAGCTTTAGAAATAATTAACTCAAATAAAGAAGAAAAAATACCAAATCTTTGTGCAGCAACAGTTGAAGATATTAATTCATTAATAACAGATGATGCTGTAAAGAGAAGAGCTATGCATGTAGTAACTGAAAATGAAAGAGTTAAACAATCAATGGAATCATTAAAGATGGGAGATATTAAAGGGTTTGGAGAATTAATGACTAAATCGCATATATCTTTAGAAAATGATTATGAAGTTACAGGATTACATTTAGACACACTAGTTCACGAAGCTCTTAAAATAGAAGGATGTATTGGTGCTAGAATGACAGGAGCAGGCTTTGGAGGATGTGCTATAGCTCTAGTAGACGAAGCTAAAGTAGATGAATTTAAAGAAAAAGTATCAACAAACTATGAAAAAGTAACAGGAATAAGACCATTATTCTATACAAGTAAATTAGGAGAAGGAACTCATAGACTTTAATAAATTAAAAATTTAAAATGAATAATAAAAATTAATTATGAAACTGCTTTTGCAGTTTCTTTTTTTGAATTTCTATAATTTTTAATTTAGCATTTGTAATTTTCAATTGTTGACCTATTATTTCTTTGTTATAAAATAATATATTTTATATTGATGGTTATAATAATTTTGAAGTAGTAGTGTTAGGAGGCTTTAAGATGAAAAAAGGGAAAATCGTTTTTATAGTAAGTTATATTATAGCCGTTTGTATAGTTAGTGCATTTATGATATTAGGTGTTAAAGTATATAAAACTGAAGACGAAATAGCTCAAATGCAAGGGGATGAAGTTTCTGTAAGTTTCGATGAAATAGAGGAGGCTAAGAGAAGAGAGTTAAATTATTTATCATTATCAGAAGATCCAAACGCAGATGATGCAAAGATTGTTGAAAATGCTTTAGTTAAGTGGAATTTTCAATCAGCGGATGGGAGGAAAAGTGCATACTTGACTTTTGACGATGGACCATCTACCAAAGTTACATCAGAGGTTCTAGATGTTCTTAAAGAACATGATGTGAAAGCTACATTTTTTGTTTTAGGATCAATGCTTGAGAAAAGTGAAGATTCAAGAATTGCATTGATAAGAATGGTTGAAGAAGGTCATTCTATAGGTAATCATGGATATTGTCATAAGTATGAAGTACTATATCCCAATAGTTATGTTAATGTAAATGCTTTTATGAATGATATGGATAAATCTTTAGAAAGTATGAGAGGGGTTTTAGGAGAAAGCTTTCATACAAGAGTAATAAGATTTCCAGGAGGTCACAATTCTTGGAGAACTGGAGCAATAGATAAGGTGTTAACAGAAAAAGATTATGCTTTCATAGATTGGAATATAGTAAATGGAGATGCTCACTCAGCAGTTTTAAGTAAAGATCAAATGATGAATAATCTAAAAAAATATGTTAAGAAAATGGAAAAAAATAATGATACAATAGTAGTCTTAATGCATGATACAGATAAAAATATAAATGAGGCAGAGTTTTTAAATGAAGCTATAATTTATTTGAAAGATTTAGGCTATGAGTTTAGGACATTGAAATAGGATATAAAAAGGAACAAGAGTTAACTCTTGTTCCTTTTTTATTTAAAAAATATTTAAAAAAATTCTATATATTGATAGAATTTAAGATAATAATTACTGTATATTTAAAAATAGCCATAAAAAGCAAAGTTATTAAACGTATATTTATTAAATGGTATAAATGGATGGTGGGAAAATGAAAAAATATTCAATAATATTAGCTTTATCTTTAGTGTTAACAATAATATTAGTAGGGTGCACTAAGTTAGAAGATGGGAAATTAAATACTCTTAAAAGAGTGGTATATGAAAAGCTAGAAGATGAAGATAAGATAAAATTAGATGGAGATTATTTAAAGGCATCTGTTGAGAGAGTAGTTTTGACTAAAGATAGTGGTATTATTCTTGATGAGAGATATATTGACGAAGAGGTGTATAAAATAGACTTCATTGGGAAAGATACAGGAACGATACCTAATAATAAAGTTATATTTGTAAATGATGGATTTTTAGATATTATAGGTTATGGTTACCTAGATTAGTTGAAGGTAGGAATGGATATGTATTGTAGTTATTATGAATCACCTATAGGGAAAATAAAAATAGAAGCTGATGAAGATAGTATTACTGGAGTTTATTTTTGTGATGAATGTTCGGAGAGTAGCGAAAATAGAGCTATTATTGAGTGTAAAAAACAGCTTAAAGAATACTTTGATAGAAAAAGAAAAGACTTTGATTTAAATATAAAATTTCTAAAAGGAACAGAGTTTCAATTAAGTGTATGGAAAGCACTTTCAGAAATACCTTATGGAGAAAAGGTAAGCTATAAATATATAGCAGAAAAAATTAATAATCCTAAGGCGGTAAGAGCTGTTGGAGGAGCAAATAACAAAAATCCTATAGCTATTATAGTTCCTTGTCATAGAGTTATTGGAGCAAATGGTAAAATGGTAGGCTATGCTGAAGGGATAGATAAGAAAGAGTTTCTTTTAAGGTTAGAAGAAGATAATAAGTGAATAAAAGTGCGAAGCACTTTATTTAATGAAAAATTATAAAATCATAATTCTAAATTAAGGTGGAAACTGCTAAGGCAGTTTCTTTTTTTAATTCCTCTCAAGGAAATTTTCCTTAATTTATAATTTATCATTTATAATTTTCCATTGAAGTGTTTCGTACTTTATTTTTTTGATACATAAGGATTATCTTTAATATAAAATCTCCAAGGGAAATGAACTGCTTCTTCAGCGTAATCTATTCCTATTCTTGTAGTCTCTACTATATTTGAAGGTAAAACTTCGATGTCATGATCTTCAATATAAAGTGAGTTTTCTTTTATAAGCTTTTCTTTATTATTGCTTTTATTTATATTCATAGCTATACATAACTTTGATGGTCCGTTAGTAAGATTTTTTATTTGTGATTTTGTAAGCTCTTCATATGGCTTTTTAAAACGATTAAAAGACATTTCTTCAAAACCTTCTAATGGTTCCAAACCTCTGATAAGCACTCCTTCTGCAACATCTTTTTCACCGCAAATCACATTAAAGCAAAAATACATTCCATATATTGAATAAACATAAACTATTCCTGGCTCTCCGTATAACGTTTCAGTTCTTTCGGTTCTCCTACCACCATAAGCATGTGAGGCTTTATCTACAGCGCCTATATATGCTTCTGTTTCTACGATTATTCCTTTAAGAGATTTTCCATTTACTTGGTTTACAAGAACTTTACCTAATAACTTTTTAGAAAGAGAAAGGGCGTCGATATTATAAAATGATTTATCTAAAATTTTCATAATTTATCTTAAGACGATATTAGTTAGACGTCTTAATAACCTCCTATAAAGTATTGTTTAGTATATTAATAGTATGTATATAAATGTACTTGACTATAACTACTTAATAAAAGTATACTTGAAAGGTATGTCTAAAAACAATAATTCAACAAAATAGAACAAAAAACTACAACAACGAACAAAAAATGTATTGACTAAAGTAATGTTCGTGTAATATACTTGGAGTGTAAATTTAACATGACGGAGGAAAAGACATGAAAAGTGCTTTAGTATTTCAAACGGATTTTGGTTTAGCTGATGGTGCAGTTAGTGCTATGTATGGAGTTGCGCACGGAGTTGATTGCGATTTAAGAATATTTAATTTAACACATGATATTCCACAATATAATATTTGGGAGGCTTCATATAGATTAATTCAAACTGTTACATATTGGGCGTCAGGTACAGTTTTCGTATCAGTTGTTGATCCAGGAGTAGGAACTGATAGAAAGAGTATAGTAGCAAAAACTATTACAGGACAATATATAGTTACTCCAGACAATGGAACATTAACACATGTTAAACGTATGTGTGGAATTGTTGAAGCGAGAGAGATAGATGAAAATATAAATAGATTACCAAACTCAGGAGCATCTTATACATTCCATGGAAGAGATGTATATGCTTATACAGGTGCTAGACTTGCTGCTGGAGTAATAGATTTTGAAGGTGTTGGACCTAAGATAAATGTTGAAGATATAGTTGAATTACCAACTGTAGAACCAGCTAAGGACGGAGAAGCAGTTACAGGTACAATAGATGTTCTAGATGTAAGATTCGGAAGTCTTTGGACAAACATTGGTAGAGAATTATTTATGAATAGCGGTATCAACTATGGTGATAGAGTAGAAGTATCTATTAAAAATGATACAAGAGAAGTTTATAGAAACATAATGGTATTTGCAACTTCTTTTGCAGAAGTACATGTTGGAGAAACTTTAGTTTATGTTAACTCATTAGATTGTTTAGCAGTTGCTATAAATCAAGGTTCATTCTCTAAGGCATATAACATACAAACAGGTACAAATTGGAGAATATCAATAAGAAAGGCTCCAAGAATAATTTACGAATAATATTATTATAATATTTTTAAACTAATAATAAAAAAACAAGGGGAGAAGAAGTAGATGAAAAACAACTTAAGCATAAAAACAATAGTTGCTATAGGTATCGGTTCAGCAGTTTTCATGATATTAGCACGTTTTGCAGCGATTCCAACTCCAATCCCAAATACTACATTTAATACAGCTTATGGATTCTTAGCTTTAATGGCAGTAATATTTGGACCAATAGCTGGGGTATCTATAGGGTTTATTGGACATACTTTAACTGATTTAACTGCATATGGGTCACCATGGTTCAGTTGGATAATTGCTTCTGCAATAGTTGGATTAGTTATTGGATTTTCAGCTAAGAGATTAAAGATTAATGAAGGTGAATTTGGTAAAAAAGAAATGATATTATTTAATATATATCAATTTGTAGCAAATGCAATAGCGTGGTTTGTTGTAGCACCTTCATTAGATATATTAATATATGCTGAGCCTGCAAATAAAGTATATGTACAAGGAGCTGTAGCTGGTTTCTTAAATATGATTACAGTAGCAGTACTAGGAACTATATTACTTTACTCTTATGCAAAGAGCAGAGTTAAAAAAGGAAGCTTAGATAGAGAAGACGACATAGCTTAGTAAATACTTAAATTTTTAATACCGGGGTAATGTTCTCCGGTATTTTTAGATAGCTTATGGAAAAACTTCGCGATATACAGAAGTTAAAAAATATAGTATTATTTTTAAGTATGAACAAAATAGACGAACAGAAGGTAAAGAGGGAGATTTATATGAAAAGACCTGTAATTGAGTTCAAAGATTTTTCGTTTCAATATAGAGCTCAAGCGAAGCCAACACTAAACAATATAAATTTAACTATATATGAAGGTGAAAAAGTACTTATAGTTGGTCCATCTGGATCAGGAAAAAGTACATTATCAAACTGTATAAATGGACTTGTACCTTTCTCATATGAAGGTAAAATAACAGGAAGTCTTAAAATAAACGGGCAAGAAACTAAGGATATGAGTATAGCAAAGCTTTCAAATGTTGTTGGAACAGTACTTCAAGATCCAGATAGCCAATTTATTGGGTTAACAGTAGGGGAAGATATTGCTTTTAAATTAGAAAATGATTGTGTTCCTCAAGATGAGATGAAGGATACAGTTGATATAGTATCAAAGATAGTAGGAATAGATAATCACCTAGAATCTGCTCCTCATAGATTATCAGGGGGACAAAAGCAACGTGTTACACTAGCTGGGGTTATGGTAGATAACGTGGACATACTATTATTTGACGAACCATTAGCAAGCTTAGATCCTGCTACTGGGAAGAATGCTATTGAACTTATAGATCAAATAAAAGAAAAGACAAATAAGACAATACTTATTATAGAGCATCGTTTGGAAGATGTTCTTCACTCAAGTATTGATAGAATAATAGTTGTAGATAGAGGAGTTATAAAAGCTGATATCACTCCAAATGAATTATTATCTTCTAATATATTAGAGGAAACAGGAATAAGAGAACCGTTATATATAACAGCTTTAAAGTATGCAGGATGTAAAATAACTCCTGAAATAGCTCCAGAGCATATAGATACTGTAAAACTTGATTCCTATGAAGAAAAATTAAAATCATGGGTAGAGGATGTAAAAGAAGAAGTTGCAGTTACAAACGATGAAGCTATTTTAGAGCTTCAAGACATAAAGTTTGCATATAACGAAAAGAAAGAAATTTTACATGGATTATCCTTTAAGATTAATAAAGGTGAAATGGTAAGTATCGTTGGTAAAAATGGTGCAGGAAAATCTACTATTTCAAAGCTTATATGTGGGTTCTATAAACCAACAGCAGGAAAGATACTATTTAATGGAAAAGATATTAAAAATGAATCTATAAAAGAACGTGCTGAAAAAATTGGTATAGTAATGCAAAACCCTAATCAAATGATATCTAAAACTATGATTTTTGATGAAGTAGCTTTAGGGCTTAAAGTAAGAGGTGTTAGTGAGTCAGAGATTAAGGAAAGAGTACATGAAACATTAAAGATATGTGGATTATACGAATTCCGTAATTGGCCGATATCAGCTCTTAGCTATGGGCAAAAGAAGCGTGTTACTATAGCATCTATTTTAGTACTTAATCCAGAGGTTATTATTTTAGATGAACCAACAGCAGGGCAAGATTTTAAACATTATACAGAAATAATGGAATTCTTAAAGGAAATAAATAATAAAGGTGTAACTATAGTCATGATAACTCATGATATGCATTTAATGTTAGAGTACACTAATAGAGCTATTGCTTTAGCTGATGGATTAAAGATAGCTGATGATACAGCTGCAAATATTCTTACAGATAGTAAGGTAATAGAAGCTGCTAATCTTAAAGAGACATCAGTTTATGAACTAGCTTTAAAGGCTAACTTAGAAAATCCAAGAAATTTTGTTAAGAGATTTATTGATTATGACAGGAGTGTTAGAGCGAAATGAGTGCTATGTTAGAATACCAAGACTTAAAATCACCTATTCATAAGCTAACAGGAGCAACTAAGCTTATTGCATTAGTATTTTGGGCTTTAGCATCTATGGTTACTTATGATACACGTATATTAGGTGCAATGTTTATATTTAGTATTATTATGTTTAAAGTGTCTAAAGTAAAATTTAAGGATATTTCTTTTGTATTATATTTTATTTTAGTATTTCTACTTATAAATAATATTGCTATATTTTTCTTTTCACCTTATGAGGGAGTTGAGATATATAATTCAAGAACGGATCTTTTCCATCTTGTTGGACCTTATACATTAACAACACAACAATTATTTTATCAGTTTAATGTAACTTTAAAATATTTCTCTATAATACCAATGGCGTTGCTATTTATGGTTACCACTAACCCAAGTGAATTTGCAGCATCATTAAATCGTATAGGAGTTAGTTATAAAATATCTTATTCTGTTGCTATAGCTTTAAGATATATACCGGATATCCAAAGAGATTATCACGATATATCTTTTGCGCAACAAGCTAGAGGAATAGATATGTCTAAAAAGGCTGGATTAACTAGTCGTATAAAAAATTCAGCAGCTATAATTATGCCTCTTATATTCTCAAGTTTAGAGAGGATAGAAAGTATAAGTTCAGCTATGGAACTTAGAGCTTTCGGAAATAATAAAAAGCGTACTTGGTATAGTGGTAGACCTTTTGAAAAGAGGGATTATATAGCTATAGCAGTAGTAATATGCGTATTTATAGCAGCTTTAGTAGCAACCAAGTTAAATGGAGGAAGATTCTTCAACCCATTCTAGAAAAAAGCCTACACATATGAATTAATATGTGTAGGTTTATTTTTATAAATTTATTATTTATAAGATTATTTATTATGGGAAATTCTAAATTTTATGGGAGTAAAAAAATTCTAAAGAGTATAAAAAATATAAAATTTGACTTGATTTATAAGAAGATTATGTTAAAATATAATTAGGTCTTGAAACAAAAGACTAAATTATAAATTTAAATTAAATAAAGGTTCAGATAGATAATATTTTCTCCTAGACTGAGAATTATTAATCCATATGTAATCTTTAATCCTAGGAGGGAATTTTCATGACAGATAAGACTTTAGTATGTGTTGATTGTGGCGCTGAATTCGTATTCACAGTAGGAGAACAAGAATTCTACAAAGAAAAAGGATTCGACAACGAGCCAAAGAGATGTTTAGCTTGTAGAAGAGCTAAGAAAGCACAAAACAACAGATAATTGTTTTTAGAGTTGTAATTTAATATTACAACTCTTTTTTTATTCTAAACTATTTATTAAATTACCACCATATTCTATTCCTGTATTATAGCCTTCACCTGAATAGATTAGCTTATCATTTTTTAAATCTAATAGTTCTATTTGTACAGTACCTGTTAGTGTTTCTTTAACATAAGGAATCATTTTACCATCTTTAGGTCCATGGCAAAGGATAAAATTATCCTTAGTACTTTTAGTTTTTAAAGAAAGTTTGAAATTCTTATTTTTAACTTGTAGGGTAATATCATTATTATTAAGTTTAATATCTAAATGACTTCTATTCATAGTAGTAAATTTGAAAAATATATCATCAACAGTAACACCTATTAAAAATCCTCTAAAGCTTTTTAACGGGAAAGGAATTTCGCCTACTGAACATGTAACAGTAGCTCTTTTATCATTAAAATAGTTACTTTGGATCCAAAGCCAGCTTAAAGGGAAGCTTTTTCCCCAATTCTTTTCTATATAAACCTTACCACCGTGAAAATCTATTAGTTCATCGTTAATAGTCAGTACACCTTGTATATTGCCATCTAAGGCACATACTTGGCTATAACACTCCATGAAGTTTAAGTAATTATAAAATCCCATACTACCTGGATTTAGAGTTGAATCTTTCCAAGGAATTATATTATCAAAATATAATGCTCCTATAATTTTCAACTTTTCATTACGTATATTTAATAATAGTCTTTTTAATGAAAATGAGCTTTGGTCTATATTGATAGAAAAAGGTGAATTTGAATAAGAAAACTTAAAGGTAGGATACCTAAAATAATTAAATGAATTCTTTTCACCTTGTAAAACTTGAATAAAAGAGTGAGAGTCTTTTGAAAGTGATATACCAGGTATAATAGCAAGAGTGTGTTTTCTATCTTTAGTTACCATTTTAAAGTACCAACCTTCAAAAAAGTTATCTTTTTTATTCTCTCCATGATAGAGATTTGGATCTAATATAACGTTCATTTTTTCCTCCAATTAATTATTATTATAAGATTAGTCTTATCAAACATAGGATAAATATGCAGGGGTATACTACTTATATGAAGTAATTAAAAGAAAGGAAGTTAATAATGAATAAATCTTTATGGATAAGTAGTTCTGAAGGTAATAAATACAGGGTACTAGATGAAGATAAGAGAGTTGAGTGTTTGATTGTAGGGGGAGGGATTGTTGGGATTACTACTGCTTATTTGCTATGTAAAGAAGGATATAAACCTGTGGTGGTAGATGCAGATTATATTGGATATGGTGCAACAGGGAGAAATACAGGAAAGATAACTCCTCAAAATGGAATAAAATATTCTGATATATATAAACGTTACGGAGCAGAAAATGCTAAAAAATATTATGAGGCTAATAATGAGGCTTTAAAGTTAATTGAGAAAATAATTGATGAGAATAAAATTGATTGTGATTATGAGAGGGCTCCGGCTTATATTTATGCAGAAAATAAAAGTGATAGTAAAAAGGTATTGAAAGAGTTTGATATATGTAAAGAAATAGGTATTAATTGTGAATTTATAATGGATATACCATTACCTATAGAATCTTACGGAGCTATAAAGTTTAATGTAGGAGCCCAATTTAATCCTAAGAAATATATAGATTATTTAGCAAGAAAAGTAGAGGAGTTAGGTGGAGAAATATATGAGAAGGCTCCTATGAAATCGATAGATAAGTATAAAGACATTATAACTGTACATAGTTTAGGGGGATATGAAATAAAAACGGATAAACTTATTATAGCTTCTCATTATCCATTTTATGATGGATTGAGCTTTTATTTCGCAAGATTAAGACCAGAAAGATCATATGTAGTTGCAGGGGAATATAATGGTGAATTTCCACAGGCGACATTTATTAATGCATCCACACCAAAGAGGAGTTTAAGAATTTATAATGATGGAGAAAGAAGGCTTTTGCTTGTAGCAGGAGAAAGTCATAAAGTTGCTCATAAGGAAGATGAGGATCATTATGGAGCATTAGAGGAGTATGGCAAAGAAAAATTTGGAGTTGAGAAATATCAATATAGATGGAGCACTCAAGATTATATTACTTCAGATAACGTACCATATATAGGATATTTAAATTCAGTAACAAAAAATATATTAGTAGCTACTGGATTTGGAAAATGGGGAATGAGTAATGGAACTGTAGCTGGGATTATTTTAAGTCAGCTTTATATAAATGGGAAAAGTAAATATTTAAGTACATTCACGCCATCAAGAAGTGAAGGATATTTAACAGGAGAGTTTTTAAAAGAGAATACTGATGTAGGGATTCAGTACATAATGGGGAAGGTTAAGATTGCATCAAAAGATATGCCTGATAGAGATAAAGGGAAGATAGTTAGTATTGATAAATCTAAGTTCGGAGTATATAGAGATGCGGAGGATATATTTCATATAGTTGATACGACTTGTACTCATATGGGATGTGAACTTAAATGGAATCCTTTAGAGAAAAGTTGGGATTGTCCATGTCATGGTTCAAGATTTGGCATAGATGGAGAGATATTAGAAGGCCCAGCCACTGTACCATTAAAACAATATGGGTCAGAAACTTATAATGAAATAAACCCTAATCTTATATAGTTAAAAGCTAAGAGTTAATAGTTATAATTTTTTTTAGAGAGATTTTAAACATTCTATATTAACTCTTAACTTAAAAATCGTTGACTTGGAAACGATTCCGATATAATCTATTAATAAGAGATAGAAATGGGAGGGATAAATTTGGAGAGGATTTATAAGTATGGGAGAGGAAGCTTTAAGAGTATAGAAGAAGGAAACGAATTAATTTGGATGGTAGGAAATGGGATAGGGGGCTTTGCTAATCATACAGTTGCTGGTGGAGGAGCACAATGCTTCCATGGCTATTTAGTGGCATCATTAAATGCACCAGTTAATAGAACCCTTATACTTACAAGAACTCAAGAGTTAATAGAAATTAATGGGAGAGAGTATGATTTGACGTCTCAACAATATATAGGAAGTTCAAAAAATGGACAAGAGTATCTAGAAAGATTTACATTTGATTCTGTTCCAGAATACATATATAGGGTTGAGGATATTAGTATAAAGAAAACAATAGCAGTAGAATACGGGCATAATACTGTAGCTATATGTTATGAAATAGAAAATGGAATGGATGAAGCAAAAATAAGAATAGTTCCACTATTTAATTATAGAGCATCAACAGATGTAAGTGAAAAAAATGAATTAAAATTTGATATAAATTTAGGAAATAGAAGTTTATCTTTAATACCTAATAAAGATAAGGATAGGGAAATTAAGTTTTATTCTTCTGAAGGAGAATTTTATGATAGAAGTTTAATTCCTACAAGTATGGCAACACCTAATTACTTAATTGAGGAAAATCATTTTTATATGATAGATCATAGGACTGGTTTTTTAGGTGTAGATAATCATTATACTCCTTATGAAGTGCAAGTTAATTTAAAGCCTTTCGAAAAAAAGAAGTTTTATGTTAAATGCACGATAGAAGATTTGGATACTAAATCAGGATTTGATATAGTAAAAGAATATAAAGATAGAGCAGAAGGATTAGTGAGACAAGCTGATTTGGAAGATAGATTTGCTAATAATCTTGTTAAAGCAGCAGATCACTTTATAGTTAAGAGAGAAAGTACAGGCCTTAAAACAGTACTAGCAGGATATCCTTGGTTCACTGATTGGGGAAGGGATACTATGATAGCTTTTGAAGGACTTACTTTAGTTACAAAGAGATTTAATGATGCAAAAGAGATATTGGAATCATTTGCAAGATATATTAAAAATGGATTAGTACCCAATGTATTTCCAGATATCAATACAGAACCAGGATATAATACTGTTGATGCTTCACTTTGGTACTTTCAAGCTGTTTATCAATACTTAAATTACACAGGAAATGAAGAGGATTATGATTTTATTAAAGAAAAGATATATCCAAAATTAAAAGAAATTTATAAAGCATATTCAACGAGCACTGATTTCTCAATAGGTATGGATAAAGATGGACTAATTCATGCTGGGGGAGGCTTGGATCAAGTAACTTGGATGGATGTAAGAGTTGGAGACTATGTAGTTACACCTAGGCATGGAAAGCCTGTAGAGATTAATGCTTTATGGTTTAATGCATTAAAGATAATGGAGATATTATCTAAGGAGTTTGGAGAAGATGGTAGGCAGTATGAAATATTATCAGAAAAAGTTAAGGAATCATTTAACAGGAAATTTTGGAATGAAGAAAAAGGATGTTTATACGACGTAGTTGATGAAAATGATGATAGAATTAGACCAAATCAAATCTGGGCTGTTTCATTACCATTTTCAATATTAACCAGAGAAAAAGAAAAGAGTATTGTAAATATAGTTTATAAACATTTATATGCTACTTATGGGTTACGATCATTATCTTTTATGGATGAAGATTATAAAAGTAAATATATAGGTAAGCTTTTTGATAGAGATTGTGCTTATCATATGGGAACAACATGGGGATTTTTAATAGGAGGTTTTATAACTGCTTATTGTAAAGTGAATGATTATTCTAAAGAGGCAGTAGAAAAAGCTGAGTATATGTGCAAGGTATTTGAGGATACAATGAAGGATGGTTGTATAAATGGAATAGCCGAAATTTTTGATGGTGATTTTGCAGCAACAAGCAGAGGGTGTTATTCTCAAGCGTGGAGCATAGCAGAAGTTTTAAGAGCATATGTGAATGATGTACTACCTTACATCATTTACTAATATAGGGATAAAAGTTAAATTTGACTAAATTATATTTTAATTATAATATATAAGTAGGCGACAGAGTAATGCCTTAAAGTGTCGTTATTAAAAGTGTTATGAGTTTTTTTATGAGTTTTGAGTTGTAGCGGTATAGCTACAACTCTTTTTTACAAAGTTCAGTAAATGGCTTTATAGATTTTATTATTACAGTAGTTGCTTTAATAATTACATAATTTGCATAAAAAAATAAAAATAAGTGGTTATTGTATAGAATTGAAATAGGATTTAAGCCTAACAACTTCTTCGGTAGTTAGTTTTTCTCTACTTCTTTTCTTTTCTATAATTTCTTTAAAGTCAGTAAATTCATCCTCGGTTAATTTGTTTTTAAAAACTACATCTTTTAGTGTAGACATTTGTTCAATATCTTCTTTACCTAATCGGTTGTTAGTAATCATTCTATTTTGGATATCATCTAAAATTTTTCGTTCATTTTCGTTTAAAAGTTTTATATTGCTCTCAGTCCAAAAAATATCAATATATTTACTGTTTGAACTATCATCATCTGTATAAAAAGAGTTAAACTCATCATCACAAGTACAAGGAAGATTATATGAAGCAGTGGAATTTATGAGAGGTTTAATAATAGTAAGACTTTCTATTATTAAAGATATTAGTATTAACGTTATAAGTTTTCTTTTGAACATTTAATATCACTCCTTTAAATATATTATTTCTCATAATTTACTATATTATTTAAATTTATATAATTCTTAAAATAAAAAGTTCTGCTACATATATGTAGTAGAACTTTTTAAAAGTATAAATTATAGTCATATTAAAAATTTTTAATACTTTTATATAAACAAAATATTAATGTATATTTATTAATATGATATCAATTATATAATATATTTATTGATCTTCTGAATCTCTACAAGGAGTTTTGCAGTTGTTTTTATTTTTATCATGTTTTTCTTCGTGGTCATGTTTATGCTTTTTATGACCGTGTTTATCTTTCTTATCTTTACATTTTTTGTTTTCTTTGGCTTCTTTTTCGTTCTTATCTTTTTTATCTTCTGTAGCTTTTGGTTTTAATTCTTTAGTAGGAGCAGCTGGCATTTGCTCTTTAGTTTTTGTAGAGTCTTTAGCTTTATCTTCACAAGGTTTCTTAGTTGAATCTTGTGAAGGTGTAGCTGGAGTTTTTTGCTTTATATCCTCTGCAGGTTTTTGCTCTTTAGCAGGAGTAGTTTCTGCTGGAGTTTTACTTTTATCTTCTGCAGGTTTTTTATTTAAATCTTGAGAAGGCATAGTTGGAGTTTTTTCTTTCTCAATAGGTTTTTTATTAATATTTTCTGAAGGCTTTTCTTCCTTCGCAGGAGCAAGTGGTACTTGATTTTTAGCTTTATCTTCGCAAGGCTTTTTATTTAAATCTTGTGAAGGTGAAGCTGGAGTTGGAGTTTTTTTGTTCATATCTTCTGTTGGTTTTTGCTCTTTAGTAGGAGTAGTTGGTGTTTGATCTTTAGGTTTTTCTTCTTTATTTTGAGCTGGAGCTTGAGGTTTCTCATTTTTTTGCTCATTTTTCATTTCTTTCTTTTCTTCTTTTTCTTTATAATGTTTTTCTTTCTTAGTTTTATCTTCTTTAGATTCCCTGTCTCCACCTTTGTTAGAAGTCGCTGAAGGGTTTGAAACTTCTACAGGTTTTAATTCTGAAACTTTAATTGTTGCTGAAGGCATAGATATTAAAGTCTCAGAAGCGATAACTAAAGACATTAACATTAGTGATAAATTTTTTTTCTTCATAATATTCCTCCTTTGTTTTGGCAGGACAATATTTACCCTGTCATATATGTTTATTATGTGAAAAAGTCGTAGATATTAATAAGGTAAATAATTGATGATACTAATATAAATTTCTAATTAATTTGGAAGTTTATACAAAAAAATAAAATATATTAATATTTAACATTATTAGGGAATAAAATATGATATAATAAAATAGTATTGAGAAGCAAATAAGAGTAAGCTGAAAAAATAACTGGAATCGTTTCCGGAGAACTTAAGAAAGAGTTGAGGATCATATTATGAAGATGAGAGAAGTTGTAGATGTAAAAAAGTATTTTGAAAGTAAAGAATTTCAAGATTTATATAATTATGATGGGAAATTAGGATCAATATATTCTAAGAATAAAACAAAATTTATATTATGGGCACCTACTGCAGAAGAAGTTAAAATCGCTTTTTATGGTAAAGACCCTTATAACTATACTTGCGAGGCTAAAAAAGTAGTAAGAATGGATAAAGATATTAAAGGAACTTGGACATTAGAAGTTGAAGGAGATTTAAGCGGAGAATTTTATAATTATATAGTTAATATAGATAGAGAAGAGAAGGAGTTAGTGGACCCATATGCGAAAGCTGTAGGGGTTAATGGTAATAGATCTATGGTAGTAGATTTATATTCTACTAATCCAGATGGATGGAATGAAGATAAGAAGCCAGAATTAAAAAGCTGGACAGATACAATAATATATGAAGTCCATGTGAGAGATTTTACAATAGATGAATCATCAGGTGTAGAAGTTAATTTAAGAGGTAAGTTCAAAGGATTTATTCAAGATAAGACACCATTAAATCATTTGAAAGAAATGGGATTTACTCATATTCATCTTTTGCCTGCTTTCGACTATGGATCAGTAGATGAGACTAAGCTTCATATACCACAATTTAATTGGGGATATGATCCTAAGAATTATAATGTTCCTGAAGGTTCATATTCAATTAATCCTTATAAAGGAGAAGTAAGAATAAAAGAATTTAAGGAGCTAGTACAGAAGTTACACAAAGAAGGATTAAGAGTTGTTATGGATGTGGTTTATAATCATACTTATGATTTAAATTCATTTCTAAATTTAGCTGTTCCTAAATATTATTATAGGGAAGATGAAGAGGGAAATTATACAGATGGATCGGCTTGTGGAAATGAAACTGCATCTGATAGATATATGTTTAGAAAATATATGGTAGATTCTGTAGTGTATTGGGCAAAGGAATATCATATAGATGGTTTTAGATTTGATCTTATGGGATTACATGATATTGAAACTATGAAGGAAATAAGAGAAGAATTAGATAAAATAGATAAGTCTATAATAGTATACGGTGAAGGATGGGTTGGTGGAGCAACACCTTTGCCAGAGGATAAAGCCGCATTAAAGAAAAATACATTCAAATATGATGAAATGCAAATAGCTGCATTTAGTGATGACTGTAGGGATGGTATAAAAGGACATGTTTTTTATGAAGAGGAGGCTGGGTTTATAAATGGAGGAGAAGGCCTTGAGGAAGCTATTAAATTTGCAGTAGTGGCATCTACGAAACATCCGGAAGTAGATGTTAATAAAGCTATGTATGCTAGAGAGTTTTGGGCTAATGAACCTTATCAAACTGTAACATATGCTTCAGCTCATGACAATTTAACATTATGGGATAAAATACAAACAGTAAGCAAAGATTTATCAGAAGATGAACTTATAAAGATGAATAAATTATCAGCAGCTATAGTCTTAACTTCACAAGGAATAAGTTTTATTCATGCTGGTGAAGAAATAGCTAGAACTAAAGAAGATGAAGAAGGACGACTTATAGAAAATAGTTTTGAATCTTCTGATTATGTAAACAAGATAAGATGGGATAGAAGAGAGAAATATAAAGACTTAATGGAATATTATAAAGGGTTAATTAAATTAAGAAAAACATACAAAGCTTTTAGAATGGATTCAAATAAGGACATAAATGATAATATTAAATTTTTAGAAAATGGAAAAGAGTTCACAGATAGTAATGTTGTTGCATATATATTAAATACTAAAGGGAAAATAGATGAGAAAAATGATATTTTAGTAATCTTCAATAGCAATAACAAAGATGTACAAGTTAATATACCACATAGGAAGTGGAGTTTAGTTGTAAACGAAGAAAAAGCAGGTATAGATGAGATAAGGGAAATAACAGATTATAGACTTAATGTTAAAGCGAAATCTGCTTATGTACTTATCGCAAAATAAATTTATAGCTTTAGAAGATATGAGTTTTTATATCTTCTAAAGTGAATATATTAAATTGGGGTGAGAGTATGGGAGTTAATATGATAGTTTACCAACTTGTAAACGAGTACAAAAGGTTCGATGAAGTGTTGGCAATAACATTAACAGGATCAGGGGCTAGTGGGAAAAATGATTTTTTTTATGATATAGATGTTGATGTGATTTTAAAAGATGAAATTGATATTAATAGTAGAAGAGAAATTTTAAAGAAGTTTTCGGATACTATTGAAACTAATAGTGGAAAGTATGGAGAAAAAGATATCTTTATATTAAGAAATTCAACAACGCAAATAGATGTAAGTTACTATACACTTGATACATTAAAAGAAAATCTATTTAATGTTGTTGATAAGTGTAAAGCATCTGTAGGATATACAACATGTTTATGGAAGGTAGTTTCAGGAGCGTTTATAGCTTATGATAAGGAAAATACTTTTAAAAATCTTCAAAAGAGATATAGGGTAGCTTATCCTGAAAAATTAAAATTGAATATTATAGATAAAAATTATTATATTCTAAGAGATAGTATAGCATCTTATTATAATCAAATAGATAAGGCTATAAATAGGGGAGATTTAATAAGTGTAAGTCATAAAATATGTAAGTTCTTAGATAGCTACTTTGATGTGGTTTTTGCTGTTAATGAAATGCCTCATCCTGGAGATAAAAGGTTAATATCAATAATTAACTCTAAGTGTAAGAAGATACCAAAGTTATTGAGTGAAGGGATAAATACATTAATAGAAAATTCCTGTACATGTGATAGAAGTATTTTAAGAAATATGGATGAGATAGTTGATGATCTTAAAGAATTTTTAATTGAAGAAGGGATTAAGGTGAGTTAATAGTGAAGAGTTAAAAGTGAAAAGTTATGGATAAAACTGCTATGCAGTTTTTGACTTTATTTCTAAACTTCTAACTTTACACTCTTAACTTTTAACTAAATAAAGTGCTTCGCACTTTATTTTTTTTTGCAATCTTTGCAGTATCCATAAATCTCAAGTTTATGATTTGTAATTGTAAAGTCTAACGTATCTTCAAGTTGTGACTCATAAGCATGAAGAGGGCAACCGGAGATAGGAAATACTTTTTTACAGCCATTACATATAAGATAATGTTTATGTTGCATATCGTTCATTTCGTAACAAGTCTTATTAGTTTCTTCAAAAATAAATTTATTTATTAAAGAATTAGCAACAAGTGTATCTAGAATTCTATAAATAGAAGATAGATTTATAGAAATATCTTTTTGCTTAAGAATAATATAAATATCCTCAGCTGTAACTGGTCTGTTACTGCTTTCGATAACTTCTAATACTGAATTTCTATGTTTAGTAACTTTAAGCCCTTTGCATTTCAACAAATTGCTGAAGTTAGGTTTATTATTCAAAATCCCCACCCTTTCAAAGTATAATAGATTTATAATAACATCTTATAGACCTTAGGACAAAGAGTTTAATAAATTTATACAAATTTTTGCTTATAACCTAAAGTGATAAAGAACATTACTGCTGAAATTAATACTATAGTTGCACCAGTAACAGTATTTAAATAATAAGATAATACTAAACCAATAATACCTGATGATATAGATATTAAGATTGAGATTAAGTGGTATTGACGTATGTTTTTTGAAACATTGCGTGCAGCTGCTGCAGGTAAAACTAAAAGTGAGTTAATTATTAAAAGGCCTACCCAATTAACTGTTATAGTAACAACAACAGCTATTGTTATAGTAAATAACAATTCAATTAATAAATTGTTAGTTCCACGACTTTTGGCTAGAGAACTATTAATACTAACTAAAAGTAGTTTATTAAATATAAATGACCAAATTAATAAAATAACTACAAATAATACTACTAACATTAATATTTCTTTAGGTGAAATACTTAACAGATCTCCAACTAAATAAGATGAGAATTTATTCATATTTCCTCCTAAGCTCATAAGAACTAATCCTAAAGCAATAGCTATAGAAGAAAATACTCCTATTATAGTATCTGTTGAAGAATTACCTTTATTTTTTATTAATGTAATTGCAATTGCAAAAAATATTGAGAATATAGTAGCGCCCCAAGTTGGGCTTATTCCACCAACAAGTATTCCTATTGCGATTCCAGTAAAAGCACCGTGTCCTAAAGAATCAGCAAAGAAAGCCATTTTGTTATTAACAACCATAGTACCTAGTATTCCAAATAAAGGAGTAACTAATAAAACAGCAATTAATGCATTTTTCATAAAATCATATTGTACCCATTGAAATGGAAGTATGATATCTATAAATCTATATAAAGATTCTAGCATTATTTTTTACCTCCTTTATTTTTAGAATCATCTTCATCGTACCAAGACAATCCAAAGATTTTGCTTGTAGTTTTATTTGTAAAAACTTCTTTAGGCGTTCCACTACAAAGAACAGTACCTTTTAATAAAACAACCTTATCTGCATATTTAGCAACTAAGTCTAAGTCATGAGATACTAGTATAATAGATAAATCATATTTTGATTTTACATCCATTAATATATCATAGAATAATTCAAGTCCGTTTTGATCAATTCCAGATACTGGCTCATCAAGAAGTAAAATATTAGGCATAGGATCTAAAGCTAATGCTAATAGAACTCTTTGAAGTTCTCCGCCAGATAAAGCTCCTAGCTTCCTATCTATTAAGTATTCTGCTTTTACTCTTGAGAGACTTTCAGAAACTTTATTTCTGTATTTTTTTGAAGAATATAGCCAAACAGGAGCTTTTGAGTTACAAGCTATGAACAAATCAAGGACACTTGCAGGTGTACTTAAATCAAAGTTTAAATATTGAGGGACATAACCAATAATAGGAGTTGTTACTCCTTTTGATGAAGTACCTACGTAAGTTAATTTTCCAGTATGTTTAATCTCGCCTAATAAAGCCTTCAAAAGCGTACTTTTACCAGCTCCATTAGGTCCGATTATTGAAGTTAATTCTCCACAATGAAAGTGAAGGTTAATATCTTCTAAAATTTTGTTTGTACCAATAGTAACTGATAAGTTTTCAACTTTAGTACAACAGAAATCTGAGCATTTATTATGATTAGAATAATTCAAGTTTTCCATTATTTTAACGCCTCTTTTAAAGTTTCAAGATTTTGTTTCATCTTATTAATATAATCATTATAAGAATCAGGGTTAGAGTCACCGGTAACTATAGGGTCTAAAGTATATATAGGAACACCAGCTTCCTTTGAAATAGTAGTAGCTGCTTTAGCTGTGTATTGAGGTTCAGTAAATAAAGCTTTTACATTATTGTTTTTGGCAAGCTCAATAGTCTCTTCTAATTCTTTTGGAGAAGGTTCTGTTCCAGGTTCTAAAGCTATAACTCCAACTATATTAAGATCAAATTCCTCAGCAAAGTAAGGGAATGCTTCGTGGAACGTAATTATATTACGATTTGGAAGAGAGTTTATACCTTCTTGCATTTCTGATTTTAAAGATTCAAGTTTACTTATGTATTCTTTTGCATTTGCTTTATATTTATCTGCATTAACAGGATCATATTTAGCTAATCCATCTGCTATATTTTGTACTTGTTTAATATTGTTACTTATACTTACCCAAACATGGGGATTATCTTCGTGATCGTGATTAGGATCTTCGTCATCATGACTATGTCCTTCAGCATCGGCAGTTAATAGCTGAATACCTTCACTAGCATCCACTATATCTAAATCTTTTTCATTAGATATAACTTTATCAAGGAAACCTTCCATACCAGCTCCGTTTACTACAAATATATCTGATGTAGATAAAGTTTTTAAGTCTTCAGGTGCTAATTGGTAATCGTGTAGGCAACCAGTCTGTGCTTTAGTCATATTAATTAAATTAACATTAGGCACATCCTTAATTATATTTAAAGTAGAAATATATATTGGATAAAAAGATGTAACTATATTAATTTTATCGCTTGATGTATTGTTTGATTTTTCCTTTGAAGAGCCGCATCCCATAAACATTATTAATGTTAGTAATAATAGGGATGTAACTTTAGTAAATTTTCTTTTCATTCTTGTCCTCCTAAATTCAAATGAGAATAGTTTGCATTTATAAGTATATTATACACTTTTTTAGGAAAAGGTAAAGATAAAATATTACGCCAAATTATGAACTATTATTTAAATTAATAAAAAAATGTTCGCGAAAAAGCTTGAAAATTGTCGAATGTATAGTATTATAGTATGTGCACAAAAACTTTAATAAAGGTGGAGAAAGATGGATAAGTTTTTTAGACTTAAAGAAAACAATACTAATGTAAGGACAGAAGTAGTAGCAGGTATTACAACCTTTATGACA
The DNA here is from genome assembly GCF_014287825.1 of Clostridium hominis. Lineage (NCBI taxonomy): Bacteria > Bacillati > Bacillota > Clostridia > Eubacteriales > Clostridiaceae > Clostridium > Clostridium hominis. The sequence continues at coordinate 48,441 of NZ_JACOOO010000025.1, forward strand.
ATGGCTTATATATTAATAGTAAATCCAAGCATATTGTCTGCGGCAGGTATGGACCAAGGGGCAGTATTTACAGCTACAGCAGTATCAGCAATAATAGGAACATTAATAATGGGACTTTATGCTAAACTACCATTTGCACAAGCTCCAGGGATGGGGTTAAATGCATTCTTTGCATTTACAGTAGTTTTAGGTATGGGGTATTCATACCAATTTGCTTTAACAGCAGTTTTACTAGAAGGTTTAATATTTATATTGTTAACAATATTTAATGTAAGAGAAGCAATTGTGGATTCAATTCCAGCAAATATAAAGAAAGCAATTTCGGTAGGTATAGGTTTATTTATAGCATTAATAGGATTAGAAGGAGCTGGCATAGTAGTACATCCTGCTGATGGAGGAACTATAGTATCATTAGGTAATATAATATCAGGACCAGGATTATTAGCTATAATAGGAATAGTAATAACAGGTATATTAGTAGCTAGAAAAGTAAAAGGGGCATTATTCTTAGGAATGGTTATAACTACTGTTATAGGAATACCAATGGGAGTTACTCCTATGCCAGAAAGTATAGTAAGTATGCCACCATCAATATCAAGCACATTTATGCAATTTGAATGGCATAATATATTTAGCTTTGATATGGTAATAGTTTTATTTACCTTATTATTTATGGATATGTTTGATACAATAGGTACTTTAGTAGGTGTCGCAACAAAGGCTAAAATGTTGGATGAAAATGGAAGAGTTCCTAATATTAAAAAGGCTCTTTTTGCAGATGCTATAGGAACTACTGTCGGTGCTTGTTTAGGTACTAGTACAGTTAGTACTTTTGTGGAAAGTGCAGCTGGAGTGGCTGAAGGTGGAAGAACTGGACTAACAGCAGTTGCAACAGCAGCTATGTTTGGAATAGCACTATTCTTTGCACCACTTTTTGGAGTTATAACTCCTGCTGTAACTGCATCAGCTTTAGTTATAGTTGGATTATTTATGATTGAGACGATAAAAGAAATTGATTTAGAAGATTATACAGAGGCTGTACCGGCTTTCTTAACAATAATAATGATGCCATTTGCATATTCAATATCAGATGGTATAGTGTTTGGAGTAATTTCATATATAGCACTAAAATTATTTACAGGAAAATATAAAGATATTTCATTTACAACAGTTATAGTTGGAATAATATTTGTTTTAAAATTTATTTTAGTTTAAAAGAAGATAGATAAAATTTTAATTCAAAAAAAGGTGGTAATAATTTATTCGAATTATCCTCATACTAAATTATGAAAGTAGGAGGTGATTCTATGGCAAAAAAAGGTCAAAGAGCAACTTGGGAAAATGATAATTTCCAACCACCAAAGAAAAATGATGTACCACCAGTACCAGCAATAAGCAATCAAAAAAAACATGATTAATAATTATAAATTAAGCTAAAGTATAGATATACTTTAGCTTAATTTGTATAATATATATTAAAACGAGAAAAAAGGGTGATGTTATGAAAGTGGCGATTTGCTCAGATATACATGGTAATATTGAAGCTTTTAATAGATTTTTAGAAATAATAGATGCTGAAGGTATAAATAAAGTGTTAAATTTAGGGGATTTTGTTAGGGGGAAAGACCCTGATAAAATAATGGATCATATAATGAATGATTCTAGATTTGAAAGTATAATTGGTAACCATGATGAAGCATATTGTTTAGAAATAGGAGACTTTGCAACAGAAATAGATAAAAAGTATGTTGAGTGGATAAAAACTCAGCCTAAAGAACGTGTTGTAGAGGTTGAAGGTAAAAAGATACTTATGGTACATAGTAGACCGAGTTCAAATAAGTGTGCACCTTTAATATATAATGGTGGAACATTTAATGAGTTTATGGATGATTATCCAGATGGAATGGACATAATATGTTTTGGACATACTCACATACAGTTATTTATAGAGAACTTTTATGGTAAAAAAATATTAAATCCAGGTTCTTTAGGATTAGCTATTGGAGGGAAGGTTAATTTTGCTATAATTGAAATAGAAGATGATGAGTTTACATGTAAACTTTATAAGATATAGGGGAGAGAACGAGATGGACAGAGAAACTATTTTAAATATGGATCCGCATATGTTGGTTAGCATATTAAATCTAAAGCTTAGAGATTTTTACTCATCTTTAGATATGTTTTGTGATGATATAGATATAAATAGAAGTGAATTAGAAGAGAAATTAAACAAGTCAGGATATTTTTATCAAAATAGCATAAATCAATTTAAGTAAAGAAAAAAATAGAATTAAATTAAAGAAACTTTAATAGATTTTGAATTATGCTTAATGTATAATGGAATATATTATATTTTAAAATATCAATTGAAAGGATTGAGATTTAGATATGGGAATCAAAAAAACAGGGAAAATAGCAATATTAGTAGCTGCAAGTGCTGCGTTAGTTGCTACATTAATTAATGATAAAAAGCAACAAGAGCAACAAGAAAATCGAGATAATAAATAAGCAATTTAAATTATTTTATTTTTATAGTTGTGTGGTTAAATAAAAAAGGCGATTTTCGTCTTTTTATTTTTTGGACCAACTTATGAGGAGGGCAAGATGAAAAAAAAGGTAGATTTAGTGTCGGGAAATATTTTTAAGACTTTATTTGCGTTATCATTACCTATATTAGGAACATCATTTATACAAATGGCTTATAGTATGGTAGATATGATATGGATAGGTAGAGTTGGAAGTGCTGCGGTTGCTGCAATTGGAACAGCAGGATTTTTTGCGTGGTTTGGTAGTTCTTTAGTGTTGGTAACTAAAACTGGAGCAGAAGTGGGAGTATCACAAGCTGTTGGGAAGAAGGATAATAGTTTAAGAGAAAAATATGTTTATAATAGTTTAACAATGGCTATTGTTATCGCAATTATATATACTTTAATACTTTTAATTTTTAAAGATGGATTAATTGGATTTTTTAACTTAAATGATCCTGAGATAATATCTATGGCTGTTAGCTACCTTATAATAATAAGTATAGGAATGATATTTTCTTTTTTAAATCCACAGTTTACTGGGATAATTACTGCAGAGGGAAATAGTAAGACACCATTTATAGCAAATACAATAGGATTAATTATAAATATAATATTAGATCCAATATTAATATTTGGATTTGGGCCTATAAGACCTTTAGGTGTAGTAGGTGCTGCTGTGGCGACTGTGTTTGCACAATTTGTAGTAACATCAATATTTATATATGTATTTATAAAAGAAGGATATAGATTAAAGGTTTGGGACAAGAAGTATATAGACTTTGCTTGTATGAAAGAAATAACTAAATGGGGAACTCCTAATGCGTTACAAAATTGCTTATTTTCTTTCTTTGGAATGTTAATAGGAAGAATAGTTGCAACATGGGGACCAGTACCAATAGCTGTCCAAAAGGTTGGATCACAAGTTGAATCTATATCATGGATGACAGCAGGCGGTTTTGCATCGGCGTTAACAGCTTTTACTGGTCAAAATTATGGTGCTAAAAAATATAAGAGAGTTGAAGATGGATATAAATATACTTTAATTTTATCATTATCTCTTGGAGTAGTAACATCATTTCTTTTAATTGTATTTGGTAAGCAAATATTCTCTATATTTATTCAAGAGCAAGAGGCAATAATACAAGGTGCTGAGTACTTAAGAATACTAGGATACTCACAATTATTTATGTGTATTGAAATAACTACAGCAGGAGCGTTCTTCGGAGTTGGAAAGACAATACCTCCTTCAGTAGTAGGAATAGTATTTACAGGGATGAGAATACCATTAGCGTTATACTTATCTCAAGCAAATCTTCTTGGAATAAACGGAGTTTGGTGGGCTATAAGTTTAACAAGTATAATTAAAGGTTTAATATTAGTTACAATATTCATATTTATGGTGCTTAAGCCTATTAAACAAAAAAGAATGGAACTTGCGTAGCAACAAGGTGGTATAAATAAGAAAAGTCATAATTGAATAAAAGTGCGAAGCACTTTATTTAATGAAAAATTATAAAATCATAATTCTAAATTAAGGTGGAAACTGCTAAGGCAGTTTCTTTTTTTAATTCCTCTCAAGGAAATTTTCCTTAATTTATAATTTATCATTTATAATTTTCCATTGAAGTGTTTCGCACTTTATTTCTTTAGTCTATAAAGTTCTGGAGTTTCCTCTGTTATCTTTTTAAAGGTATATCCTTTATCTTTATAATATTTTATTATTTGAGGTAATGCTTGTGGTGATGTTTTGTTTACATTAGCACAGTGCATTAATAAAACTATTGAATCTTTATCAGATATTGCATGTGAATATATTGAGTCTGGTGAAGATTTGGGGTTTGCGCCGTCTAAGGTATCTTGGGTCCAATCATATATCTTAAATCCATTATTGTGAACAAGGTCAACCATTGAAGCTGTTAATGTATAAGTATTGTTAGTTGAACCAAAGGGAAATCTTAGTATAGTATAAGATTCACCTGTTACGTCATATAGTCTTTTTTGTACTTTTAACATTTCGTTTATAAATCCATCATTATTTGAATAAAGATTATTTCTTTCGTGTGTATAGCTATGTAAGCCTATACCATGACCTTCATCTCTCATTCTTAAGATAAGATCTTCTTGATTATCTATTTGATTCCCTATTATAAAGAAGGTTGCAGGAACACCTTCTGATTTAAGAACATCTAAAATCTCTGAGGTAACTTTTCCACTAGGACCATCATCAAAGGTAAGATATATCTCTTTTTCTTTTGACTCTAGAAACTCGTCATCACAAAGAACTGAACTAGAAAAATTAAGTAACAATACAGTTATAAACATAATAATTAAATTTTTAAATAAAAATATTTTTTTCATATTATCTCCATATCCTTTCATATAAATATATGTTTAGTATGTACTATAAAAAAAATAAAATTAAAATACAAACAAAAAAATGTTGCAAAAATAATGTGCGTTTAATATAATGAATAAGAAAATAGTCTTTAAATTGATCCAGAGAGATCGGTAAGAAATGAAACTTAGTACATAATTTTACGGGATTATTATAGCTTCTTACCGATGGTAAGGAGCTTTTTATATAGCCTTTAAAAGCAGTCCAGAGAGGCTGAAAAGGGAGAAAGTTAAATTTCTCCTTAATAAAATGTAAGGAGGGTGCATCTATGGCACAAATAACTGAAAAATTAACGACAGAAAAAAGTGGTGTAAAAAAAATAACAGAAGGATTAATGAATGGGGTTTTAGCAATTCAACATCTTATAGCGATGTTTGGAGCAACTGTTTTAGTACCTATATTAACAGGTTTAGATCCATCAGTAGCATTATTCTCAGCAGGAATGGGAACGCTTATATTCCATGCATGCACAAAAGGGAAGGTGCCGGTATTCTTAGGTTCATCTTTTGCATTCATACCAGTAATTGTTGCTGTAGGAGCACAATTTAATGGGGATTTAAGATATGCACAAGGTGGAATGGTTGTAGTTGGATTAATTTATATAGCAATTTCATTCTTAATCAAAAAAATTGGATTAGATAAAATAAGAAAAGTATTACCAGCTAGAGTTGTAGGACCAATGATTATGGTTATTGGATTAAATCTAATACCAACAGCTTTAGACATGGCAGGCGTTAATGGTTTAGTAGCTGGACAAGCAGGTGCTTCAACAGCATTAATGGTAGCAGTAATAACCTTAGCAGTAACATTAATTATAAAAACATTTGGAAAAGGATTCTTAAAGCAGGTAGCAATATTAGTAGGAGTAGTAGTTGGGTATTGTATAAGTTTAGGATTAAACTTAGTTGATGTAGCAGCAATACAAAATGCTAGCTTTATAGCAGTACCAAACTTTACATTACCAAAGTTTGATATGTCAGCAATATTAATAGTAGTACCAGTAGTACTAGCAGTATTAATGGAGCATGTTGGAGATATAACTACAAACGGTGAAGTTGTAGGTAAGAACTTTGTTGAGGATCCAGGTTTAAATAGAACATTATTAGGTGATGGATTGGCTACTTTAGCAGCGTCATTTGTAGGTGGACCTGCAAATACAACTTATGGTGAAAATACAGGAGTATTAGCAATAACTAAGAACTATAATCCAGCAATATTAAGATTAGCAGCAGTATTCGCAATAATTTTAGGATTTGTAGATAAAGTAGGCGCAGCTATAAGAACTATACCAAGTGCTGTTATGGGTGGAATTAGTTTAATGTTATTCTCAATGATAGCTATAGTAGGTTTACAAACTATAAAAAGAGAGAAAGTTAAATTGAACATAGTAAACATAATTATAATGGGAACTATTCTTTTAATAGGACTTTCAGGAAATATATTTGGTACGGCTATAGGAATAAAAATAACAGATGCTGTAAGCATATCAGGATTAAGCTTAGCAAGTATTGTGGGAGTATTATTAAACGTAATTATTTCAAAATTTGAATAAATATATACAAAATACGAAGGAGATATCCTTCGTATTTTGTTTTACTCTTATACATATTTAGATTAATTGTATTATTATGAGAAAATATGGTATAATTAAACTATAAACTATTATAAGTTATGGGGAAAAATATGATAAATAATAGAGTAAAAAAATTTTTAGACGGGGTTGTAATTTTTGCTATAGGTATATTGATTTTACTTAGTGATAAGATTTACATTACAAAGCTATTCGGGATATTTGCAATTATAAGTATAGTTTATATAAATGAAAGAAGAAAAAGCGAAGTAAAAGAAAAAGAAGATGAACTTAGGATTAGTGCTGAAAGATATGTTATGGCTATAGAGGCAATGAACGGAGCTGTATGGGAATGGGATGAAAAGACGGGTAAAATATATATTTCGGATATGATGACGTCTTTATTAAGTATAGATAACAATTATTTAAAGTGTGAAGAATGGTATAAATATGTACTAGATGAAGATAGGGAGAAAGTAAAGAGAGAAATAGATAATGTTTGCCTTAATAGATTGAAGGTAGATTTGGTGCTTTCGTATAGAGTTAAGGACTTTGAAGGAGCCATTAAGTATCTTTCATATAGGGGTAAAGGAAAGATAAAGGGAGGAGTTTTCTATTTAACAGGAGTTTTAAACGATGTAACTGAAAAGAGAATAAAAGATATTGTAATGCAAGATAGCTTTGAAAAATATAAGCAGGTTATAGAAGGTTCTAAAGATATAGTTTTTTGTCTAAATTTTAAAAAAGGTATAATAAATTTTGATAGTAAGATAAAAAAATATATAAATGTACATAGTTATGATCGAGAGATTATAGTTCCTTATAATGAATGGCTAGATATTATTCATCCTGGAGATAAAGAAAATTACTCTAGAGTCATCAATAAAGTTCTTGTAGATTCCACTAGTGAATTTTATGAAGTTGAGTATAGAATATTGACAAAAGATAATAAGACAACATGGATTAATAGCAAAGGTAAAAAAGTAATCGTTGATAATGGCGAAATAAATATATATGGATCCTTATCGGATATTACGAAGAGAAAGCAAAGTGAAATGGAAATTCATTTTATGAGCTATTACGATGATGTTACAGGTATGCCTAATAGAAGATACTTTATGGATGAATTACAATCAGCAATAGCTAGGTGTAGCGAGAATAGTAAATTGGCATTGGTATTTATAGATTTAGATAATTTTAAAATTATAAATGATACATACGGACATTATATAGGCGATTTAGTGCTTAGAAGTGTATGTGAAAAACTATATACTGTATTAGAAAAGGAAAATAGCTTAGCAAGATTTGGTGGCGATGAATTTGTAATTATTATAGAGAATATTAAAGAGTTATATAAAGTTAATTTAATTCTAGATAATATAATAAATGAATTCAAGAAGCCTCTTAAAATTGATAATAAAGATATATATTGTTCATTTAGTGTAGGGATAAGTATATATCCGGATAATGCTACTTCAATAAATTCATTATTAAAGTATGCTGATATAGCTATGTATAAAGCTAAGGAAAATGGAAAAAATAGATACGAATTTTTCAATGAAAGTATTTTAAATTCAGTACATAGGAGATTTGAAATTGAGAAAGCTTTAAGAAAAGCTATAGGTGAAGGAGAAATTTATTTAAATTTCCAACCTAAAGTATCTTTAATTAATGATAAAATTGATGGATTTGAGATATTAGTAAGATGGAACAGCAAGGAGTTAGGATTTGTTCCACCCAATCAATTTATACCTATTGCTGAAAGTAGTGGAATGATTATAGATATTGGTAAATTTATAATAGAGAAAAGTTTGAAGAAATGTAAGGAGCTAAGCTTGCTTACTAAGGAAAGGTTCCATTTTGCAATAAACATATCAGATGTACAATTAAGAGATGATAATTTTGTTGATTATATATGCAAAAAATTAAATGAATATGATATTTCCCCAGAGTATATAGAATTCGAGATTACTGAAAGCGTTATAATGAAGTCAGTGTCTAAAAATATAGATACTATTTCAAAATTGAAGAAGCTAGGAATAACAATAGCACTTGATGATTTTGGCACAGGATATTCTTCTTTAAATTATTTAAGGAGACTTCCAATAGATGTATTAAAAATTGATAAGAGTTTTATTGATGGGATAGGACTAGATAAAAAGAGTGATAATATTGCGAAAAGTATAGTAGAACTATCTCATAACTTGAACTTGAAGGTAGTAGCAGAAGGCGTAGAAAATAAAGAACAATTTAATTATTTAAATCATATTAATTGTGATATAATCCAAGGATATTATTTTAGCAAGCCAACTGAATTTGATGAAATAAAAGACATGCTTTTAATATAATAAAAATATCACCAAAATACCTCCAAATGCGTATTATGTCAATATACGACATTTTGGAGGTTTTTTATGAAAATAAGAATAGATGATGATTATGATAAGGATGATTTAGAAAAATTTAATATCAACAATAATGATTCAAAGTATAGAAGTGAACAGCATCAAGATGATATTTTAAAAGAGAATGTTATTGAGACAACTTTTCAAGAAGTATATGACTATGACAAGGAATACTCTAGAGGGTATTATAATAATTATCAGGATGACAAAAATGATGAAAATGATAATGAAACTTTAGGAAAGATAACTGTAGTATCAAGATTAGCTAATAAAAATAGAACATTGATATCATCAGCAAAAATAAATCTATATGTACTTAATGGTGTATCTCCAAAGTTAGTTGAAACTAAGTACACTGATAATTTAGGTAATGTTACTTTTGAAAATTTAAAGAAAGGTAGTTATAGAGTTATTGCTATTGTAGATAGGAAGTATTTTGAAAAGCCAACATACTCACCATGGAATGAAGTGACAATAGATAAAAATACAACTGAAGCATCAGTTGAAGTAGTTAATAAAATTAAAGCGGTATAAAGCAATTATTTAAAGATAAAAATGATAAAATTTCATTTTTTATAAAGAATGACAATATAATATAAATTTATTTGTCATTCTTTTTGTTGAATCATAAGTTTGGATTTTAAATAGATGATATGATACAATATAACATGTTTTAGAGGCGTAAAGTCTAAACATGAGAAAGGATGATTTACGTATGAAAATGAGAATTAAATATTTTGAAGGTGCAACTAAATTAGAGAAGATAACTAAAGGTAATTGGATAGATGTATATGCTAATAAGGATATGTTTGTGCCAGTAAATGAAAGGGCTATGATTCCGTTAGGTTTTGCTTTAGAGTTGCCTCAAGGATGGGAAGGTCATTTAGCTCCTAGAAGCTCGACATTTAAAACTTGGGGGATAATACAGACAAATGGCCTTGGAGTTGTTGATGATACATATATAGGCGATAATGATCAATGGCATATGCCAGTCTATTGTTTACAACATAAAACAGTAGAAGTTATTGATGATGTAGAACAAAAAGGAACATGGATAAAAAAAGGGGATAAAGTAGCTCAATTTAGAATAATGGAAGTTATGCCAGAGATAGAATTTGAAGAGGTTGAATCATTTGGGAATGCTGATCGTGGAGGCTTTGGAAGTACAGGTACTAAATAAATTTAATTTTAATAGAATGATTTTACTTAGATGGACAAAGTAGTATTTGTATGATATTATACTAAATGTTAAAGTTAATAAAAACGGCGATGGAGTTCGCCATAATCGCGTAAAGCTAATGACTCCTACCCTTATAGGGTAGGAGTCTAATTTTTTTGGAATTATTAATAATATAATTAACCAAACTAAATAATAGTTAGAAAAATAGATATAGAGGATGGGAGAAAAATGGATATATTAAAAATTATAATATCGTTAATAGCGATAGGGTTAGCTGCATATTGGAGTGGTAGAATTGTTGAATTTATAAAATTACCATCACTTATTGGTATGATACTTATAGGGATGATAATTGGCCCTACATTTTTAAATATAGTTCCAGCAGGTACAATGGAGATAGCACCTTATATAAAGGATATTGCATTAGTAACTGTATTATTTATTGGAGGACTTGGAATAAGTTTAAATCAAATGAGAAGTATAGGTAGGCCAGCTGTTTTGTTAAGTGCTATACCGGCGCTAATTGAAGGATTTACTATAGCTTTTTTATCTACTATTTTCTTAGGGTTTACTTTTGTTCAAGGAGGGATACTAGGATTTATAATAGCAGCAGTAAGTCCAGCTGTATTAGTGCCATCAATGGTTGAGCTTATAAATAAAAAAATTGGTCAAGATAAGGCTATTCCACAAATGTTATTAGTAGGAGCATCTGCTGATGATACAGTAGCTATAACTTTATTTACAACATTTCTAGCAGTATATATGTCAGGAGTTAGTGGAGAAAAAATTTCTGTACTAAGTGAAATAGTTAATATACCAATGACTATAGTGCTTAGCATAGCTGTAGCTTGGATATTAGCCATAATAACAAAGCCTATTATAAAAAAGATAAAAGATAATAAGCTTAAAGTAATAGGTGTATTAGTAATATGTTTAACTATAAGACTTATTGAAAATATTACACACTTTAAATTATTTAATTCATTACTTATAATAATGATTTATGGATTTCTATTAAGAACATATTTAGGAGATATGGCGAAAAATATACAAGATGGAATAAATGTCGTATGGAAATATGGGAAGCTATATTTGTTTGCTTTTGTTGGTATGGCTATAAATCCAAAGTTAGTTGGAGAGTATTTTTTTGTGGGAACAGTAATGCTTATAATTTCGCTAACTATGAGATCTATAGGAGTATTAATTTCATTAATTGGAACAAACCTAACATTAAAAGAGCGGATGTTTTGTGTTATAGCATATCTTCCTAAAGCAACAGTACAATCAGCAAAAGCAGGTATACCATTAAAAATGGGAGTTGTATATGGCGATGTAATGCAGGCTATAGCAATACTTAGTGTTCTTATTACTGCACCAATAGGAGCAATTGGAATAAAGCTTACATCAAAGAGATTTTTAAGGGTGGACGGGGAAGAAGAAAAAGAAAATTTAGCATAGGATTTTATAGAAAGAGATTATATGATATAATAATTCAAGAAAAATTTTAGGAGGAAAGTAGATGTTTACTAACGAAGAACTTGCAGTTATAAAAGATGCATTAAATATAGCAGATGATCACTATAAGAAAGCTATGGATTTGAGCAAAAACAATAAAAATCAAATGGTAGCTTATAATAGAAAGCAAAAGAAGTTATGGTTAGTTCAAAATAAATTAAATAAGATACTGGCTGGAGAAATAAAAGAGTAGGATATAATACTATGTTTATAATTGTAACTATAGTTGTTACTTCTATAATAACAGTAAAAGAGTGGCATAAATTGAGTTAAGTATTCATGAAAGCTAAAAATGAATATTAAAAAAGTATAAAAAGGATAGCTTATTTTAAGTTATCCTTTTTTATATAGAATTATCAAAACAAAAACTAAAAATGTTTATTAATATATAGACAAAAAGTATATAAGTTTATATAATGGTATTATAAGGAAGTGAATTGTAAAAGGAGTGAATTAAATGGAGGTAAGTCAAAGTTTTTGGGAAGCATCTATTGAACAAGTAAAAAAAGGTTATATTGAAGATGGTGAACATATTAAATGTTTAATATGTGATGAGGTTTTTACGATTGGTAGAGTATATGAAATCGATGGAAAGTTTTATGATGCAAGAAAGTCTGCTGAAATTCATATACAAGAAAAGCATAAATCAATGCTTAGTTATTTATTAAATATGAATTCAGCTTTTACTGGGATATCCGAAGTTCAAAAAGGTATATTAGAGTTAATGGCTATGGGATTATCAGATAAGGAAATAGCAGCAAAGTTAAAAGTAGCTAATTCTACTATAAGAAATCATCGTTATAAATTAAGAGAAAAAGAGAAACAAGCAAAGTTGTTTTTAGCTATGATGGATTTATTATCAAATGGTATTAATAAAAAAATAAATATATTAGATGATTCAACTATATGTGATCCACACAAGAGTGCCACTACATTAGATGATAGATTTAATATAACTGATGAAGAAAAGACTAAAGTCATTGAAGTTTATATGGATGAAAATAAAAGATTGAAAAGTTATCCAGCAAGAGAGAAGAAAAAGGTTATAGTATTAGAGGAAATAAGTAAAAACTTTAAATATGGTAAGAAGTATTCTGAAAAAGATATTAATAGAATTTTAGAAAGAATATTTGATGATTATGTAACTTTAAGAAGAGCTTTAATTGAGTACGGATTTTTAGATAGATCTAATAACTGTAGTGAATATTGGGTTAAAGAGTAAATGTAATAAGGAGATCTTGACTATTTATATGTAGTTTAAGGTCTTTTTTTATATAATAATTTCATAATAAATTCATAATAAATAAAGCACTTCATCATAGAATATTAATAGAAATTATTGACAAAGTTAAAATATCTTAAGGGTGTGTAGTTAGTGAGAAATGTTGTTAGGAATTTTATGGTTTTATGTGCAATTATTATTTTTGGAAGTGCAGCGATAAATAATGGAATTAGGGCAAGAGCTGATGTTGAAGTTACAGATGTACTTAATTATGCAGTGGATAAAAAAGAAGATTCTTTTTTGGATGAAGAAAAAATATATATAACTGAAGTAGAAGAAGGTAATGAAGTTGAAGATAATGTGGATAATAGCGAAGCTAGTGATGCAGATGTATCAGAAGAAATGATTTATGAAGACAATGAAGAAATAGAAAATGAAGATATGGAAGTAGAATTAGATAATCAACTTTATAATATTGATATAATGGATAGAATAAATAATTATTTAGGTGAGGATAAATATAGTACAAGCTTTATATATTACAACTTAGAAACAGAAGAAAGATTAGCCTTTAATGAAGATTTATATATGAATGCTGCAAGTATTTATAAGGTAGGATTAAGTCTTGTTGCTTATAATATGGTAGAGTGTGGTGAGATAACTTTAGAGGATTTAGTATATTATAGTCCATGGCAATATCAAGGAGGGACAGGTATTTTGCAATATGATTTAAGTTTTGGAGCATTACCATTAGGAACATTAATAGAGTATACTATAAAATATTCTGATAATATAGCGGCTACTATGGTTTATAGTTATATTGGTGGATGGAATAATTTTAAATGGAGACTTTTTGAGATTTTAGGTATTGATTATGGAGATTATGATAATGTAACATCTGCAAGAGTTGAATTGGAGGTGCTAAAATATATATATGAAAATAGAAATAATTCTAATTATAAGACCTTGATAGATTATCTTAAAAATACAGATTTTCATGATAGATTAGATAAGTATTTACCACAAAATATTGTAGCTCACAAAATAGGAAGTGATGAAGGGTATACCCACGATGTTGGAATAGTTTTTACAGAAGAACCTTATATAATAATTATGATGACTGATAATGTATATAATGGACCAGATAAAATTGCTGATATTTCTAAGGCTATGTATTTATATAATAAAGAAAATACTAAGAAGATAGTAAATGAAGTTGAATATTTACAATATTAATATATAATAAAGAATTGATTTAATAAGTGTAGAATACTTTTGTATTTTATACTTTTTTTATAATTGACTTAGTACAGATCATTATTACATTATTTAGTGATAAATCAGTACCCCTATTAACATTTATTATAATTACTGTTTCATTTATATTGGGTGATATATGGGTGTATGTTGGAAGTTTAAATTCAACAATGAAAAATGATATGAACTAGAATTAAATATTATACCAATATCCTTCAGAAGTTATCTTTCTGAAGGATATTTATTACTTTAAAAATTTCATATGATTACATTTAGTTTTATCATCTTCGTTAAATGTTATTTTTAAGTCTTTAGATTTACCAGTTGAATATATGTTATATATATCTGAATTATCATCTAACATCTCGAAGGTAGGATATGTGATGATAAAGAAAGTATCAGGTGAAATAAAAGTTGAATACACATTATTATTAAGAGTAATCTCAATTGTTTTTGCATCATTATTTTTACCAAATACAATTACTCCTGTTGACTCATCATCTTCTGATATTAGGGCAACTGAATAACCATAACTATCTTTATTCCAAGGAATTTGTCTTGAATATCCTTGAACATATCTATTATTTAAAACTTCATCTGCTATTTTAAGCTCTAAATATTCACCATTATCTTGGAGAAATAGTTTATGATTAAAGAATTGTTCTGTGGCTACATAATTACCTTCTGTATTATAGTTAAAAACAGCCTTAGCAATTTCTTCATCTGAAAGATTTCCAGATATAGTAGAACTGTAAAGAATACTAAAGAATAAGCTTATGCTACATAAAGTAAGTGGTAATAAAAATTTTGAACTTAAAAATATTAAGCTTCCATCATAAGTTTTTCTTATTTTTTCAATTGGATATATAATGTTAGTTTTTCTTACTATAAACATAAAGATGTTAAATGTTAAAAAGCCTACTAAGGCACCTAATGTATTAAATATAACATCATCAATATCTGTAAAATTTGTACACGTTAAATATTGAAGTAATTCAATTGAAAAAGAAGCTATAAATCCATATAAGGTAACTTTGAATAATTTATTATGATTCTTAAAGAGCAATGGTATAGCGAATCCAAATGGAATAAATAACAATATGTTTCCAATAACATTATAAAGCGAGTTACCAAGACCCATAAAATTATCTTGAAACATTTTTATTGTTTCTAGTAAAGGGATTATATTTGCATATGATCTCATCTGCAAATCAAGGTGAAGTATACCACCTTTGAAGAATGTAAAATAAATAACTATTAAGAAATAGATAAAGAAAAAATTAATAAAAACCTCTCTTAATATGTTGATTTTATTATATTTTTTATGAGAAATAAATCTATATATGAACCAAAGTATTAGTGACGAAATAAGAAAATAAATATAGCTTATACCAATCATTGCTACGCCTCCTTAATATAATTAATATTATTGCCAAATATAGTATAATTATATCGTACATAAATTAATTGTAAATAAATAGTATATTAGCAAATTTTTAAAGAAGTTTTTGGGAGTTTTATATATATAATAACGTAGGCGATAATACTATAAAAATAGAGTTCGATTTTATTAATAAAGTGTTAATAATAGCATAGATACCCCTTTTTAAGTCTATCAATAATTCAAAAAATCAGCATAAAATATAGTGGGTGGGAAAATAAAAATATTAATATGGAGGCATTTAATATGTCACAACATGTTTATTGTGAAAAATGTTTAGATGTTATTGAGGAGTACGAGGAGTTAGTTATTGTAAATGGTAAGCCTTATCATTATCATTGTTATGAGAAAGAACTAAGTGAGCAGAAGAAAAAATCTATAATTGAAAGATATATAACTTGGAGATTTATAAATAACGGACTTATAGGAAATTTAAAAGCATTATTATCAATTGTAATAGGTACAGCTTTATATTTATTTGGTGGGAATTTTGCTGATGTAGCTCTCTGCAGACTTTTAGGAACATTAATAATAATTTTTACTATATTAATAAGATTGTATGCTTTTTTGAACTTTGAAATTAAGGCGAAGAAATCAGGGAAAAAGAGTATGGTTTTACAAAATAAAGATTCAGTGCTTCGAGTAGTAAGAGTGGAAGCTATAGATTTACTTAAAATAGTAGGGACTGTAGCTGTTATAATGATAATTTGGAATATAATTTCAGCTTTGTTAATCTGATATAAGTTAAATAAGGAAGTCCAGCAATTTGTTGGACTTCCTTTAGTTTATCTTCTATTAGTAATTATATTTATTAATTCATTATACTTTTCAAGAATATCACTAGGTATATCTATATGAGCTATAAAGTTTTTACCATTAGGGCCATATCCTTTATTATCATCTCTAAGTCTTGGTATTTCGCCAGAAATAAGATCTAAATATCTAGTAATGTCCCATATTCCATCTACATTTTTATTAATAAAATTCATGTTACCATCTAGCTCTGGGATAAATGGAGAATAGTTTATAATAATAGTATTTCTATCTTTTAAGTATTTATAAAATGATGCATAGCTTCTAAGTTGCATAGTTGGATCTTGAATTAGCATTATAGAGTTATACTTTATGTTTAGATTATCTAGAAGGTTAACGGACTTTAAAGCATTGTCTCCGCAGTTAGTAGATTGGCTTTCAAGAATTATATCATCTTCAGAAACATCATAATAATTTACTAAAATATCTTTAAAAATATCTGCTTCTGATCTATTCTTTGTTTCTATATTTTTGTATTTAACATTAGCTTTTATAGCGTTTCTTAAAAGGTTTGTAGAATGTCCGATTCCACCAGAAATTAATATTTTACTACAAAGTTTATTTTTATAAGCATTATGAGCAACTTCTATAGTGTAAGGGATAGCATTGCCAAGTAAGATTAATACGTCTACTTTATCTATATCATATTTATTAAGCAAAGCTTCTTTAGATAAGAACTCTAAATCCCTAACAGCTAAAAACTTACCTATGTCATTTAGATTAGTATTAATATTAAAAGAATTTATATTGTCTTTTCTAAGGTTAACATACATATATATCCTCCTATATTTTAATGATAAGACATGATATATTCATTATAACATAGTAAATGGTAATAATATGGAAGGGGTTGGTGTTAAGAGAATATTATATCTTTTTAATGGGGGGAATGATAATATTTTCATAATTTGAAAATCTCATATATATATCTAATGTAATAATAAAGACATAATAACAAGAGGAAGAGGATATTTATATGAGTAAAAAAGTTGTGTTTTTAGATGTAGATGGAACATTAGTAAACGACAATGGAGTAGTACCAGAATCAGCAAAAATAGCAGTAAGAAAAGCAAAAGAAAATGGACACTATATATTTTTGTGTACAGGCCGTTCAAAAGCAGAGTTATATGACGATATAATGGAAATAGGATTTGATGGAGTTATAGGTGCTGCTGGAGGATATATTGAGGTTAATAATGAAATGATTCTTCATAAAAAGGTAAGTAGAGAAGATGTTGAGCATTTAGTAAGATATTTTGATGAAAATAACATAGATTTCTATTTAGAGTCAAATGGTGGTTTATTTGCAAGTAAGAATTGTAAGAAGACATTAAAGAGATTAGTTTTTGAAGGTGTAGATAAAGAAAGTGAACAGTATAAGGAGTTAGAAAAAGGAATAGGACAGTTTATAGAAGCTTTAATAGAAGGAGAGAATTTAATTAGAGATGATATAAATAAAGTATCTTTCTTAGATTCAGAAACTTCTATAGAAGTTATAAAGGAAGAATTTAAGGATAAGTTTAATGTTATACATTGTACTGTTCCAATGTTTGGAGAAAATAGTGGTGAGTTATCAGTACCTGGAGTACATAAGGCCTTAGCTATTGAGTATTTACTAGAACACTTAGGATTATCTAAAGAGGTTACATTTGCATATGGTGATGGAATTAATGATATGGAGATGCTACAGTATGTTAATTGTGGTATAGCTATGGGAAATGCTAAGGAAGCTTTAAAGGAGATAGCTTGTGATATAACAGGAACTCATGATGAAGATGGAATATATAATAGTTTTAAAAAATATGGATTAATATAGAGATTCTGCTCTGTTAGATAAAGATATTAATATTAAATAATTACGTAGATATAAGTTTATGAAATATGGTAGTAATTGTTTAATATTAGTTGAAATATGTAACAGAGCATTTTTTATAGAAATAGAATTATTGAAAATTAAATGCATTAATTGTAAAATTATACAGAATAATTGTATAATAACTAGTAAGTGATATAACCTGAGGGGGAGGGTATAATGAAGAATAAGTTAGGAAAAATTCTTGGACTAGCAATAATTATAATAATTTTACTTGCGCTATTAATAGGAAAAAATGAAAAAGTTCTTTTTAATAATAAAGAGAATAGAGATGAAGGAATAGCAAGTGAGGAAATAGAAGAGGATTACAACAATAAAAATGAAGAGAATATTAGTGAGGTAGTGAACGATATAAATACTATTGAAATAGTTGCCACAGGAGACATATTAATTCATAAAGAAATATTAGAAACTCAATACAACTCAGAAACTGATGAATATGATTTTAATAATAATTTTAAGTACATAAAGAAATATTTAGAAAAAGCTGATTTGGCTATTGGAAATTTAGAAACTACGTTATCAGGAATAGAGAATTATGGATTTTCAGGATATCCAAGTTTTAATAGTCCAGATTCATTAGCAGATGCAATGAAGAGCGCTGGATATGATATTGTAGCAAATATGAATAATCATTGTTTAGATAGAGATGTTAACGGTTATTACAGGACAAGGAAAACATTAGTTGATAGAGGTTTTGATGTTATAGGAACAAGAGAAAGTATTGATGATAAGAGATATATTATAAAAGATGTTAAGGGAATAAATGTAGGAGTTATATCTTATGGATATACTATGACAGTAGAAGATGGTAATTTTGGTGTAAATGGAATTTCAATTCCCTATGATTTATTACAACTAATGAATTATTATCATCCAGATACGTTAGAGAACGATATGCTTAATATGAAGGAACAGATAGAGTTAATGAGGGAAGATGGGGCAGAAGTAATTGTTTTTTATATGCATTGGGGTGATGAATATGAGTTAGAACCTAATGATATCCAAAAACAGATAGCACAATTTTTGGCTGATGAGAAAGTTGATATTATATTTGGAACTCATCCGCATTCTCTTCAACCTATAGATATGATACAATCCAGTGATGGAAGCAGTGATACAGCTGTAGTATATTCAATGGGAAATTTCTTATCAAGTCAAAGAACTGAAAGAATAGGAAATCCATATACGGAAGATGGAGCAATTGTATCTGTTAAAGTAAATAAAGATATGGAAACTAATGAAATTACAGTTGATATACCAACATATATCCCAACATGGGTAAACTGGTATGGTAAAGATGCTAAACTTTTTTATGAAGTTGTACCAGCTACTATTGATGATGCAGATTATTTGACTGAGGAGGGTAGAGAAAGAATAAAAGAGTCCTTTGATAGAACAACATCTGTAATCGAGAATTATGATGAAGCTATTGAGGTTAATAAATTCATAGATACAGATAATTAAGTTTAAGATAACATTTCATAATAGAGAGTAGATTTATAGTAAGTAGTAATCTATTATTGGTATATAATATAAAAATCATTTCAAATAATATTGATATTATAAAAGGAGAACATTATATGAAGGAAATAAATATTGCAGATATTGATGGAATTAAAATAGGTCATGCTCAAGACAGAATAGGAGCGACAGGCTGCACAGTTTTAATTTCTGAAGAAGGAGCTTCGGCAGGTGTCGATGTAAGAGGTGGAGCACCTGGAACAAGAGAAACTGATCTTTTAAATCCAATTCAGATGATTCAGAAAATTAATGCTGTAGTTTTATCTGGAGGAAGTGCTTTTGGATTAGATGCATCAGCTGGTGTTATGGAGTATCTTGAAGCAAGAAATGTTGGGCATGATGTTGCAGTTACGAAAGTACCAATAGTATGTCAGGCAGTAATATTTGATCTTATATGTGGTGATATGAAGTCACGACCTGATAAGGAAATGGGATTAAGAGCTTGTATAAATTCAGAAAGTTATAATGAAAATGTAAATGGCAATATTGGAGCTGGAACTGGAGCTGTAGTAGGGAAGTTTAAAGGGCCACAATATGCTATGAAGGGTGGACTTGGAATGTATGCAGTTCAAGTTGGAGATTTAAAAATTGGAGCCGTAGTATCTGTTAACTGTTTAGGTGATGTAATCAATTATGAAAATGGGGAAATTATTGCGGGTGCTTTAAATGAAGATATGAAGACTTTTGCTGATACTGAAAAAATGATGATTGGAATGTATGATAATAAAAAAGATGCATTTAATGGGAATACTACTATCGGAGTTGTTGTAACTAATGCAGATTTAACAAAGGCAGAGGCAAATAAGGTTGCATCAATGAGTCATAATGCTTATGGAAGAACTATGAGACCAGCGCACACTATGTTTGATGGTGACACAATATTTACTATGGCAACAGGAAAGGTTAAATGTGACGTTAATGTAGCAGGACTTCTAGCTACTAAGGTTATGGAAGAGGCTATCATGAGAGCTATTAAATCAGCTAATTCAGAATATGGATTTATTAGTTATAAGGAACTTAATAGATAAATGTTAAGTTAGGATAAGTATTTTACTTTACAAAAGATTAGGGGATTGTTTTTAAGAATGGGGGATAAGTATGAAATTAACATTTAGATATAGTAAGGAAGATTATCAGGAACTATTAGTACTTAAGGATAGTGGAAATTTGCTTCATAGAAGAGCTAAGCTGATTAATTTAGTAACTATCATTGCTGTAATTTTTATATTAGTGGGTTCAACTTCGGATTATATTAAACCAAATTATCTTCCAACATTTATTGTAGCTGGAGTCTTTATTGTGTTTTGGCTTATATTTAGTAGGAAAATTTATGATTATAATAGAAGAAGTATTTTAAATAAGATGGCAGGAAATGAGTTTTCGAAGAGTATTGACTCTATGAAAGATACATCTATTACGTTAACAGATGATTATATAATTAGGGAGTTAGAAGGATTTTATAGTAGGATAGAATGGTCTTTTGTAAGTGATGTTATAGTTACTGAAAATAATATTTTTATTAATCTAATTTCTGGTTATATAATAAATATTCCTAGGAGAATATTTAACAAAAAAGAAGAGGTTTCATTTTTAAAATATTTAGATCAACAGATTAATAAGAAATGTGGAGTTAAATCAGAAGATAGTACAGAATTAAATAAAGTTAATGATTATATAAGATATGATAGTGAATTTGATAATGATAGTGAAGTAGAGATAGATGAGAAAGTTAAAAGTAATAGAAAGGCTATTTACAGTGATAGAATTAAGTTTAATAATATAAAGAAAGATATAAAGTCTGGAAGATGGCAGAAGGTTGTAGCATTAATCTTACTTGCATCTGTAGTATTTACTATAGGTGGATCTATTATATATAACGAGCTTAATAGACCTACGGAAATAACACAAGATGAAATTTACACTTTAATAGTTGAATCAGAACTTATTGAGCAGAAGGCTATAGAAGAAGTTAAGAAGACTATAGATTATGAGCAAAATTATGTAGGTGGTACTTATGTCATAGATATAAGAACAGAAAAAGAAGGAGTAATTTTAGTAGACTTAGGGCAAGAAGTTAATTATCCGGCAGCTTATGTACAACTTTATGGTACAGCAACTTTAAAATATAAAAGAGGTTGGTATATTGAAGATATAGTATATAGGGAAAATTATGGGTTAGAACCATTATTTACTGCAGGAGAAAGCTTTTTAAATGGGTTAAGTACTGATATTTACGGAAAAGGTTACTTTGAATATAATGGAGTTAAATATGCTTTTGCACCGTCCTATGTAGATTCACTATGTACTATGACGGAAGAAGGTAATTTTGAGGCTACGAAGGTTGGAATAGCGCCTTATAATAAAGATGGTAGAATTGATATTTATGCAACTATGAAATACAATTTCGATATTTGGGCATGGGAACTTATAGATTTTGAAACTTCAGGAACTAGATAGATAAAATATAAAATAGAAAATCAGCTTAGGCTGATTTTTTTTATTATAAAAAATAATTAAAGGGAATAATATATTAAGTAGAATTAATAAAAAAGTATTTACTTCTATAAAAAATAGGAGTATTATCTATTTATAGATAATAATTATTAATAAGCAATGTTAATTAAAAAATAAACGATATCCGGGAGGAAATGAAATGAAAGTAGTAGTTGTTGGATGTACACATGCTGGAACAGCAGCAGTAGTTAATTTAAAGGCACTTCACCCAGAGAGTGAAATTACAATATATGAAAAGAACGATAATATATCATTCTTATCATGTGGAATAGCTTTAAATGTTGGAGGAGTAATTAAAGAAACTAAGGATCTTTTCTATAACTCTCCAGAAAACTTAGCTAAACAAGGTGTAGTTACTAACATGAAACATGAAGTTTTAGATATAGATTTTGACAATAAAAAGGTAAAAGTTAAAAACCTAGTTACAAATGAAGAGTTTGAAGATAATTATGATAAATTAGTTCTTACTTTAGGATCATGGCCAATAGTTCCTAGATTTGAAGGTGGAGATTTAGAAAATATTCTTTTATGTAAAAATCATGACCACGCTTTAACAATAATTGAAAAAGCTGAACATGCTAAAAATGTAGTTATAATCGGAGCAGGTTATATTGGTGTTGAATTAGTTGAAGCTTTCGAAATGAAAGGTAAAAATGTAACATTAATCGATGCTGAAGATAGAATAATGCCTAAATATTTAGATAAAGAATTTACTGATCTTGCTGAAACAGAATTTAAAGCTAAGGGAGTAAACTTTGCTTTAGGACAAAAAGTTCAAAAGTTTGAAGGTGAAAATGGAAAGGTAACAAGAGTTGTTACTGAAAAAGGAAGTTATGAAGGAGATTTAGTAGTTCTTTGTATTGGATTTGCACCAAGTACTAAGTTGGTTCAAGGTAAGTTAGAAACCCTACCAAATGGAGCTATAATAATTGACGAATACATGAGAACAAGCAGAGAAGACGTATTTGCAGCAGGAGATTGTTGTGTAGTTAAATATAATCCAGCTAATGATACAAGATATATTCCACTTGCTACAAATGCAGTAAGAATGGGTACTTTAGTTGCTAGAAATATAAATGAGCCAACACTTAAGTATATGGGAACTCAAGGAACATCAGGAATAAAGATTTACGAACAATGTATATCTTCAACTGGATTAACTGAAGGTGTTGCTAAAGCAACTACAAACTACAATGTTGCGTCTGTAACATTAGAAGATAACTATAGACCAGAATTTATGCCAACTTACGAAAAAGCTTTAATTAAGCTTGTTTATGATAAAGATACAAGAAGAATATTAGGAGGACAAATAGCATCTAAAATTGATTTAACTCAATTTATGAATACTTTATCAGTAGTTATTCAAAATAATATGACTATTGAAGAGTTAGCTATGACAGACTTCTTCTTTCAACCACACTTTAACAAGCCATGGAGTATATTAAACTCAGTAGCTTTAAAAGCATTATAATTTGCCCAAACAACCATTCAGGATAAAACCTTTATCTTGAAAAATGAAATATAAACCAAATAGAAATGGATATCACCTTTTGGTGATATCCATTTTTTGTATTTAATTATTTTAATACATTAAAGATATTAAAATTTTTTAGGGGCTATAATTATTTTTTTAGGTTTAAAACTGCTGATGAACCAGCTATTCTACCAGTACCATAAGCATAACCTAAAGTACCACCTTCAAAGTATACATAGCTATTTCCATAAGCTCCATTTGTTTCAGCTCCAGCAGCGTAAAGTCCTTGTATTGCCTTACCATTAGCGTCTAAGACCTCACAATTATCATTTATGTCAATTCCACCTAGAGTTCCTAGGAATACAGATGGTGTTATTTTTACTGCATATAAAGTACCTTCTAAGTTATCTAAGTACTTAGATGATTTAAAGTGATCTGTATCTTCACCAGATGCACATAATTCATTATATCTATTTATTGTATCTACTAGGTTAGTCATTCCTAACTTTTCAGCTAATTCTTCAGGGCTTTCAGCTTTTATTATTTTTCCTTCTTGAACTAAAGCTTCGATTTCTTCAGTTAAGTCTTCTGGTGTTATACTTGCCTCGTATCTATCTGCTGTATTAACAGGATGGCCTACTTCTACGAATACTGTAGGATCAGTAGCGAGTTCACCACTAAACACATCAGTAATTCCTGCAAATCCTTTTTCTTTAACTGTTTCTATCATAGTGTTATCAAATATTTCATAAGCAGTTCTTTGAGGAAGAGATTTAATTACATTTGAAGATTTAATTGGTTCAAATATGAAAGATTCTTCGTTCATAAATCTATTTCCATCAACATCTACATGTAAATATGGATTAAGAAGTGCAGCATTTAAAGTGGTATTCCAATTTGTTCCACCTCTAGATACTCCATAATGCATAGTTATTGCATCTTCATAATTAGCTGAAGCACCTGCAGATATTGCCATATCTATACCAGTTCCAATGTTAGTTGAAACTCTAGAAACACCAAAGCCTTCGCCAAAAGTTTCGGCAACTTTTTCCTCGTTACCCCCAAAGCCTCCAGTAGCTAATATTACTGATTGAGCATTAATTGTTAAATTCCCTCCATCAGCTTTTTCAGCTATAATTCCTTTAACTACACCATTTTCAATTATTAATTCTTTTGCTGTAGTAGAGTATAAAACAGTACCACCTTTTTCTTCAATTGATTTATGAAGATTAGTTAAAGCGATAGTACCACCTTCAACATATCCATGTAAAGTAGAAGCTGGATGAGTCTCTTTATGCTCATAATATCCACCAGTTGATGGATGCGCTAATATAAGATCACAACCATTTTCCTCTAGCCAATCTACAGTATCTCCAGAGTTGTTAATAACTTTACTTAATAAACCACCGTTAGCATTATAATTACTTGTAGTTATGAATTGGTCATAATACCATTTTCCATCTACAACCTCGCCTTTTTCAACTTGCTTACTAGAGTTAGTAGCAAACATTCCCCCAGCCATAGTTCCTTGTCCAGCTGGAGAGGCTGTCATTTCAACTAATATAACTTTACCACCATCATCAGTAGCTTGAAGTGCAGCAGCAGTACCAGAGGCACCTCCACCAATAACTACAACTTCAGTTTCCATAACTTCATCTTCACCATTTTTTTCAACTGCTACTTTTAAAGCGTCTAAATCTCCACCAGCTTCAGTTAAGCAAGCTTCTAATGCTTCTATTAAACCATTTGAACTATTAGTTGCACCTGTTACAGTATCAATACCTAGGCTTTGAGTAGATAGTATACTTTCAATCATTGAATCTAGAGCAACATCACCAAGTCCTGGAGTTTCATAAGATTCAGTTACATTTATAGACTCTATTTTTGAATCGCTTACAGTA
This sequence comes from Clostridium hominis, assembly GCF_014287825.1. Lineage (NCBI taxonomy): Bacteria > Bacillati > Bacillota > Clostridia > Eubacteriales > Clostridiaceae > Clostridium > Clostridium hominis. The sequence continues at coordinate 74,053 of NZ_JACOOO010000025.1, forward strand.
ACTTCAATTTTTATGTCTCCATTATTCCCTTTTCCAGTTGCTGAGTAAGTACCAGCTTTAAAAGATAAGTTTTTATCGCTGTTAGCATTATTGTTTGTTGTGCAACTTACTAATGAAATACTTAAAGTAAGTGCAATAACAGCTGAAAGTCTTTTAATTAAAGATCTTTTCATGTATCTTCCCCCTAATCTATTGTTTGATAATTAACAAGCATATTTTAAGTTTGAGTGCAATGCTGAAGTCAATACGCAATATCATATATATTTGAGAGAATCCTCATAAAAAGATATAAAAAATACCCTATATTTTGAAATATATAGAGTATAAATAAGAATAATTTATGATATTTCCTTAAAACTTGAATATAGTACTTAAGTTTGTATTAGCAATGTTAAATACAAATAAATAGCTACTTTATAGGTATACATAATTTAAGATATTCATATATAATTCCATCTTCATTACTTTTTTTTATTGAAAAAGCAATAATATCTGAGGATATTTTTAAAGGAAATTTGCTTATAATATCACTTATAGTATTTAGAAGTGAACCATTTGATATATATGGGAGTTTAACTTTTATATATGTAATAAAACATTTACAACTTTCAATTTTAGTAAATTTAGTGTTTTTAGTTAAGCTAGAGCTTATTAATGGAGAATTATCTTCTGTAAAACCAAGGCCCCAAGAATAACGTATATCATTATGGACAAAGCTATCTTTATCTATACATAAAATAGATTCAACTATAGGAACATAATCTATAAGATTAATTCCATCAATGAAAGAGTGATTTTCTTCTATTATTTCTGTATTATTACTTTGTTTTAAAAAATAAATTGAAGGTATAATATCAATAAACCATTCGTTAAGATACTTATCACAAGATTTACTTCTATTGTACAAAGTTTTAGCTAAATCTCTTTGACGTATTAAGGTTTCTATCTGAGAATCAAGGTCAGAAATATGAGTTTTAATAATATCATTAAATTCAGCATTGTTAGAATTATTTAAGAGTAAGGAAATATCCTTAATAGGAACCCCTATATTTCTAAATTTCCTACAATCTATAATTCTTGCATATTGTGATAAATCATAATATCTATAATTTGTAGCATCATCTTTATGAGGATAAACTAATCTAAATTTTTCATAATGTTTAATTGAGTGAGTAGAAACGCCCATTGTTTTAGAAAGCTGCCCAATTTTGTATTTTGCCATTTTTGACTACCCCCTAGTAACTATTGTATAAAAAATAATGTAGATATAATATACTAAAGAATAAATTAAAACAACAATAATATCAAGATTAAATATATGAATGTAATTAAAACGCTTTATTTTCAAATTTTGAAAATAAGGTAATTGTTATTGAGAAAATATATGGAAAAATATATAATTACTAATATAAAAAAAGATATATTTTTTTATTAATAAAGAAAATGTTTACAAAGCAACTTGTGAGGGGGATGCAAAATGGCAAAACTTATAGTAAACGCTGATGACTTTGGATATTCAGAAGGCGTAAATCATGGAATAATATCAGCACACAAAAATGGAATAGTAACATCATGTACAGTTATGGCTAACATGCCAGGATTTGAACATGGTATGGCATTAATAAAAGAGAACCCTACTTTAAGATGTGGTGTTCATATGACATTAACTTGTTATAAACCACTTTTAAAAGATCATAAAACTATTGTTGATGAAAATGGAAATTTCTTCAGAAGACCAAGCGAAGAAGTATTAAAAAATATAGATTTAGAAGAAGTATATAGAGAGTTTAAAGCTCAAATTGAAAAAGTACGTGAAAGAGTTGAAATAACTCATTTAGATTCACATCATCATGTACATGGAGAGGAATATTTAAGACCTGTAATCGAAAGAATTGCAAATGAGTACAAGCTACCAATGAGACAATCATCTGAAATGGCTATAGATGGAGTTACATATGCTAAATGTTTAGGCAATTTCTATATGAATAATGTTAAAGAAGAGTATTTCGAAGAGCATTTATCAGAATTAAAAGAAAATGAAGTTACTGATTTAATGTGTCATCCAGCATTTGTAGATGCATTTCTTTTAGGATCAAGTTCTTACAATGTTCAAAGAGCTAATGAACATAAGATATTAACTTCTGAAAAGGTTAAAACTTTCTTAAAAGATAATGGATTTGAGTTAATAAATTATTCATTCTTTAATAAGTAATTTTATACTGTAAGTAATAATATTTTTAGACCTTCTATAATAAAATACAAGTGTAAGTCAATTAACATTGTCTAACTTGTAGCATTTATTATAGGAGGTTTTTTTAGTTGAGGAAGACGAAAGTAGTTTTAGCAGTGGGGCTTATTGGCATAATACTTATTATTTCTAGTTTTTATTTCAATTGCTATTTTATTCAAAAGAGTATTAGCGGAAACAATGAGGAGGGAATAAAAAACAGTATATTCTATCTACATAAGGATTATATAGGTGGACAGGAAGAGATAAAAATAATTGATGAATTTAACTATGATTTAAACAAAATAGTTTTATTTAAAAATGAAGAATTAACAGGAATAGCTAAGTTCGATAAGGACTCAAAAGGGAAATATAAGATAAATTTTGTAGAAACATTAGATACTAATAATATTAGAAAAGTATCTAAAGTTCCATAAAAAATAACGCTATAGTTTGATTGCTATAGTGTTCTTTTTTTGATATTTGATAATAATTTATTGATAAACAATAATAATATATTGACTTTCATGTTGGGAAAGAGGTAGAATTAAGGTGAGGTGAAAAAGATGGAAAATATGTTTTTTAGAAAATTTCTTTATATGATATCAGTTTTAGCGTTACTTTTAACTGTAGTAGGATCAGCTATATTGCCTAATTTAGCTAATTGGTATTCTGGATATATAGGTGATGGAATTGTTAGTATAGAAACATTAATATTTATTTATGCTACTATAATTCCTTTTTTAGCTATTTTAATTTCTGTAATTAAGTTAAGTAAAAATTTATTAAAATGCAAAGGCTTTAGCCGTGATAACTTAAAGAGTCTAAAGATTATAAGTATAGGGGCTTTAATAGACTTTATAATTTATCTAATAGGGACAGTATTTATATTTAAAAATTTAGTTTGCTTTGTTTTAACTTTTGCAACTCTTATGGTTTTTGTAATGTCCTATGTAATAAAAGAACTTATAAGTAATGGTATAGAGCTTCAAGATGAAAATGATCTTACTATATAGGGGTGATTACATATGATTATTGTAAATTTAGACGTAATGATGGCAAAGAGAAAAATGAGTTCGACAGAGCTAGCAGAGAGGATTGGAATAACAATGGCTAACCTTTCAATACTTAAAAATAATAAAGCAAAGGCTATAAGATTTTCAACTTTAGAAGCTATATGTGAGGCGCTAGATTGTCAGCCAGGAGATATTTTAGAGCATGTAAAAGGAGAAGAGTAAAATGAAAAGGTATATACCTACATTAATATTATTAGTCATAGATGTAATCTGTGTAGTTATATTTAATTTAAATTCTAAGGTATTAGAGGATGGAACCTTATCAGAACCTTTTTTCTTAATACCATTAATGTGGCTTATAACATTAGTAGCAGTCATTATGGCTATAGTTACTTTTGTAAAAAATAGAAAAGATAAAGAAAAGTTATAAATAAAAAAGGGATTGAGATTTATGAAGAGTAAAGTAAGTAGAATAATATTGGGGTGCTTTGATTTGTTTCTAGCAGTAGGCGCTATATACAATGGATTAATAATGGTGTCAGGAAAGTGGTGGGATGGAGAATGGCCTACAGTATGGATAGGCAGAGTTCCATTTACAAGCTGGTTTTGGCCAGGTGTTATTGCAATAGTTGTTTATGGTTTAGGTAATTTAATTGCAGCATACTATAGCTTTTCAAAGAGAGAAAGTGGATGGATTCCTTCAGGGGGAATGGGAATATTCTTTTTTCTAAGTCTTTTACTATCTATTAAAGTTTTAGGAGAAGGGTATTTAGCAACATTTATGTTTATTATTTTAAGTGGAATTCAAATGATACTTACAATTATTGTTACTATTAGTTATTTCATAGGTAGAGAAAAAGTTATAACATAAAAGCTTGGAAGATAGAAGATATTATAATACTTATTAATCTTCCTTTACTCTTATTGTAAAAAGATATAAAAGAAGATTTTTAAGAAAAAGGAGTTTTAAAAATGGGAATAACATCATGCTTAGCAATAATATTTTTAGTAGCAATTGTAGTATTCATAGGCGGAATTTTAAAGAAAAATAAATTAGCTATAATTGTATCAGTAATACTAGGATTAGTAATAATAGCATTTTTGTTGTTTTTAATATTTATTTTAATACCAGCGATGTAATGGAGGGATTAAAAGTATGATTACTATATTAAAAGTTCTAAATAGTGCAGTAGGCGGATGGATTACACTTTTCTTAGTAATGGTCAGTGGTGGAATATCATTAGTCATTTTTAAATGCTTAAAGAATGAAAAAAGTAAAAAAATAGCATCTATATATATATATATCGATAATATTTGGAATAGTAATTATATTTGACTTAATATGTCTTCTAAGTTATTTCCCTAATGGAGAGTATTTTGATGGAGGAATTAAGGGAATGGCTGTACTTGTGGCACTACCTTGTTTAATTAGCTTAATAAATATACTTATTATTATAGATAAGAAAGATAGTGATAATAAAGAAAATATATTTTTAAAAAGCTTATTGTTCTTATCGATTATTACATTATTTATTTGTTTATATAATCTTATAAATTATTTTTTATATGAAAATAATTTGATTTTCAGAGGATGGATTGATAAATTATATTTTTTTGCAGGATGTTCCTTTATATTTTTAGTAATTATAGTGATTAATTTTTACTTATATAAACTTATGAAGAAATCGTATATTCAAAAGTTTTTATCTGTGCTATCAACTATGGCAAGTATTTTTATAACACCTATTTTGATAATGTGGATGATGTTTATTTACGCATTTACTTCATATCCAGAACATACGGTTTATGAACATAGTAGATACTTAATTGCAAAGGTAAGTACTGGATTCCATCATAGTACTGTTTCTTATTATGAACCTGTTAATTTTATGATTATGAGAAAAACAAGTATACCAGAGGAAAGGTATGATGGTTCATATGATAAATATGACAGGATAGAATAGAGGAATGAGGGTATGAGAAAGAGTAGCAATAAAAAATTTATATCAAATATATTAATAATATCATCGATAAGTATTTTAATAGTATATTTGTTTGTAGAATTTAAGCTATCGCAGAATGAACTGGCATTATTTATAGTTGGGTTTAATACTATGCTTCTTTCAGGATTTATGGTACTAATTTTTATAGTTTTTTTGATAATATTCATAGTTAGGTTAGTTTTAAAAAAGAAAAAGTATTTTGTTAGGAGCTTAAGTATAATAGGTGCAATTACTATTACTACAATATTATCAACTGCAATAATGGTAAAAGAGCATAATAGATATTATCATATAATAAATAGTAATTGGAAGATTAACTTGCCAAGAGAGTATGATGAAATTTATCATACTAACAGTGGGGCGAGTTTTCATGGTGATGGCGAAAGATATTCTATATTTCAATATGAAAATTTAGATGAAATTAATAGTTTATTAGAATGGGAGAATAAGAATGATTATGTAGAGTTTAGGATTAAAGAGATATTAGATAATTTAGAAATACCGAAAGAGTATTCCCCAGATTTTAATAATGATTTTAGATATTATTATGAGATGCGAGAAGATAGATCGGAAATATATATTATTTTAGATAGTGACTTAAAGGGAATTTATATAATAGAAAATTTTCTTTAATATAGGAGAGAGAAGAGGTTATATGAGTAAGGAAAAGGGGTTGAAATTAATACTAATAATTATAGTAAGCTGTATTTTAATAAATGTTAGTATTAATGCTTATCATTCAATAAAGCAGAAGAAATTGATAAAAGAATCTGAAGAAAGGCGTGAGAATTATAAGAGTAATAGGATGAGGTTTCCTATTAAGATTAATGCAGGTGAGTATAAGGTAATAGATTATGGAGATAATTATTTACTAGATAATGAAGAGGGACTAAAGCTTTTTGATAAAGCATCAGAGTTTATATATTTAGAAAAAGTTGATACTAAGTATTCAGAGTATATAATAACTGAAAATACTACATATGTATGTGCAGATATAGAATATGAAGAAAATTATATGCAGTATTTAGAATATCATCTTCCAATAACTAATAATCAATTAAATAACCTGAGAAACTTTATGAGAGAAACAAATAATGAGAGCCTTGAGGTTGTTCCATTTAATGATGGAATATATTGTTTTATTAGCGGGAAGTCAGAACAGTATATTTTAAATATAGATAATAAAGAGTTACTTTGGACTAGAGGATCTTATTATGAATCACCAATTTTTGATCCGGTTACAGACACATTAACTTGTGGTGGGGATTTAAGTGCAACGGATTATGTATTTAATAAATATGGGGAATTAATAGAAACTAAAGAGTATGGTATTATGGTTTATAAGTATAATATTTTAAAGACTTATAGTGTAATTTAATTTGATAAATATAGTTTTTATTAAAAGAAAAGTTGTATTATAGAAATTATTATTACTTCATAGTAGAAACACCAGTGGAGATTAGAAGCTCCACTGGTGTTTCTATTTATTTCAAAATCAAAAATACCATTATAATAATTTGCAAGAATATTATTATAGGATAGATTATTTTATATATAAGCTTCTCACTATTTATATCTCTTACTAAGTTACTTGAAAATCTAAGTGTCTTACTTTTCTTAGCAAATATAATTCCTAAAACTATTTCGCTTAAAACTGAACCAATCAATATTGTTAAACAGCCACATAATCCAATTAAAAATTTTGTACCCATATTAGGAGTTAAAATAGTTACTCCAAAGCAAATAACCATATTTACTATAGAAGTAATAATTATTAAAAAGAAGTTGTCATATACTCTCTGCCAGCTGAAATCTGAGTATGAAGATGTTTTATAAAAGTTATAAAGACTTTTTTCTTTATATATGTTTGACTTACCTAATGAATCAAGTTTTTCTTTAAGTTCTTTAATAAGATCTCCTATATTTTCTAATACTACGGTGAGACGTATACTTTTTTTACCATAGATAATCTTCATCCATCCACCCGTATATTTTATTGACGGAAATTTTAAAGCTATTATATCAGAATAAGAAATAGATGTTTCTTTTTTACCATTGCTATAAATTAGCATATTATCAGTTAATATTACAAAAGTATTTCTCAGATTTCTATACATTATAAAATATAAGAATATATAACCAATGACAAGTCCAAGGAAAATGGGAAATATAGCAAATGATAAGGCGGAGAGAAATTCTAAGCTGTGAGTATTTTTATCAGACACAAAAATTATTAAAGTAAAGTATATAAATATAGAGAGAATGTATATAAAACTTCCTAAGAAAAACTTAAAAGGTTGTCTTATATGTTTTCTATATACATATTTATGTGAAATATCTTGTTTCATAGATTACCTCCTAAAGTGAAATTACAATAATTATAACATATATGGTAAAATATGCAGATGAGTTAAGGTCAGTATTAGTATTTTATATTAATTTAATAAATTGTGAGAATAAATAAGTTTTTTTTCGTTGTATAAAGTGTAAGAGCTTTTACAAGACTTTGAAGTAGGAGAAAAATAGATGAGAGTTAATAATTCGAATTATCTAAAAAGGCTAAAAAATAAAAAGGAAGATGCCTTAGGGTTTATAGTAGATAAATATTTACCTTTAGTAAAAGGGGTTACCTTTAAGGTTCTTTATTCAGTTGGAAACAACGAAGTTATGGAAGAATGTATTAATGATATTTTCCTTTCCATATGGAATAATTCACATAAATTTAATGGCGATGATGATGATTTTAGAAAGTGGATATGTGCTATAGCAAAATTTAAAGCTATTGATTATTATAGAAAACTAAATAAAAATTTAGAAATTGCTATAGGTGATATTAATGAAAAAGAAACATATTCAGTAGAGGATGAAGTAATATTTAGTGAAGAAAAGGAAGCGGTAATTGAGTTATTAAATACCTTGAATGAAATGGATAGGAAGATATTTATAATGAAGTTTTTCTTAGATATCAAGTCAGAGAATATAGCAAAAAGATTGGGAGTTACAAAAGCTTCAATTGATAATAGGATTTATAGGGGAAAGAAAAAACTTAGAGAGAGAAAAAGTATGATGAATATGGAGGTAAGGTAATATGAATGATATTTATGAAATGATTAATGATATAGAAATAGACGAAAGTGAATTTATTGAAATGGAAGTTGATGAAGTAGAAGTAAAAAGGGTTAAGAATTCTTTACGAAAAAATATCAAAAAGAGCAATAAAAGTAGGGGGAAGTGGATAGCAACAGCTAGCATAGCATCTACAGTTATCATAACCTTAGGAATATCATTTCCAACTTATGCAAAGCAGATACCTATAATAGGAAATATATTTGAAGCTTTAGAGGATTCTATTTATAAGAATTATAAAGAAAATGCTAATGAAATTAATGTTACAAAGGAAAGTAACGGAATAAGTATAACTATAAATGATGCTATATTTGACGGAACAAATATTACATTAACATATACTATAGAAAGTGATAAAGACTTAGGTGAAACTATTAGGTTATGGGACTGGTTTAAAATAAAGGGATATGAGCATAGTGGAAACACTACAAGTTCAAGTTTTATTAAGATTGCAGACAATACCTACATTGGTCAAGAAAATATTAATATTTTTGATTTAGCTCAAAATCCTAGAGAAAATATAGAGTTTACATTAGACATAAAAGGAATAATAAATAATGATGATATGTCAGAAATAAAAGGCAAGTGGAAATTTGATATTAGTTTAGAAGCAATAAAAGGAGAAACTGTAGTTGTTAATAAGAGTGTTGAAAACGAAGGGGTAACTGCTACTATAGACAGATTAACATTAAATCCAATGTCTACATTTATAGCATTTTCTCAAGGTGTTTCTAAAGATGTTAGGCAGAAATATGATGGTATTATGATGGAACTAGAAGTTAAAGATGACTTAGGAAATATATATTTAAGTGATGCACATGGTTCTACTGGTGATACAGATTTTAACTTATCTTCTAGTATTACTATAGAAAAAGTGAAAGAAGGAGCTAGTCATCTAATAATAACTCCGAAGGTGATATTAAAGGATTTAGGAGAGGTTCGATATGTAGAACAAGAATCAAAGGATGGTAAAACTGGAGAAACACATATGGGACTTGCAGAAACTCGTGATTGTGAGGGCTTTAAGGAAATAATTTTAGATGATATTGTAGTAGATTTAAATAAATAAGTTTATTAGGAAAACAATAAGGTAATGGTATTAATTGTATCATTACCTTATTTTAAATTAGAGATTTAGAATAAATATTTATGGATATTTAGGGGAAATTATAAAAAGAGATAAAATTACTATTTTTTATAGTGAGGTATTAAAATGAAGAAGTTTTTAAATGAAAAAGTACTTATGGTAGTAGATTTTTTAGAGCTAATAATAGCAATTCTTTTAGCTGTTTTTATTGGCATAGCAGTTATTTATCTAGCAGGTGATTTAATGGCTATATTTACAGAGAGTGATAAATTAGAAGCATTCAGCGTGTATTTAGATATAGCTTTTAATTTTGTTATAGGAATAGAGTTTATAAAAATGCTATGTAAGCATACACCAGAAACGGTAGTAGAAGTATTGCTTTTTGCACTTGCAAGGGGATTGATTGTTGGGCATATGTCTACTTTTCAAAATTTGATAGGAATATTATCTATTGTTATATTGTTTGCAACTAGGAAATATTTATTTCGTTAGAAATATATTATGTTTAATAAAAAATTAGAAATTAATAATGATAAATTAAAAGAAACTGCTTTGTAGCAGTTTCTTTTAATTAAATAAAGTTATTTTAAGTTAGTTAGCTCATTTCTATATTGAACGGGAGTAATATTATTAAGTCTTTTAAAATTATTATTAAAGTAATTTACAGAGTTATAGCCTACTGTAAATGCGACTTCTGTAATTGAGAGTTCTGTATCTTTAAGAAGTTCCTTAGCTTTATCAATTCTATAATGACTTAAATAATGAGAAAAAGTTTTACCAGTATGTTCTTTAAATATTGTGCAGAAATAACTTTTATTAATATTAATACTTTCGCAGACTTGATCTAAAGTAAATTGCTTTTTATAATTTTCTTCAATATATTTAATAGCTTTATTTACGTTAAAATTATAGCTTGTCTTTTTCGATTGATTAATAGATTGATTTTCTAATTTCATATATAAAATATTTAATAAATAGCTTATACAATGTTTCGGCTTAAAGATAGCTTTTTTAGAAGATTCATTAGTTGTATATGGGCCTATTAAATAAAAACCAAATTCATAAGTTTTAGAAATGATAGGACATATTGTGAAGTTAACTTCATCTATAGGTGAAATATCTATAGGTGAAGCTATTTTTATATCGGAATTTAATTTTAGAGTTAACTCTTCAAAATCAACTTTTTCTAATATGGAAGCTGTTATTTCATCGTAGCCTACTGAATAATATTCATTTCCTTTTGATGAGAAAGCTTTAATTGGAAGATGAGTAGAAAAATAGAAAGATTCCATATTAAATTTAAATGTTATTGGGTTCATAAATTCACCTCCTAAATTAACCTAAATATATTTTAATAAAAACAAATATAGTATAAGACATCTTTTAAAAATAATGATAATATACAAATATGAAATTGATAATCTTTATCAATTAGTAAGTGTTATTATAGCATATAGTAAGAAAATAGTCTATATGAGATAAGTTGGGGGAAGGCAGATGAAGAAAAGATATTTGTTTTTAATACTTATATTATTATCTATTATATCTATATTTATAGGTGTTAGTAATATAAGTATAAGAGACATATTTGAATTAAATATAGATAAAATAGAAGTCATTTTTATAAGTAGATTACCAAGACTTATAGCAATAATAGTTGCAGGGGTAGGACTTAGTATAAGTGGACTTATAATGCAACAGATTAGTAAAAATAAATTTGTATCGCCAACAACGGCAGCAACAGTTGATTTTGCAAAGCTTGGAATTTTATTTTCAATGGTAGTATTAACTTCAGCAAGTATAATGCAAAAGATGATTACTTCATTTATATTTGCTGTAGTAGGAACAATGATTTTTATGAAGATGATAAAAGCTATTAAGCTTAAAAATATAATATTTGTACCCTTAGTTGGTATGATGCTTGGTAAGGTAGTTGGATCTATAACATCATTTATAGCCTATAAATATGATTTAGTGCAAAATGTAACATCTTGGATGGAAGGTGATATGTCGCTAATTATGAAAGGTGGATATGAATTGCTTTACTTAAGTGTTCCAATGGTAATATTAGCATTTCTTTATGCGAATAAGTTTACAATTGTTGGGATGGGGGAAGAGTTTTCTATAAACCTTGGACTTAATTATAACTTTGTAGTAAACGTAGGACTTGTAATAGTAGCTTTAATATCAGCAGTTACAATTATAACAGTTGGGAATATACCATTCTTAGGACTTATAATTCCTAATATAGTAAGTCTTTATAGTGGTGATAACTTGAAGAAAACTTTATATCATACAGCTTTATTAGGACCGGTTTTCTTACTAATATGTGATATTTTAGGAAGAGTAATAATTTTCCCATTTGAAGTATCAATAGGAATGATGGTTGGAGTAATTGGTAGTGCTATATTCCTTTATATGATTATAAGGGGGACTAAAGATGAAGAATAATAAGAAAATAATAATTTTAACAATAGTAGCAGTAACGCTTATGGGGTTATTTTTGTCAATAGGTGTAAATAGTGCAAATTATCAATATGTAATGTATAGGCGTATGCCTAAAATAATTGCAATGATTTTAACAGGATCAGCAATTGGGTTTTCATCTTTGATATTCCAAACGGTAACTAATAATAGAATATTAACCCCGAGTATTTTAGGGCTAGATTCATTATATGTGTTACTACAAACAACAATAGTATTTTTACTTGGATCATCATCAGTACTTATTACAAATGGAAATATAAATTTTATTATAACAATAGTGGTTACAATAGCTTTTTCAGCTTTGCTTTATAAGTTTGTATTTAGAAAAGGTACTAAAAATATATTTACAATACTTTTAATAGGAGTTATTTGTGGAACTTTATTTGAAAGTTTAACTAATTTTATGCAAGTTCTTATTGATCCAACAGAGTTTTTAGCTGTTCAAGATAAAATGATGGCAAGCTTTAATAACGTAAATACAGATATATTATTTTTATCAAGTATTGTAATAATAATTTCAATAGCTTATTGCTATGACATTATAAAAGTATTAGATGTAATGTCACTTGGAAGAGACGAAGCTATTAGCTTAGGTGTAGATTATGATAAGATGTCTAAGAAAATTCTTGTTGTAGTTGTAATACTTACTTCAGTATCGACAGCACTTGTCGGGCCTATAACATTCTTAGGATTATTAGTTGTAAATATTGCAAGACAAATGGTTAAGTCATATAAACATGAAATTCTAGGTGTGATTACAATAATTTTAAGTATTATAGCTTTAGTTGGTGGACAACTTATAGTCGAACAGTTAATGAATTTTGGAACTTCAGTAAGTGTGATTATAAACTTTATTGGAGGAATATACTTCATTTACTTAGTTATGAAGGAGAGAAATAGATGATAGAGGTTAGGAATATAACAAAAAGTTATGGTGATAAAAAAGTAGTTGATAATGTCTCTCTTAATATAGAAGAAGGAAAGATAACATCTTTTATAGGTCCTAATGGAGCTGGTAAAAGTACTTTATTATCAATAATAAGTAGGCTTATAAAAAGAGATTGTGGAGAAGTGATTATTGATGGTAAGGAAGTTTTAGAATGGGATAACAAGGAACTAGCAAAAAAGGTTTCTATTTTAAGACAGACTAATAATATAAACATAAGATTAACTATACGAGAGTTGGTTGAATTTGGAAGGTTCCCGCACTGCGGAGGTAACCTAAAGAAGGAAGACATAGAAAATGTTGAACAAGCTTTAAGATATATGAAACTTGAAGATATTCAAGATAAATATTTAGATGAATTAAGTGGTGGACAAAGACAAAGGGCTTATATAGCTATGGTTATTGCTCAAAATAGTGACTATATATTCCTAGATGAACCACTTAACAACTTAGATATGAAGCACTCTGTAGAAATAATGAAAATACTAAGAACACTAACAGATGAGCTTGGGAAAACTGTAGTAATAGTTATTCATGATATAAACTTTGCATCATGTTACTCAGATAATATAGTAGCTCTAAAGGATGGAAAGCTAGTTAAGAATGGACCTGCTACAGATACAATTCAGAAAGAAGAACTAGAGAAAATATATGAAATAGATTTTCATATAGAAAATATTAATAACAGAAATATTTGTGTATATTTCTAATTGAATTTAAGGGGGAAAGAAAAATGAAGAATAAGTCAATGATTATAGGAATAGTGGTAATATTATTAATAGCTGCAGGTGTTACTATACCGAAGTTTATAGGAGGAAGAAATGAATCTGTAAGCGAACAAATAACAATAACTCATGTATCAGGAGATACGTTAGTAAATACAAATCCTAAGAGAGTTGTAGTATTTGATTATGGTATATTAGATTCTTTGGACGCTTTAGAGATAGAAGGAATAGTAGGTGTAGTTCAGGATGGACTTCCTGGTTATTTAAGCAAGTATGCTGGTGAAGAATATTCAGCTATAGGTACTTTAAAAGAGCCTGATATGGAAAAAATATTTGAACTAACTCCAGATTTAATAATAATTACAGGTAGACAAGCTGATTATTATGAAGAGTTAAATAAAATAGCTCCAACTATAAATTTAGCTATGGATACTTCAGATTACTTAGGATCATTCAAAAGTAACATGAATACTTTAGCTCAAATATTCGGAAAAGAAAAAGAGGTTACTACTAAAGTTGAAGAAATAGAAAATACTATCTCTGAATTAAATGCAAAAGTTACAGAAAAAAATATAAATGGATTAATAACTTTAGCTAATGATGGAGCATTTAGTGTTTATGGTCAAGATTCAAGATTTGGTATAATTCATAAAGAGTTTGGAGTGATTCCGGTAGATGAAGCTATAGAGGGATCAACTCATGGACAAAAGGCATCATTTGAGTATGTTGTTGAAAAAAATCCAGAATATTTATTTGTAGTTGATAGAGCTGCTATTGCAGGTGGAAATACTTCAGCTAAAGAATTATTTGATAATGAATTAATTGCAAAAACAGATGCGTATAAGAATGATAATATAGTATACCTTGACCCAGTAATATGGTATACATCTGTAGGTGGATTTACATCTACTACTAAGATGGTTGAAGAAATTAATGCAGCAATAAAATAAATTAAATCAAATCTAATAAAGGTAGGTAGTCGTAAATTTATGACTACCTATCTTTATTATTTAAATTCTTTTAGAAAAGTTTTTGAAATAAAGATAAAGAAAGATATATAATAAGCTTAAGTATATAAACCTAAAGGAGAAAAAAATAAGATGGACATTTTTAAAATATTAAATAATGATATAGATGGATTAACAGATGAAGAAAAAGCTTTTGCAGATCAATTTAATTATACTTTAAGAGAAAAAATAATGGATGAATTAGTAGAATGTGAAATAAACGAGCTTATCAACAATTTAAAAGTAGATAAAGAAATATTCAAAGAAAAAGTCGGAAATATATTTATAAATGGGAAAAAAGGATATAAAGATATGCCTATGAAAATATTGATTGATATATATTTAAGCAAGATGAATGAAGGGGATTTTGTAAACTTAATTGAGTCAATTAGCGCTGTTTAATTAATAAATAAAGAATAATTGAAAAAAGTTGCGAGCGAAGCTCCAAAGGTAAAAGCCGACTGAGTAGAGTGGGAAATCTTTCACTAAAGTGCTTCGCCCTTTATTTATGATTTTATAATTAGGTGTTGTCCAAGTTTTGAGAAGAAGTCTGTAATAGTATTAATATATTCTTCATCATTAGTATCAAGAATACCTAGAGAGGCTTGTATTGCAAATCCATCTAAGGCAGCTACTAAAATAGAAGCAACTAATTTTTTATACTTTTCATTTTCTATTCCGTATGTATAAACAAACATATCAGAAGCCTTCTTAATTATTGATTCGTAAGTTTCCTTATACTCTTTTAATAACTCATTTTCATCTAGTAAAACATTTGCTGTAAGCAATATATGTAGACGTTGCGCTGTAAGATTGCTAAGTCTTTTTGAAGTTGCAACCCTTATTTCTTCAATAATTTCAGAAGATGGTTTTAATGAATCTCCTTTATAGGCATTTAAATCGCTGATGAAATGAATATGCTTTGTAACAGCATCGTGAATTAATTCGTCTTTATTTCTATAATGATGATAAATCGCTCCTGTTGTAATTCCAGCTTCTCTTGCAATTTCTCTAACGGTAGCTTTTTCAAAACCTTTTCGTAAAAATACTTTTACAGCAGCATCTATAATTTTTTCTCTTTTTATAATAGCTTTAGTTTTTAAATTTTCCATGTCTAATCTCTCCAATCTTTAAAAAAATTATACCATAAAGCTATAAAATAGTTAAATTATTCTTGGTGCTTAAGATTCAATAAAGTATCATTATTTATGCCAATTGTTATGTTTTTAGAAAATTTAAAAAATAACTATCGAAAGTAGTAATAATGTTTTTCTTTGAGCAGATTTCAGTATAAACTTAGTTTGTTTTTATTACTGTAATTGTAGGGCTGATGATTTTAAATGATATTGGAAGGTATAGTAATTTATTAAATACTATACCTTCTATTTATATTGTCTTGCAATGTTTACAAATAGATTACAATAAGTAACTAAAAAAGACACATTCATATACTGTAGTAAAAGTAATTTTATAATAATCTAAAGGTGGTTAAATGATGAAAGGCTACAAAAAAATAATAGCTCTATCTATTGCTGCAACTTTAGTATACTCATATTTTACTGGAATTACAGTATATTCTTCAGATGAAATAACTAAACAAGAGTTTACTAATGTTTCGGATTTACAGTATGAAAAAAAGGAAAATAGTATATGGATAACTGGATATAATGGCAGTGAGGAAAAAATAAGTTTACCTGAGAAGATAGAAGATTTAGAAGTAACTAATATTGGGGCTAATGCATTTAAAGGCAGTAAGATAAAAGAAGTAGAAATGCCATTTATAAAAGATATTGGAGAATGTGCATTTTTAGATTCAAGTAATTTAGAGAAGATAGAAGTATCTAGTGAGGTTCTAGTAAATGGAGATGCTTTTAATGGAACAAACATTAATACAATTATAGTTAATTACGGTGAAGAGGATATAGCTGATAAGAGTATATCCCAATGGGAAGAAATTGTTAAGAAAATTGATGGTATTAACTTAGATAATATAAGTGGCAAGTTTATTACTAATAATGAATACACTAAAAATTTAGATGATCTTGTGGGACCGGTAATAACTTTAAATGGTGATGCAGAAATAAATATAGAAATAGGGTCACAGTTTGTAGATTTAGGAGCTACTGCTTATGATGAATTTGAAAAGGTTGATACTATAGTAACTTCAGAAGGTTCAGTAGATACATCTAAATTAGGACATTATATAGTAACTTATAAATCTATAGATAGCTCTAGGAATCTTTCAACTTTAACAAGAAAGATAAATGTAGTAGATACAGTAGCTCCAGAAATTGTTCTAAACGGAGATAATGAAATAACAATTGAAGCAGGGCAAAAATATGAAGAATTAGGTGCTATAGGTATAGATAAGGTAGATGGAACCTTTAAGGCAAGTGTATTAGGAGAAGTTAATACTAGTATTCCAGGAGAGTATATTTTAACTTATACAGCTACTGATAACTCTGGCAATTCATCAACAATTACTAGGAAGGTTAAAGTGATTGATACAACAGCTCCAGATATAACATTGAATGGTAAGAATGAAGTAACTGTAGAAGCTGGAAGTAAGTATGAAGAGTTAGGAGCAATAGGAAAAGATATAGTAGATGGAGAACTTAAAGCTACTATATCAGGAGAGATTAATACAAGTAAGATAGGGGAATATAAATTAACTTATACAGTTACTGATAGTTCCGGTAATTCAGCTACTACAACAAGAAAGATAAATGTAAAAGATACAAAAGAACCTGATATAATATTAAATGGTAAAAATGAAATTACAATAGAAGCAGGAACTAAATATGAAGAATTAGGTGCTAATGCTAAAGATTTGTTTGAAGGGAAAAAGGAAGTAAAAATAAGTGGGAAAGTAAATGTAAGTGAACCTGGAGAATATATGGTAACTTATACAGCTGAAGATACTTTAGGAAATAAAGCAGTAGCTATAAGAAAAGTAAAAGTAGTAGACACTACATCACCTATAATAATATTTAATGGAGATAAAGAGATAACTATAGAAGCAGGAACACAATATGTAGAACCAGGAGCTAGTGGAAAAGATATAGTTGATGGTTCAGTTGAAGTAAAGATAAGTGGAGTAATAGATACTAGTAAAGTAGGAGAATATAAAATTAATTATTCAACAAGTGATAAGGCTGGTAATAAAGCAAGTGCTGTAAGAAAGGTTAAAGTAGTAGATAGAGTAGCTCCCATTATAACATTAAATGGTGAAAGTAAAATAAATTTAGAAGTTGGAGATAAATATGAAGAGTTAGGAGCTGTTGCAAAAGATAAGGTAGATGGAATAATACCTGTAACAATAAATGGAGAAGTAGATATAAATAAAGCTGGAGAGTATACAATAACTTATAAAGCTATAGATAATTCTAAAAATGAATCTACTATTTCTAGAAAAGTAAAGGTTTCTGAAAAAATAGCAGAAGATGAAGATAATCAAGTAAAAGTAGAAAAGACATATAATGATAAACTATTGTTAATAGTTATTATTTCAGGCGTTATAATTTTAGGTGGAGTAGTTGCAGGATCAGTATATTATTATAAAAAAAGAAAATAGATAAGAATATATTTAAGTGACAAGCGACAAGTTAAAAGTGATAAATTAATGAAGAAACTCCTAAGTGGGTTTCTTCATTTTATGTAATAAGATACTATTTAGTTTTTTTATATTAGTGGTATTTATAATTAATTATTGATAGTAATTAATTATAAGAGCTTAACATATAGTAGCTATATAAATAAATGAGAGGTATTATATGGGAAAAAAAGCAGAGAATCTTTTTGTAAATACCATTATATTAACAATTACAGCACTTATAATGAGAGTTATAGGGATTATATATAAGGTATACATATCTAATGAGTTAGGAACAGAGGGAATGGGATTATATAAGCTTATAGGAACTGTTAGTTCCTTAGCTATAACTTTTGCAATATCAGGTGTAAGCACAGGTGTTACAAGAATAGTATCAGAGGAAGTTTCAAAAAAGAATTATAGTAATATTAAGACTATAGTATTTAAGTCCGGTGTAATATGTGGAGGATTAAGTATAGTAGCTTCTACAATATTATTTGTTTTTTCTGAAAATATAGCATTATTATTTTTAAAGGATGAAAGGGTTATAATGTCACTTAAAATAGTGGCTATAAGCATTCCATTTATAGCAATTTCATCATGTATAAAAGGATATTTCTTTGCAGTAAGAGATATTTTTATTCCAATAACTTCACAGTTTTCAGAACAGTTTATAAAAATAACTGTAGTTGTAGGATTATTAAGCTTAGTTATGCCTCGTGGATTAGAATATGGGTGTGCTGTACTTGTGTTAGGAACAGCAATTAGTGAGATTTTTTCTTGTATTTATGTATTTATAGCATACAAGCTAGAAAAGAGAGAGAATAAATATTTTAGTATAGTAAAAGGGAAAAGTGATGATCTATTAAAGAGACTGTTTAATATAGCATTACCTGTGGCAGGAAGCTCTTACATTATGTCAGGGTTTAGAACTTTAGAGATGATGTTAATACCTACAAGTCTTGTAAAATTTGGTATGTCAACAAGAGAAGCTGTCAGTATTTTAGGTGGGGTAATGGGAATGGTATTTCCAATCATATCATTTCCTGCTGTATTATTAATGTCATTAGGCAGAGTTTTAATACCGGAAATTTCAAGAGCAAGGACTATAAATAATAATGAAAGAGTAAATAGTTTAATTAGTAGAAGTATTGGATTCACATGTATTATAGGAATAATTTCATTTTTTATTTTCATAAATTTTTATAATGAGCTATCTATATCAATATACAATAGAGCAGACATAGGAGAATTCTTTAAAATGATATCTATAGCTATTCCTTTTATGTATATAGATATGATTATAGGTGGGATATTAAATGGATTAAACCAGCAGGTAAAGTCTTTAGAATACCAAATATTAGAATCAGTATTAAGGATTATTCTTATATATGTAATATTACCGTTAAAAGGTGTAAATGGATTAATTATAACTATGTTCATTACTACAGTTTTTAGTTTTACATTAAGTTCTATAAGAGTTATTAAGGTAACAAATTTAAAACTAGATTTAGTTAACTGGGTTGTAAAACCAACGATTTTTTCTTTTATATCAATAACATTTGGCAAGGTAGTGTATAGTCAATTAATTAAGTATGATTTGAATATTGGAGCCATGATAGCTATGGTAATATTTATTATTTTAATGATATATTTATTGTTATTAAAGATATTTAATTGTATAAAGTTGAGAGATTAATAAATGCCTCTGAGGTTAATCCAATATATGGATTAACCTCATAGGCATTTTTGTTAGAAAAAGTTTAGAAATACAACCATAGGTTTGTAAGATTTATGGTGTAATATTAAGTTAAGGGAAATAATGTTATAATTGAGGTGATGAAATTTAAGGTGGTAGAAAATATGAATAAGTATAATGTTTTAGTAGTAGATGATGAAAAAGAGATAATAGATGCAATAGAAATATATTTACAAAGTGAAGATATTATAATTTTAAAAGCCTATGATGGAGTAGAAGCCTTAGAGATTTTAGAAAAAGAAAAAATACACTTAGTTATTATGGATATAATGATGCCAAATATGGATGGGATGAGAGCTACTATGAAAATTAGAGAGGATAAAAATATACCTATAATAATACTTTCTGCAAAGTCTCAAGATACAGATAAGATTTTAGGGTTAAATGTTGGAGCTGATGATTATATAACAAAACCTTTTAATCCTTTAGAGCTTATAGCAAGAGTAAAATCTCAACTAAGAAGATATATGGACTTAGGCCATTATAAAAGTGAAAATGATTCAGAAAGGATTAAAGTTGGGGATTTAGTTCTTGACCAAAAGAGCAAATCATTTCAAGTTAATGGAGATAGTATAAAAATCACCCCTATAGAATATAAAATTTTAGAATTACTTATGAGTAATGTTGGGAGAGTGTACTCTGCTGAAGCTATATATGAAAGTGTATGGGGAGAGCGTTGTATATCAACAGATACAGTAATGGTACATGTTAGAAGAATAAGAGAAAAAATAGAGATAGATCCTAAGAATCCTAGATATTTGAAGGTGGTATGGGGTATTGGATATAAGATTGATGAAAATTAAAGACGATAAACTTTTGCTTAGAAGAAATTTAAATATATTAAAGTTTATATATAATATCATTTTTATAATAATACTTCTAGTTTCGGTGTTCTGTATAGAGAACAATAGAATCTTAATTTCAATATCCATAATATTGGTCTATTTAAATAGTATTTTGTTTTTTAAGTTCGTTATTAATACAGTAAGAGTAACTTTGACATGGAGAAATATTGAAGAATATATTGAAGGAATAGAATCAGGAAAAGAGAGTATAGAGGATATTCAAAAGAAGTTAATAGGTAATGATATAGAAAAATACTGCCTAGGAAAACAGTATGGGAAAATAGCAGATGAAACTAAGGCTATATTAGATAGAGTAACCGAATCTATTAATAATATAAATAAAAATGAGAAGATGAATATTGACTTAGTTAATAATGTTACTAATAAATTAGATAAACCTTTAGAAGACATTATTAAAAATATTGAAAAATTAAAAAAATGCAATGAAGATAAGGGTGCTATAAAGAATATTAAAGATAAATCTAGCAATATGAGAATACTGATTGATGAATTGTTTGAAGCTGCAAAGGTATCAAGTGGAGATATAAATCTAGAAGTGTATAAAATAGAGGTTACAGCGTTATTGAAACAGGCTTTTATAGAATATAAAGATAAGATAGATAGTTCTACGATTTTATATAAGATTAATATTCCGAAAGAAAAAGTATACATCAAATCAAATGGAGAAAAGATGTGGAGAGTATTTGATATATTAATTCAAAACACTTTAAAACATTCACTAGATAAAAGTAGAGTATATATTGATTTATTTGAAAAAGAAGCTAACGTTTATATAAGATTTAGAAATATATCTAAAAATGAATTAAACATCGAAGCTAAAGAGTTGATAAGTGTAATAAATAAAAACAAAGAAGCAGATAGATCAGGCTTAGGATTAGAAATAGCTAAAAATTTAGTTCATCTTCAAAATGGTAAATTTGATTTAGATATTAAAGGTGATTTATTTACAGTTCTAATATCGTTTCCGATCTATATAGGGGATGGTGAAGATAATGATAAGTAAATATATTGAAGAAAAGAAGTTCTGCAGTAGATGGGTAAGTGATGAAGAAGCTAATAAATTTAAGATAATAAATGAAAGAGTTCTTATAGAAACATGGCTTGGAAGAATTCTGTTGATTATAAATTACTTTGTAGTTAGAAGGCTTGTACACACTACTGGAGAAAGTTTCTTTCCTAGTTATAATACTGAAGCTAATAAGTATATAGTTATATTAACATGGATTGTTTTTACTATAATAGTCTTTATATCAATAGTTCAATTAGTAACTAAAAATAAAGTATATGTATCCGATTCAACTCTAAGCGAAGATAAGGTGACATACTATAAATATAGAATTTTTCATAGAGTATTTAGAGTTTTTATTTTAGTTTTAACTTATATGACCTTATATCAAATATTATTTCAATTTACTATAAGAGGTATAGATATTAAAAAAACTATTCTTATATGGATTGTAGCAGTTAATTTAGTAGTGTTAGTTTATTTAGCTTTTATAGTTGGAAAGAATGGATTCAAAGGAGTTATGCTTTCGTCAACATTAGAAGATGCATTGGAGGATAAAAATTATAGCTTATCAGATTTGAAGAAGAAGTTAAGTGAAAAGAGAAGTGAAATAAATGATATTAACTCAGTAGATTTAACAATAACTTTTAGTGCGATAGATGATTTGATTAATGTTGCAGAAAATACTGGTATTGTAGAGAAAAAATCTTTTATAAGTAAAACAGAATTAATAACTAATGTATCACATGATTTAAAAACTCCTTTGACTTCTGTAATTAACTATGTGAATTTTCTAAGTAGGGATGGTATAACAGATAAACAAAGAGAAGATTATATAGGAATTTTAGAAAGAAAAACTATTAGCTTAAAAAGCTTGATAGATGATTTGAAAGAATCAATTGGATCTAATGATGAAACTGAAAATGTGGAATTAGAAAATATAAATATTTTAGATGTACTAGAATATGCTTTGTTTGAGTTTAAAGAAAAAGTTGAGGAATCATCATTAGAGTTTAATCTTAATATTGAAGATAAGAAAATAAAAAAGAGTAACATAAATTATAAGAAGATGATTAGAGTATTTCATAATTTGATTTCTAATATATTAAAATACTCAGAGGGAAATAGCAAAGTATATATTAAGTTAGAACAAGAGGAGTCAGTGGATTTTATAAAAGGTTACTACACGAGAGTTACATTTAAAAATACTTCGGCCAATGAAATTACTATTAAAGGAGAAGAACTTATTGAAAGGTTTCGAAGAGGTGATTCTTCAAGAAATACAGAAGGTTCAGGATTGGGATTAAATATTGCAAAGAGTCTTATGGAGCTACAAGGCGGGGAACTAAAAGTAAATGTGTATGGAAAAGAGTTTATTGTAGATGTAATAATTTAATAAAGGGGAGTTTAGAAATGAAGAGAGAGGTTAAGTTAAATAATGTTATATTTCCAATATGGATGATGTGGATTTTTCCACCATTGGCCTTACTTGCTTTAGCAGGTAATTTTGTTATAGATAGTATAGTTATATTAGCAGCCTTTGCAATATTTAAGGTTGTAAAAAGCACAGGAATATCTATAGGCCAATTATATAAAAAAAGTATTTTAAAGGTATGGGTATTTGGATTTTTAGCAGATATCGTTGGAGCTATAATGTTGTTTGTAATAATGCTTGCTTGCGAAAACAACAATGAGCTAGTAGCTGCAATTTGTTATAATCCATTTAATAATATTGTAGGGTTTTTAGTAGTGGCAGCAGCTGTTTTATTAGCTGTAGTTTTGATATGGATATTTAATTACTACATTGTTTTTAATAAGTTGATTAAAGATTCAAAGATAAGAATGAAGATAGCATTGACTATAGCTATAGTTACTATGCCTTGGACATATTTAATTCCAACGCAATGGTTATACAATGGATTTTAAAGATATATAAGAGAAGAAGAGTTATTTAAGAGATATAGATTAATTTCTATATCTTTTTTGTTTATAAGAATTAAAAAAAGTTAATAATTTAGAAAATATAAAAAAGGAGAAATTTATGTTTCAAGAGTTTGAGTGCGGATCTAAATGTCTATGGTTAGATTGTGATATAGTATGTGAGCTGTATAAGTATAGTAATTTAACCATTGATGATATAATTAGCAAGATATTTAAGGATCATAATGAAATTATAATTGATGAAGTCAATAACAGAATCTATTACTCTATTATGTTAATAGAAGAAGATGAGTATAGGGTTTATTATACTGAAAATAGTCGGGAAATAATATTGTCAATGGAGTCTCGTAATACACCAGGGTTTACTGTAATAGCTAGAGAAGATAATGGTGAAGAACTAGCTTATATTTGTATGGAATTGGATGAGTATGATAAACTTTAAAATATATTACAATAAAAATTAATAGTATATGGGGAGAATAAAGATGAATAAGGCTGTGTTAATCCCAGATTCTTTTAAAGGGACTTTAAGCTCAACACAAATTTGTGATGTTATGAAAAAGAACATAAATAAACATTTTCCAGAGTGTGAAGTTATCTCCATACCAGTCGCTGATGGTGGAGAAGGAAGTGTAGATTGCTTTTTAAGTGCATTAGGTGGAAAGAAGGTATTCACAGTAGTTAAAAATCCTTACTTTGAAGATATGGAATCATTTTATGGATTAATAGATAATGGACAAACTGCTGTAATTGAAATGGCTAGTTGCGCTGGATTGCCTCTGGTAGAAGGGAGAAAGAATCCAAGAAAAACTACAACTTATGGTGTTGGAGAATTAATTTTACATGCTGTAAATAACGGATGTAAAAAGATTATAGTTGGTTTAGGAGGAAGCTGTACTAATGATGGTGGGGTTGGAGCAGCTTCAGCTATAGGGGTAAAGTTCTTTGATAATAATGGGAAAGAATTTATTCCAACAGGAGGAACACTTATTGATATTAACAGAATAGATGTTTCAAATATTATTGAGAATATTAAGAACGTTGAAATAGTTACAATGTGTGATATTGATAATCCTATGTATGGGAAAAATGGTGCAGCTTATATTTTTGCTCCGCAAAAAGGTGCCACAACTGAAGTTGTAGAAGAACTTGATAAAGGTTTAATGAATTTATGTAATGTTATAAAAAGAGATCTTTTGATTGATTTAAAGAGTGTTAAAGGCGGGGGAGCTGCTGGAGCTATGGGAGCTGGAATGATAGCATTTTTTAACTCAAGATTAGAGATGGGAATAGAAACTGTTTTAAATACTGTAAAGTTTAATGAGATAATAGAAGATGCAGATATGATTTTTACAGGTGAAGGTAAAATAGATAGCCAGAGCTTAAGAGGAAAAGTAGTTATTGGAGTTGCAAAGAGAGCTAAAGCTAAAAATGTTCCTGTTACTGTAGTGGTAGGTGGTGCTGATAATGATGTCGAAAAGGCATATGATATAGGTATATCGTCTATATTTACAATTAATAGGCTGCCAGAAGCACTTGAAACTAGCAAGCATAAGAGCAAGGAAAATTTAGAAGCTACTATTGATAATATAATTAGACTAATTAAAACATTAGAGAAAAAATGATAATTTAAGAAAAAATGTATATTTAGGTATTAATTGATAAGTATATGCTTGATGGATATTGAAACCAAGTATATACTTATTTTATAAGTGAGGTTCTAAATTTCACCCACAGGGCTCATATGTAATTTAGATAATCGAACTTACAGCTACGAATGTAAATTAGTAGTGTGTTTCCTTATAGATAACTATTTGTAGAAATAAAAAGGAATAAGAAATATATTTATATTGGCAATGTGATTAAAATATAAGATTGTTTAGAAAGTTACAGAATTTTAATTTCAGTAAGGAGAATTTTATGGGAAAATATGAGGTGTTGTTGGAGAGATTAAAAGAAAAAGAAAATGTATGTATAGCTTTTTCTGGTGGTGTTGATAGTACATTTTTGCTAAAAGCTGCTAAAGTAGCTTTAGGGAAGAATGTTTTAGCTATAACAGTTACTTCGTCAATGTGCCCTGAAAGAGAATTAAATGAGGCTAAGAAGTTTTGCTACAACCTTGGGGTTAAGCACATACTTATAGAAGCTGATGAATATAGCGTACCTGAGTTCATAGAAAATGGTAAAGAAAGATGCTATTTTTGTAAGAGAGGAATATTTACTAAAGTTAAGGCTATAGCTAAGGAAAATGGATTTGACTTTGTTGCCGATGGCAGTAATAAAGATGATGATAATGATTATAGACCTGGGATGAGAGCGTTAAGAGAATTAGGCGTTATAAGTCCATTAAAAGAGGCAGGATTAACAAAGAATGAAATAAGAGAAATCTCTAAAGAGTTAAATATAGAAACTTGGGACAAACCGTCTATGGCATGTTTAGCCTCTAGAATACCTTATGGTAAGTCTATTACTAGAGAAAAACTTAAGAAGGTTGAATTAGCTGAAGAATTCTTATTAAGTAAAGGTTTTAAACAATTTAGAGTAAGATATTATGATGAACTTGCTAAAATTGAAGTATTAAAAGAAGAAATAAGTAAAATAATATCTATTTCCCAGGAAATTATATCTAAATTTAAGGAAATAGGATTTACTTATGTAACTATTGATTTAGAAGGTTTTAGAACAGGCAGTATGAATGAAAGTCTAAAGGGTATAAAAGTAGGTGAGGATATTGAATAAAGAAGATATCATAAAATTATTAGATGATTATAAACAAGATAAAATAGATTTAAATGGAGCAATCAGCCAGATTAAGTCTCTTCCTTATGGTGATTTAGGATATGCTAAAATTGATCATCATAGAGCTATACGAAATGGATATCCAGAAGTTATTTATGGAGAGGGAAAAGCTATATCACATATTCAAGGAATAGTTAAGCATATGCTTGAAAAACATGAAAAAAATATTCTTTGTACTAGAGCAAGTAGAGAGGTTTATGAGGCTATAAAAGAAGTTACAGATGAGGCAATTTATTATGATTTAGCAAGAATTGTAGTAGTTAAAAGGGAAGAAGTAGAGAAGCCTAAGGGAAAAATAGTAGTTGTAACTGGCGGCACTGCAGATGTACCTGTTGCTGAAGAGGCAGCTGTTACAGCAGAAGTTTTAGGAAATGAAGTAGTTAGATTATATGATGTAGGGGTAGCTGGGATACATAGACTTTTATCAAATGTAAATATACTACAAGAAGCTAATGTAGTTATAGCAGTAGCAGGAATGGAAGGTGCACTAGCTAGTGTTGTAGGAGGCATGATAGACAAGCCTTTAATAGCTGTTCCAACTTCAGTTGGATATGGTGCAAATTTTGGCGGTGTATCAGCGTTATTATGTATGCTAAATAGCTGTGCTAGTGGAGTAAGTGTAGTAAATATAGATAATGGCTTTGGGGCCGCTTATACAGCTTCAATGATAAATAGAATAAATCTGTAAGTGAAAATCTAAATCTTTGATTTAGTTATTTGAACTTAACTGAAAGCCAAAATTTTAATTTGGTAGCTTGAAATTACACTGTAAGTATAGACCTACGAATATATATGAGTAGTGTGTTTCATTATAGTTAACTAATAGATTATATATTGTAGTGGAGTTAAAGAAAGGATAGAGGAGATTTATGAGAACTTTATATTTTGATTGTTTTGCGGGAATAAGTGGGGATATGACTTTAGGGGCATTTATTGATTTAGGTGTTGATAAAGAGATATTAATAAAAGAGTTGGATAAATTAAAAGTTTCAGGTTATAAAATTGATGTAACTAAGAAAAGTAAAAATGGAATTGTTGGAACAGATGTTGATGTTGTACTAAATTCAGTAAAAGATGATATGTATGATCATAAACACGACGAAGATAATCATATTCATGAACATACACATATACATTTAGAGGAAGTTGCATGTGAGAATAATCATGTACATGAAGTTAGTCATAATCATGCTTGTGATAAAGGACATATCCACAATCATGACAATTCACATGAATTTGGAGAGCATCATCATAGAAGCTTTAAGGATATAAGAGAGTTAATAGAAGGCTCAGATTTAGATCAAAAGGTAAAGGATTTAAGTATAAAGATTTTTCATAGTGTAGCAAAAGCTGAAGCAAAGATTCATGGAAAGGAAGTTGATGAAGTTCACTTTCATGAAGTAGGAGCAATAGATTCTATAGTTGATATTGTTGGAACGGCAATTTGCTTTAATGAATTAAAGGTAGATAAAGTGGTTTCAAGTCCATTACATATAGGTATGGGAACAATAAAATGTCAACATGGTGTTATACCTGTACCAGCGCCAGCAACATTAGATATATTAAGAGATGGTAAAGTTCCTGTATATTCAACTGGGGTAAAAAAAGAAATTGTAACTCCAACAGGTGCAGCTATAGTTGCTACTTTAGCTGATGAGTATGGAGATATTCCAGAAGGAATAGTAGAAGCTATTGGATATGGTTGTGGCAAGAGAGAAACAGAATTAGCTAATATGTTAAGATTGACTATTATGGAATCTAAAAAAAAACATTAAATGAGATATATGTACTAGAAAGTAATATAGATGATATGACTGGAGAAGTCGCAGGATTTGCAATGGATTCACTGTTAAGTAATGGAGCCTTAGATGTATTTTATACGTCGATACAAATGAAGAAGAATAGGCCAGCTTACAAATTAACAGTTTTGTGTAATGAAGAGAGTTTAGATAAAATAAAAAGAATAATATTTAAAGAAACTTCAACTATAGGTATTAGAATGTACAAAGTTCATAGGGAGTGTATGGATAGGGAGTTTAAAACTGTAGATACGCCTTATGGACAGGTTACTGTTAAGGTTTCAAGTTTTGAGGATATAGTAAATATAGCTCCTGAATATGAAGATTGTAGAAGATTAGCTACAGAAAGTAATATCTCCATAAAAGAAGTTTATGATAGTGTGAAGAGGGGTGTTTATATAAATGATAAGTATTAAAAAAAATAAAAGTAATATAGTTGCACTAGTGTTTTTAGCATTGTTTCTATTTGAAGCATTTACAAATAGCACAACATCAACTTTAGCAAAGGTTTTATATATAGCTATGATTATTTCTTTAGTGGGTGCTGAAATTATTGATAGAAGAAAAAATTCTAAAATTTCAAGGATAACTGATAGTGAACCAGTATTATCTACAAAGGATTCAGACTATTATTTAAGTATGGTAATTTTTCTAGTAATTATTAATGCATATGCCGCTATTTGTACTTTTGGCAATGGTAATTTAGATGGAATAGCAATATTCAAAGGTAATATTACAATAATGATTGGGCTTGTTTTGTTATTAATTGGATATGGATATTTTTATTTTTCATCCTCTCAAGATTTATACAAAAATGGGATAAAGCTTATGAACAATGCTTTTATACATAAAAAAGATATAGTACAAGTTACACATAGAAATACAATAATTAAAAAGAGAAAATTAATAGAGATTACTTGTAAAAATCAAGCTATAGGTTTTTCGAATACTGTAAGAATAAAATGTAAAAACAATGATGATTTTAATAAAGCAATTAAAATTTTTAAGAATAACATGGGAATAGCACCGAAGGGAATATAAAATGAATAAAAAATTTATAGTAATAAATGGAGTAATGGGAGTTGGTAAAACTACAGTTAGTAAGAAATTATATAAAGAATTAGAAAATTCTTTTTGGCTTGATGGAGATAATTGTTGGACCATGAATCCATTCATAGTTAATGAGGAAAATAAAGATATGGTTTTAAACAATATAAGTTTTATATTAAATAACTTCTTATCAAATTCAAGTTCAAAGAGTGTAGTATTTAATTGGGTTATTCAAAGTGATGATATTATGAATGAAGTACTAAGCAGAATTAATACTGAGAATGTTGATGTATACAAGATAACTTTAATGTGTGCGAAGGAAGAGCTTATTAGAAGAATTGAAAGTGATGTAAGATTAGGATTAAGAGATAATAAAAACGTAGAGAGAAGTCTAGAAAGATATGATATGTATAAGGCTATGGATACAATTAAAGTAGATACAACAGGGAAGAATATAGAGAAAATAGTAGAGGAAATATTAGGACTAGTGGAGTAGGAATGAAAAGGTTGGTAATATGAAAATTACCAACCTTTTTTATTAATAATTATCAATCCAGCCCATTTCTTTTAAGTTATCTAAAGTCTCTTTACTTATATCTTCTATAGATCCTTGAGCTATAAGTTTAAGCTTATAAACTCCACATAGGCCTGGGTAAGATTCTGCTACAGGTGTACATGTTATCTTAATTTTATCTCCAGTTTGGAGGTCATCAAATAAGGTATCATTCTTACTTTTATTGTTCATGACTATAGGTCCAATGGATTCACTTATTATCATATGTGCACCATTGTTACTTTCTATGTATCTACCAATTATAGTAGAAGTTTCAGAAGGATTGCATCCTGATAAGAGAGTGAGTAGAAAAATTGTAATAAATATTGAAGAAATAGACCTTTTCATAATATTACCTCTAATCTTAATTAATTATTTAAACTATATATATATTGACTAAAGAAATGTAGAAAATGTTCCGTAATTAACTTAAAAATTAATTATAAATATTTTAATTATTACCATAAATATAACTTATTCAAAACGTATATTAAGTGAAGTATGCTTCAAAAGACAAGTGGAGGAAATATGAGTGAGTTAGAATTTCAAAGGTGCTTAAGGGAAATAGATAATGGCAAAAAAGAATCATTAAAGAAGATTTATGATTATTATGGCCATGCTGTTTATTCTTATGCTTTATCTATTGTCAAATGCAAGGGATTAGCAGAGGATATATGTCAAGATGTGTTTCTTAAGGTGTGGAATAATAGTGATAAGTATAGAAAGATTAATAATCCGAAGAGTTGGATAATGACCATAACTAGAAATACGTCTATTGATTATTTAAGGAAATATAAAAGAGAAGATATAATAGATGAGTTTAATATAGCTGTAGATAAGGATATGGTTGAAGAGGTAAATCAAAAAATTCATATTAATGAGGTTTTATCAGAATTAAAAGAAGAAGAGAGAGAAGTAGTGATTTTACATGCAATATCTGATTTGACTTTTAAAAGTATCGGAGAGATTTTAGATAAACCTTTAGGTACAGTTACATGGAGATATCGTGAAGCGATTAAAAAGCTTAAAGAGAAAATTACTTTGTAGAGGTGAGTTTATGAATAATGATTTCAAAGATAGATTAAAAGAAGAATCAAAGAATGATATGCCAGATTTATGGGATAAAATAGAGTGTAGACTAGAAGATAAATACGAGATTCAGAGGATAAGTGGTACAAGGCAGGAGAATAAACGAAATAGAAACATTATTATTGTTGCTTCATTTATATCTTTATTAGTAGTGAGTATGGTGATAAAGAATTTTATAAATAGTAATGTAGAGATGGTTGAAAATAGTACTTTGCAGCAAGAAAGCAATGAAGAAAAAAATGAAAGCTTAGCTGAAGATAATAGTGAAAATACAAGTGAGAGCAATCAGGTTGATGAATTTGCTCTTGATGACAATATTGGAGAGAGTGAGCTTTTAGAGGATTTAAATCTTCAGAAGTTTTTAGAGGATAAAATTATAGTAAGCATTGGAGATCAAAATAGTTATGCAGCAGATCCTAATAGTATTGATTATCTAGGAATTTCAGAAAATATAGTATATGGAAAAGTTACTTCGGTTAAGAGCTATGTTAAGTTTGGATCAATGATTTATAGTGATATGACAATTGAAGTTATAGAGGATTATAAAGGTGATTTTAAGGGTGGAGACACTTTTATAATGGGATCTCACGGTGGGGAGATGACTTACGATGAGTATATTTCACAGATTGACCCTATGAGAGTTGAGAAATTTGGATATGACAAGGTTGAAGATAAATCTAAGAAGTTTATAGATTTAAGAGATGGAATACCAATGTATAGAGAAGGGGAGTACGTTTTAGTATATGTAAGCTCACTTGATAATAATGAGTATTATAAGGAACATCCAGAGCTAAGACAAAAGGAAAGCTATGATTATGGCGTTTATAAGACTCTATATGTAAATCCAAATACTAGAGAAGTGTTTAAGTACGAGTATAAGCCTAATAATACTCTTGAAAAGATAAAGGTTGGTACATTAGACGATATTGAAAATATTGACTTAAGTATTGATTTATATTGAAGAAGATAGAGTTTAAGGTATTTATAGATAATTAGAGTGTGAGAATGGTAATTGCAGGGAGGTAAATTATGAAGAGAATAGCTTTAATATTAATTTTAATGTTAGCTGTAAGTATTATAATTGTAGGATGTACTGACTCAGAAAAAGAAGAGAGGACAAATACTACTGTTTCACAGGGCTTGGAAGAGAATATAAAAGATAAAAATGATGCCAATATAGGAGAAGATAAGGATGAACTTTATGTGAGGATAAAGGCCAAAGGAAGTAAGAGATTTTTTAACGGCGGAGTAGCTTTTATTCCAAAACTTGAAGGGAGTAGTACAAAGGAGGTTAAATATAGATGGACTATAGATTATTCAGAGGAACAAGAAGATTTTATTGATGGGTTAGTAGGCGAAGAAGGCCCGGTTACAGAAATAATTAATAATGGTGAAGAAGTATCATTTGGAGTATATGCAGAGGTGAGTTATGTTCCAGGAGCTTATAGTGAAAGAAAAGTAAAGCTTCAGGTTTTAGATAGTGAAAGTGGAGAGGTTTTAGCTGAAGATTCAGTTAAAATTAAGAATTATGAAGGGTACTATATTGTAGAAAACACTAGAGATGAGAAGCTTGCTGAAAGGATATTAAAAACTTCTAATGCAAAGATTTATGGAGAGATGATTGATATGGTTTGGGACATAGATAGTGCATTAAATAGTGGGGTAAGCTATATTAATGTTGATACAAGAACTTTTGATGGATTTAATGAAGAAGATAAAAAGCAGTTATTTGAATATCTTGCTGAACAGTATGATGCAGAAATTTTAGATAAGACTATGGAGGAGCTTAAAGATGAAGGATATATCGAAGATCTTTCTTTTAAGGATGGAATAGTTTTTGGTATAGATAAATATATTAAAAACTCTGAAGATAAAATATCCCTAGAAGGTAGGAAATGGGCATCTGGCATGGGAGCTATTGGATTTATTTTTGAAGCCGAAAAAGTAGAGAATGAGTGGAAAATTAAAAAATGTGATATGACTTGGATAAGTTAATAATTAATAAGTTGTTATCTAAGAAAAAAATATATATGAATTATAAATTAGCCAGATTTGTTTTATAGCAAATCTGGTTAATGTTTTTACAAAAATAGTTGAAATGTTAAAAAATATATCGAATAGTATATGATATTAACGAATAGTTTAGAACGAAAATAATAAAATTAATTGAAAAATATGGTAAAATAAGTTGGGAGACATAATTTTATTATTTTATATGAGGAAGTGTAGTTATGAGAGTAAAAAGAAAAATATTATGTATGTTAATAGCTGCAACAGCTATATTTTCAGTTGGATGTGAAAGTAAAAAAGATTTATCTTCGAGTATAAAAGATGCTTTAAACCAACAAAGTGGGACAAGTTCTAATTACTTTTGGGAAAGTGATATGACAGATGATACTATTGCTATTATTGTAAATAAGTTTACCGAAGAACAATATAAATCGTTAGGCGAAACAACTAAAGTAATACTTCAAGAAGAGAGTAAAGATAAATTTTTAATAGTATCAGCTGAAGATAATACTAATGTTGAAATTTGGTCAGGACAATATGAGAATGATAAATTTGTAGAAAAAGAGTTAGAGTGTGAAATCACAGCTATTAAAAAAAATACAGTTGTTGAAGTACAAGCAAGTCGTTCAGAAGGGACACCTACCTATAAGATAAAGTTTAGTAATAGTAAAGGGGAATTAGAATACTATTTGACTGAAGATTTAAAAGACGGAAATACTAATATTGAATATTTAACAATAGATATTCAAAATAATTCTAATAGTGAAGAAAAAGCTGAGTCTGAAGTAAAAGAGGGTAGTGAAGCTACTAATAAATTAACAGTAGGAATGTTTATTCCAAATGGAAAGTATGAAATAAAATATGATGCTAGTGACCTAGTATCCAATAATGATTATGTATCAGGTAATGGTTCAGCATATCAAGTTATTGGAACTAATGGGAAGGGGCCTTATGTTAATGTGTATGAAGCTAAGGACAATGGACTTTATAGAGTGTTTACTGGAGATTTGACAGAGGATGAAATGGCTAGTGTAGAAACTATAAATTATCTTGATAAGAGAGAAAATACTGAAGAGGTATTTTTGTTAAATGAACCAATAGAAGTAGGAACTAGATGGGATAATAAAGAAATCGTTGAAGTCGGAGAAAATTTAAAGTTAGGAGATTTAACTTTAGAAGGGGCATACGTAAAAACTTGGGAGAAAGAAGTTAGTAATGGCATTGAATATATTAAGGTTTATTATTATTCAGAAGGATTAGGTTGTGTTCAACATAAAGTCTTACAAGGAGAAACTGTTGTTGAATATTCTATAGCGACAGAGGTAATAAAAAAATAAGGTTAAATTAAGATAAAATTTTACAATAGAGTGTTATTTTATGTATTAATTTGAATATAAGATTATATTACAAAACAGTAAAAAATACGATATAATGAGTTTAAAGCACGAAGGATAACTTCATATATTGTGTATAGGCAGTTAAGGTGTATATATGACAAAAACATAATAATGGATATAGCAACATATATATGGTTTAGGGACTTATTATAAAGAAATTCTAGAACTAGCTGTATGAATTTTAATAGAATAATGTTTTATCACAACGTTAACTAAAAAAAGGTTATGGTGATGAAAAGCAACTATAGATTTATAAAGGTAAAAGAGTAGAATAATAATATATTAGATATTTAGTCCTGAAAACCATGTGGGGTTTAAAAGCAAAGGAGAGGAAAGGATATATGAAGTTTTTAGATTTATCATATGAAATTGATAACGGTATGCCAGTTTATCCAGGAGATAAAGAGATAAACTTAGAGAAAATAGCAGAGCTTAATAAGGATGGATATGAATCTATTACTTATTCAGGCAATATGCATGTAGGAACGCATATAGATGCACCAATGCATATGACAGAAGATGATAAGTATATTTGTGATTATTCTTTAGAAAACTTTATTGGAAAAGGTGTACTACTTGATGTAAGGGATCAAAAGGAAATTAATTTAAAGGATGAATACTTTAAATCCATAAAAGAAAATCATATAGTATTGTTTTATACTGGATTTGACAAAAAGTATGGGGAAATGGAGTACTATGAAGGTCATCCTGTAATAAGCAAAGAAATGGCAGAATTTTTAGTTAGAAAGAAAGTGAAAATGGTAGGATTTGATATGCCTTCACCGGATAGAAGTCCCTATGAAATTCATAGTATATTTCTAAATAATAATATTTTTATATTAGAAAACTTAACTAATTTAGATAAATTAATATATGAAGAGAATTTTTCAGTTTTTGCACAACCATTAAAGATAAAGGCAGAGGGAAGTTTAGTTAGAGCAATGGCTGTATTTCAAGGATACTAGAAGTTAGCTAGAGTAAATTTGAATAGTTACTTTCGGTAATGATAATAAGTTTTTAGGCAATGATGAAAGATTGACTATAGTCAAGGCGGAAGGATTGCATTTTATAGTAAAAAGTTAAAATAAAGATATTATAATCAGTGTATGGATGATTATAATATCTTTATTTTTTATGGAAAAATTTATTGATGATATTATTATTTATTATACTGTGTGATAATAGAGTTATAAATAAATTTAATATAAGAGTATTTTTAACTTTTGAAGAGGTGGTATTTTTATGAAAAACAAAAGAATAGTAATTATTTTATTAATTTTGGCAGTAGTTATTACAGTTATAATTGGATGCACATATTTTAATAAACCTGTAGACAATAGTAATAATCAGATTAAAAATGAGGAGATAAATAATTCAAATAAAAGTGATATAGAGGGGGTTATAGAATTTTTAGGATCTATTTCAGGGGTTAAAGCAATAGATATTGAAATAATAAATAATCCAGTAGGTTTTACAGGAGAGTTATATGCACCGAAAGAATCTATAAAAAATGGTGTTGACTATTATTTAGCTAATACGAATAATGAGAAAATGGAAGACTTAAAGATAGATATAGGTGACAACTTTTTAAGTATTTATGTAAATTATAAAGTAAATAAAATGATTAAAACTCCTATAGAAGTGAGAGTTAATCCTGTATTAAATGATAGTGGGGATTTAGTAATTAATATTGAGGAAGTTAAGTTTTTAGATATAAAGATTGCTGATTGGATAGTAAACTTGGCTTTAAATAGTTTTGTTAAAGATTGGTTTCCAAGTGATGGAGATTTAAAGTTAGAATTTAATAAAGGTAACGTGGTCGTATATAGAGAAAATTTTAAAGGGGTAAATATAAACAAACTTTCACTTGAGAAAGCAGGATTAAAGATAAATGTTACAATTGATTTAGAAAAAGTATTGAATACAACTTATTAGCAAAATTGATAATAAAGAGAATATATGGTAAAATAATGTAGATATGATGGTTGGGGGGGAAAATCTTGTCTATAATTTTACCGATGCTCGAAAGTTTATGTGTTCTAGTTATATATAATATTTTGGTTAATAATAATGTAGTAAAAAATTTAAAAGAATATTTATTAATATCTACTGTTTTAGGAATAATAGTAACCCCAATATTAGAGTCAAACTTTAGTGGGGCGATATTAGCATTAATTATGATATTTATTTTTACTATATTTGTAAGCAGAATAGATAAAAGAGAAAAAATTAGTGTTTTCTTCGTAATGTGTGTTTCACATTTAATTCTTATTGTACTTCAGTTTATTTCTTCATTAATTATATATGTGTTTGTTGGAAGTAATGCTTATACTAATAGTATCTTTATTCCATTAATGATAATATTGTTCATTTTAGTACTATTTTTAGGACAGTTAACAAAAGTATTAAGGATAAACCTAGAAGAAATTATAAACAAACAACCACAGATAAATATATTAGTAGTAAATATTATATTTGTTGTGTTTTTAGTAAAGTTATTTGTTATGAATTTTGTTATAGAAATGAATATAATGCTTCAAATAGTAGTAATTTTATCGTTATTAATAGTAATTAATTCTTTATACTTTATTAGTATAGTAAGAAGGAATAGAAAAAGTAAAAAAGAAGAGATAGAAAAGAATATAGATCCTTTAATAGATGATCTTATGAATAAAATGAGAGCTAGGGAACATGAGTATAAAAATCATTTAAATATGCTTTATTGCATGGTTCAGGTATGTAATGAAAGTGAATTAAAGGAAAAGGTAAAAGATTATGTTGGAAGTATAACTTCTAATGAGGATGAATTAAGTAAAATAGCTAGGATAGATAATACTATTATTAAAGCTATTTTATTTAGTAAAGTTAAATTAGCAGAAAGTTATGAGGTAGAATTTAGGTATAACATTGAAAGTGGTTTAGAGAATATATCATTAGATAATTCAGAATTAACAGTATTATTGGCAAATTTATTAAATAATGCTATAGAGAGTAGTGGGCTATGTAAAGAAAAGTATGTAGAGCTCGATATATATGAAGAAGATGATGAATATATAATTTATTTAAAAAATTCTATAGAAGATTTAGAAAAAGAATCTATAAAAGGGATGTTTAAAGAAGGATACTCTACTAAAGGAATTAATAGAGGATATGGATTATTCAATATTAAAAGTATATTAGATAAGCATAAAGGGAATATATATTTCAATGTTGAAGATGCTTACATAGAATTTAATATAGAACTTCCAATAGAAAAATATAAATAGATTAAAATATGTTAGTAAAAGTTACTAACCACATTTTTAAGTTTAATAGTTAATTATTAGAATAGCTTATAGGAATCTTGAGAAGATAGTATTAAGAAATAAAAATATGGCAAAGTTTTAATAGGTATGAATCTATTAAAACTTTGCTTTTATAATATCTCTTAAGATATAAGAATATTAATTGCTTAAATGATATGATAGCTGTTTACAATACAGAGGAAAATAATTTTGAGAAAGCTTCTTTAGTTTTAACATACCTACCTCTATTATTATAAGTTTCTAAAGTTAGCTGAGTTGACTTAAATATGTCTTTTTCAAATTCTCTCTTCTGTTCTTTAGCAATTTTTTCTGAGTAAATAAATGCATTAACTTCAAAGTTTAATTCAAAGCTTCTTGTGTCCATATTAGCAGTACCAACAGAACATATTTCATCATCAATTACAACAGTTTTTGCATGAAGAAAAGCATTTTTATCATAATGATATATTTTAATATTAGAATTTAATAATTCACCAGCATAGAAGAGATTTGCCCAATAAACAAAAGGGTGATCACCTTTTCCAGGAATCATTATTTTTACATCAACTCCAGATAAAGCAGCTAGCTTTAAGCTATCTGAAATACTTTTATCAATAATTAAATAAGGTGATTGTATATATATATAATCTTTAGCTTTTTGAATCATTTTTAAATAGCCTAATTTAATTTCATAATTGTCGCTTAAATTAGGTCCACTTGATATTATTTGCATACCATCATTAGCAGGTCTTAATTCAGTTTGGTCTAAAACAAGTATTTTTTCTAGATCAATAACTTCTTTAGTTGCATATCTCCAATCAGCTAAAAATCTTAAGTTTAAATCTTTTACTGCAGAGCCTTCAAATTTTATATGAGTATCTCTCCAGTAACCAAATTTTTTATTTTTTCCTAAATACTCATCACCAACATTAAAACCGCCAACAAAACCTAATTTATTATCTACAACTACAATCTTTCTATGATTTCTAAAGTTCATATTTAAATTTATGATCTTTAACCACGAAGGAAAGAATTCTCCAACTTTACCTCCAGCCTCAACTAATGTTCTAACCTTAGCTTTATTAAGAGATCTACTTCCTACTGAATCATATAAGAAGCGTACTTCTACGCCAGAACGAGCTTTTTCCTCCAATATATCTAATATTTTAGATCCTATATCATCACTTTTGAATATGTAAAATTGAATATTAATACTCTTTTTTGCTTTTCTTAGACTATCTAATAACTCTTCGAAGAATATGTTTCCATCTGAAAATAATTCGATATTATTATCATCTCTATAAGGAGAGAAATCAATGGCTTCAAGAGATATTATCATATCTAAGTTTTTTAAATTTTTATTAGTGCTTTTTAATACTTCTCTTTCCTTAATATAGTCATTATATATTTTGAAAATTTTAATTTCTGAATCTTTTACACCGAACATATTAGCATTATTTAATCTTCTACCAACTAGTAAGAAAGCTATGAATCCCAAAAAAGGTGCTAAATATAAAATTAATGTCCAAGCTATAATGCTATTAGCAGGTCGTTTTTCTTTAAAAACCATGTAAACTATTGTAAAAAAGTTTATGAGGTGAATTAAGATTGTAAAGAATTTAAACATTTATTTACCTCCTAAAAATTATGTAAAATATATTTATTTTATTATATGCTAAAATAGAGAATATAAAAAGCTAGGAGATACCTAGCTTTTATTTTTATTGAATGCTAAATTAAAAAATTGTCTTAATAATAAGAGAGATATAGCAGTACATAAAGCCAATTGAAAGAATAAAACTATAAATGAATAGTTAGTAGATACATTTGAGAATGCCATAAAATCTAAGAAAAAATGAACAATAATTGACGGATATATACTTTTGTAATATAAGAAAAATAAGAATGAAGGTATTGCTGTAACTCCTATAGCAAAAATTATCCTTAATGATGAAGCGTAATTATAATTAATATGAAGTAATCCAAATATGAAACTTGATAATAATAAGGAAACTATAAATTTATTGTTTTTTAGTGGAGCAAATAATCTTAAAAAAGCTAAAAGCATAAGAACTTTAAATACTTCTTCTCCTATAGCGGTAAAAGGTAAATCTAAAAGTAATAAATAATATTGCGTATTAGTTAGACTTAGGTTTCCAATATTTTGAGGATCACGACCAACAACAAGTAAAGCTAAGTAAGTACAGATTGAAGTAACAACAAATAATTTTGCTGAAACAGTTACTGTTGTTTTAAAATTAGTTATATTTCGTATATAAGGACTTAAGTTTTTATAAGCATAAGTAACTCCGAATAAAGCTATAAGAAATTTAACATAAAGCATATCTATATGAGGTATAAATGGAGGAAGCTTCTTAAAAAGAAATAGTATTAAGTAAAG
Source organism: Clostridium hominis (assembly GCF_014287825.1). Lineage (NCBI taxonomy): Bacteria > Bacillati > Bacillota > Clostridia > Eubacteriales > Clostridiaceae > Clostridium > Clostridium hominis. The sequence continues at coordinate 114,223 of NZ_JACOOO010000025.1, forward strand.
AGGGATTAAGAGGTATATAAAACAATCAAATTTCGATGGTTTACAAAGTGGTTCAAGGGATGTGTAGAGGTTATTAATCTTTTTAGATATAGTATTATTCATATGACAACTCCTTTTATATAATTATACATTTTATATATATGAAAGAATTTTTATATAAATGATATGTGGATTGATTAATTAAATATGTGATATTATTTTGGTTAATAATTAATTAAGTGATATAATGTACTAACTAAATATAAAAGGAGCAATTTTAAAATGGATTTAACTATAAATGAAATTAATGAAATAAGTGCAGAGGAACTTTTACAAAGAGTCTATGGTAAAAGTTTAGAGAGTAAGAAAACTGTATTAGAATATATTGAAATAGTAAAAGTATTAAGAAACCCTCAGGTTAATGAAGATAAGGTTCAAGAAACTTACAATTTAATTTATGATAGTATTGATAAAATGAATGGTAAAGTGAAGACTAATACTGTTATATATCTTATGAATGCATTGAAATCTCAATTGGGTAAATTTGTGAGTGATAAAGATCCTAAAAAGGAACATGGATTTATTAAATATTTTAAATTGGCATATCCTGCTAAGATGAGAGGTAAGGGCTTTACCAGAGTTCTTGCTAATATTAATAATATAACTGATGAACAAATATGGAATACAATTACGTATATTAATAGAGGATATATAAAGAGAGAGATTTATCTTACTGGAGAAGATAAAATAGCTATAAAAGAAATGGTTGAGAAGTTAGTAGAAAAGAGTAATATAAAATATGTTAATCAAGTAAAGAGCATGGAAAAATTAATGAGTGCTTTAGATATAAAAGTAATAAATGTAGATGGAAAATTTAAAATAAAATAGAATAGTGTTCAGTGTAAATTAAAAGCAAAAATAACTTTTGATTTACACTCTTTTTATTTGGATATAATTACAACAGAGGAGCTGATACTATGGATATAAAATCAAAAAGATTTTACTATGAGTTAATTATGATGGGATTAGCTTTAATTGCTGTAGCTATTACTATATGTCAATTGACAATGAATTTAAGCAGATATAATTTAAACTTATTAAATGAAATAGATGGATTTATATATGTACTATTTGTAATAGATTATTTTACTAGGCTTATAATAAGCAAAAAAAAATTAGATTTTATAAAGAGTAACAAAATAGATTTAATTACAATAATACCTTTTAGTAAACTTTTTATGTCCCTTAGAATATTAAGATTTTTGAGAGTAACAGAGTTTTTAAAAGCTATCAAGGCTTTAAGGGCTACTGTTTACATAAATAATTTTGCAAAGAAGATTTGGAGAGTACTTAAAACTAATGTTTTTTATTTTGTTGTATTTATTACTGTAATATTGATATTTTCATCTGCAACTTTTATGTCTATTTTTGAAAATATAAACTTTAAAGATGCTCTTTGGTGGAGTTTGGTAACTGCAACTACTGTTGGATATGGAGATATTGCCCCTACTACAGATTTGGGAAGAATAGTTGCTATAATACTTATGCTTGCTGGAATAAGTTTTTTTGGGGTATTAACAGGGACAATTTCAAGCTATTTTTTAAGAAAAGATATAGTTAGAGAAAAAGATAAATCTTATAAAAGGGAAGTAATTGATGATATAAAATATAGATTGGATGATTTTGATAATATCTCGAAAAGTGATTTAGAAGATATGTTTAGTGTGCTTTATGAACTAAAGAGTATAGAAAATAATGATGATGATTAAATAATAAATATATTAATAAAAGGATGTCTATTTTGAATCCTTTTATTAATACTAATATGAATTTATTATTAATCTAATGGAAGAGTAACTGTAATTATAGTACCTTTATTAAGTTGACTTTTAACTTCAATTATTCCATTATGCAGGTCTATTATTTTCTTTACCATGGTTAAGCCTAGGCCGTTACCTTCAATTGTATGAGAAGTATCACCTTGATAAAATTTATCAAATATATGCTTCTTAGTTTTTTGACTCATACCTATGCCAGTATCTCTTATTTTAAAGACTTTACTATCTTCAAATGACATAAGCTGTATATCTATCTTTCCTTCTTTATTAGTAAATTTTATAGCGTTCTCAATTAAGTTTACCCAAACTTGTTTTAGTAGTTCTTCGTTACCAATATACTTGGTTTCATCTAAATCAATATTTATTTCAATATTTTTACTTGACCATTTTGACTCTAATAGTAAAATAGAGTGTCTTATTTGTTCAGATAAATCAAAATTACTTTTAGAAGTATTTATAGTTTTATTTTCAATGTTCGATAGATTAAGTATGTTTGTTGCAAGTAGAGCTAGTCTATCTGATTCACTTATAATAATATCTAGATATTCATCTCTTTCTTCTTTAGTTAAATTATCATTTTTAAGTAGTTTCGCAAATCCACGAAGAGATACTATTGGAGTTTTAAATTCATGGGAGAAATTATTTACAAAATCATTTCTTAATAATTCAACGCTACCAAGTTCCTTAGCCATATTATTAAAGCTATTTGATAATTCTTTTAGTTCTTTAGGATGGTCAAAGTTTATTCTTATATCAAAATTACCGTTTGAAAGCTCTTTTGTAGCAGTTATTAATTTATTTATAGGCTTTAATGGTATCTTACTAAAAATAAAGGTTAGAACAGAACCAATAATGATACTTAAGATTGCTATAAAGATTAATATATATAATGGCTTTGGTCCATCTATAGGTGAAAATAGATTATTGTTATATAAAAAGGATATAATTAATCCAATAATGCACATAGTGGAAAAAATTATTATAAATACTATGCTTGTTAATATTAAGCTAAGACCACCATAGCTAGGTTTATTTTTACACTTCATCATTTCTTACCGCCTTATATCCTAATCCACGAACTGCAATTAAGCTAAATTCTGAGTAATCTTTAAATCTTTTACGAAGCCTATTTATATGTACATTTAATGTAGTATCAGAGGTTTCTGAATCCATTCCCCATATTTCATCCATAAGCTGTAACCTTGTAAATATTTTATTAGGGTAAGATAAAAGTTTATATAATAAATAGAACTCTTTTTGAGGAAGAACTTGTACATCATTACTACGACTGACTGTTAATGTATCATAATCTAGAACAACTGATGCTATAGTTAATCTCCTTTCATTAACTATAGAGGACCTTCTAAGAAGCGCTTTTATTCTAAGAAGCATTTCTTCTTCATCTACTGGTTTTGTCATATAATCATCAGTACCTACTAAGAACCCTTTTTTCTTATCTTCAGGTAGCTGTTTTGCTGATACCATAAGTATAGGAAGGTTATTATTGCAGGAGCGAAGAGTCTTTGTAAATTCATATCCATCCATTTGTGGCATCATAATATCTAAAACTATTAAATCTATATGCTCTTTATCTAATATATCAAGGGCATCCTTTCCGTTTTCAGTAGTAAAAGTTTTATACCCTTCATTACTAATAATAGCGTTCATAAGCTTTCTTGTATTTTTATCATCCTCAACTATTAATATATGAAACATAGATTACCTCCAAAATAAAAGTAAGTTTATTATATCATAAGCAAAATAACATATAAAAATAAACTAATAATAATTGGTTAATAATTATTAATAGATAATATTTAAAAATACACTTTAGTTTATCTTCAGTTTATTTTACTGTTTTAGTATTTAAAATAGAAATTAATAGTAGGAGGAGTAGTAAAAGATGTTGCAATTAAAAAACATATACAAAGTATATGAAACAGGCGATTTAAAGCAAACAGCATTAGATGGAGTAAGTTTAAATTTTAGAGAAAGCGAATTCGTAGCTATTTTAGGGCAAAGTGGTTCAGGTAAAACAACTATGCTTAATATTATTGGTGGTCTTGACCAATATGATAAAGGTGATTTAATCATTAATGGAAAATCAACTAAAGAGTTTAAAGATAGAGATTGGGATGCTTACAGAAATCACTCTATAGGATTTGTATTCCAAAGTTATAACCTAATTCCTCATCAAACAGTTTTATCTAACGTAGAGCTTGCACTAACATTATCAGGGGTATCAAAAACTGAGAGAAGAAAGAGAGCTAAGGAAGTTCTTGAAAGAGTTGGATTAGGAAAACAACTCCATAAAAGACCAAGTCAAATGTCAGGTGGGCAAATGCAAAGAGTTGCAATAGCTAGAGCTCTTATAAATGATCCAGATATATTACTAGCAGATGAACCTACGGGAGCATTAGATTCAGAGACAAGTGTTCAAATTATGGATTTATTAAAAGAAATATCTAAAGATAAACTTATAATAATGGTAACTCATAATCCAGAGCTTGCAGAAGAGTATGCTAATAGAATCATAAAATTAAGAGATGGGAATATAGTAGATGATTCTAATCCTTGTAGGATTGAGGAACTTCAGGTAAATAAAGAAAGAGGAGAAAGAAAGCTTTCTAAAACTTCTATGTCTTTTGGGACAGCATTATCTTTAAGTTTAAATAATTTAAAAACTAAAAAGGCAAGAACATTAATGACAGCTTTCGCAGGGAGCATTGGAATTATAGGCATTGCTCTTATATTATCTTTATCAAGTGGTGTTAAAAGTTATATAGCAAAGGTTCAAGAAGATACGCTTTCATCTTATCCGGTATCTATAGAAAGTCAGACTGTAGATATGACAAGTATGATGGAAAATATGATGGGGATGGGAAGAGAAGAAGAGAATAATGATTTAGATAAGGTATATTCAAGAAATATTATGACTGGAATGATTGAATCTATGAGTGCTCAAATGAGCAAAAATGATTTAAAATCTTTTAAGGAATATTTAGAAACTGGAAATACTAATATAGATGATTATGCAAATGTAATTCAATATGGTTATGATTTAGGATTACAAATTTATAAGGGAGATACAAGTAACGGTATAGTTAAGGTTAGTCCTGAAAGCGTTTATGATAAGCTAGGTTTTGGAGGTATGAGTAATTCACCAATGTCTGGAGCAACAGGTGGATTTAAAGTATGGACAGAGCTTTTAGGAAATCAAACTCTTTTAGAATCTCAATATGATGTTGTAGCAGGTACATGGCCAAAAAATTATGATGAAATACTTTTAGTTGTAGACAAAAATAATGAAATCAGTGATGCTTATCTTTATTCAATTGGTTTATTAGATGATTCTGAGTTAGAAAATAAGATGAATAAGATACAAAATGGAGAAGCAGTCGAAGAAACTACTGAAGTATCTAGTTACAGTTATGAAGATATTTTAAATCTTACTTATAAACTTGTTTTAAATAGTGATTATTATGAGAAGGATAATAATATATGGGTAGATAAAAGTGAAAACTCTATATATATGAAAAAACTTTTAGATAATGCTTTAGAACTAAAGGTCGTTGGGATAGTTAAGCCTTCAGAAGAAGCTGTTTCAGCATCAATAAATGGAGCTATAGCATATACAAGCGATTTAACAGAATATGTTGTTAATAATATAAATGATAGTGAGATAGTAAAAGAGCAAAAAGATAACCCAGAAGTAAATGTATTTACTGGATTAAAGTTTGAAACAGATGAAAATGATTCTACAAATTCACAAATAGATATGTCTACATTAACAGACGAAGAGAAAGCATACTTAGCAAGCCTTTCTCAAGAAGAATTATCAGCGCTTATGAAACAACAAAATAATTCAACTAAAGCAACATATGAAGATAATCTATCTTTATTAGGTTGTGTAGATTTAAGCAACCCGTCAACTATAAATATATATTCTAAAGATTTTGAAGCTAAAGAGTCTATAGAAGATATAATATCAGATTATAACGAAGAAAAGATTGACCAAGGTAAAGATGAATATGTAGTAACTTATAATGATATGGTTGGACTTATGATGTCTTCTGTTACCTCTATTATAGATATAATAAGTTATGTACTTATAGCTTTTGTTGCTATTTCATTAATAGTATCATCTATAATGATAGGTATAATAACTTATATTTCAGTATTAGAAAGAACTAAAGAGATTGGTATTCTTAGAAGTATAGGTGCATCAAAGAAAGATATCTCAAGAGTGTTTAATGCAGAAACATTAATAGTTGGATTTGCAGCAGGAGCAATGGGTATCCTTGTAACAGTTCTGTTAAACATACCTATAAATATGATTATAAAGTCAGTTGCTAATATATCAGATGTTTCTAAACTTCCAGTTGAAGGAGGCGTTATACTTGTTGTTATAAGTATGGTATTAACTGTAATAGCAGGATTAATTCCATCTAAAATTGCAGCAAAAAAAGATCCGGTTGAAGCATTAAGAACAGAGTAGAAAAATATTGTTCCCGTTGTTTACAAGAGAAATTTTAGCTAAGGCTAAGAGAAATATGCTACAGCGAAGAAATGTATATTTTCAAATGTAGAGAAATATGTCCTTCGGACAGATGAAGGTTAATATTTATTTTAAAGAAATATGCCTACGGCAGATTAGTATCTATGCCGTAGGTATTTATTCTTGTGTAAGTAAATATTTCTCTTAACAAAGGCAATATCTCCCTTTATGAGCGTAGCGAACAAATTATTTATTATGTGAATTAAATTTGAAATTTAAAAAAAAATATTGTATATTTATATAAAGTTAGTATAAAATGGAAGGTATATGAAATGTGGAGGTGTGGGGTACTTTGGATTCAGAAGAAACAAAGGATAGTAAGAGAAAAAAGAAAAGGAAGTTAAGTAATAGAAAAAAGGTTATAATAGGTGTTTTTTCAGCATTATTAGCCTTAATAGTGTTTGTTGCTTCAGGATATTTTTATGTAAGAAGCAAGATATATAGGGCTACTAAGCCCGTTGAAAAGTCAGCTGTGACTGAAAATAAAAATCCTGAAAAAGAAGAAACTGTTGAGTATAAGACAGTTGATGGGATTACTAATGTTTTATTAATAGGAGTTGATGGATTAGATTTTGATTCAGGAGATCAAAGGTCAGATTCAATGATAATAGCAACATTAGATAGCAACAATAAAAAAGTTAAGTTAACATCACTTTATAGAGATGCTTTAGTTTATATACCAGGTTATGGAGAAAATAAAATGAACTCATCTTTTTCATTAGGTGGACCTGAGCTTGTAATGGAGACTATAAAGTATAATTATGACATTAATATAGAAAAATATGTAATGATTAACTTTGTAGGATTTGAAGCTATTATAGATCAAATTGGTGGAATAGAGGTTGATGTTCAGCAATATCAATTACATGAATTAAACAAATACATAGGAGAAGCTACTGGAGGTAATGATTGCCCAGTAACTGAAACGGGACTTCAGATATTAAATGGTAAGCAAGCATTATCTTATGCGAGAATAAGAAAAGGTGTTGGAGATGATTTTGAAAGAACAGAAAGGCAGAGAGAAGTTCTTTTTAAAGTTGCTGAAAAGCTACAGAAAACAAATCCAATTAAATATTTTGGTATAGCAAGTAAGATGCTTAATTACATTAGAACGAATATCGATATTTATGAATGTCTTGATTTAGCCTATACGGTATTTAAGTTCCCAAGCTTAGTTACAGAACAATTAAGTATACCAGTTCCAGAACTATCTTCTGATGAGAAGATTGAAGGAATAGGTTGGGTTATAAAAATGGATAGATACCAAAATGCTGTAATACTTAATGATTTCATTTTTGAAGATTATTTACCAGATTTTATACTAAATAGATCTACAGAAAAAGATGAAAGTATTTATTTCGAATATGATGGTTTTGGTACTAGTTATGATGAGAGTTATTACTATGAAGAAGAATATTATGAACCAGTAATAGATGAGCCAGTTGAAGAGGAAGTAGTACAGCCGGAATTACCAGCTAATCCAGAGGAACCATCAGATGATAGTGTACCTCCAGTTGATGAAAATAATCCTGGGGATATTAATGGTTCGGAAGATAGTAGTACATCTAATAATGGAAATAATGAAGGTGGAGAATCTAACTCTAATTTAGGAGAAAACCAAAATAATAATACAATACCACCAGAGGGAAATACTCCATAAAAATATAATATATTGTAAAAAACAGACTAGCTAATATAGTATAAGCTAGTCTGTTTTATTTTGTAAAAAGGTATGAAAAAAGTTACTACTTTTATTAATATGAGACTATAGTACAATTTTATTATAGGATATATTTAGTTTTATGGAGGGGATATTTATGTATAAGAAGACTATTGAAGAGTTAGTAAATAATAATGTTATTAATGTAAAGGTTTTAGGGGATGCTGGAGAAGTGTTTTATGAAATGGCATTAGAAATGATAGAGGAAATAAATAAAAATAATAAAGAAGGAAGAAGAACGGTATTTATATGTCCAGTAGGACCTACAGGTCAATATCCGATCTTTGTTAGATTGGTAAATAAGAATAAGATAAGTTTGAAAAATGTGTGGTTTATAAATATGGACGAGTATATGATAGATGAAAAAACTCCTATTTCGAAAGATCATGAATTAAGCTTTAGAGGATTTATGGAAAAGTCAGTTTACTCAAAGATAGATTCGGATTTGGTAATGCCAGAAAATCAAAGGATTTTCCCAGAGGTAGGGAATGAGCAAAAAGTTATGGAAACAATCGAAAAGTTAGGTGGAGTAGATATATGTTTTGGTGGAATAGGAATAAATGGACATATAGCATTTAATGAACCACCAGAACCAAATGAAGTGTGTACAGCTGAAGAGTTTAAAAATCGTACTACAAGAGTATTAAATATTTCAAGAGAAACTAGAACAATTAATGCAGTTGGCTCTTTAGGAGGAGCTATTCAAGATATGCCTAAGATGTGTATTACAATAGGGATGAAGGAAATTTTAAGCGCAAGAAAGATTAAACTATATTGCTTTAGAGATTGGCATGGAGCAATAGTTAGGGAAGGGATATTTGGAGAAAGAACAGCAGCGTGTCCATTATCTTTATTACGAGATCATGCTGATGTTGAAATAACACTAACTTCAAATGCAGCAAAGATGCCATACTAGTTTAATGAGGTGAATTTATGAGTAGTTTAATTATTACGAATGGAAAAATATTAGTAGGAAAAGAGTACGTTGAAGGAAATTTAGAAATAATAAATGGAGCTATAAGTAGAATTGGTGATTTTCAAGTTGATAGAAATAAATTAAAGGTAATAGATGCTAATGGACAAGTTGTAGTTCCTGGATTTATTGATATTCACACTCATGGAGGAAATGGAATTGATATTAATCATGCATCAAAAGACGATTTAAATAAGTTAAGTAAGTTTTTTGCAAGTTGTGGTGTTACAAGCTTTCTACCAGCAATTTTGACAGATACTCATGAAACTATGTGTAAATTATTAAGTGAAATTGCTGATGCAAAGGAAGAAGGTACAGATGGCTCAGAGATTTTAGGAATACATATGGAAGGGCCATTCTTATGTGTTCAATATAAAGGTGCCATGCCAGAATACTTAATTCAAGATTCATCTATCGAAAATATAAAGGATTATATAAATTCTAGTAAAAATAATATTAAATATATGACTATATCTCCAGAAAATAAAGGGGTAGAGGAATTAGTAGCTTACTTAAGAGAAAATAACATAGTAGCTTCCATGGGACATACAGGAGCAGATTATAATAAGTGCTTAAGTTGTATAAATGCTGGAGTTACAAGTTCAACTCATGTGTTTAACGCAATGGGAACACTTCATCAACATAGACCATCAGCTATAGGAGCTGCTTTAGAATCTGACATTTACTCAGAAATAATATGTGATGGATTCCACCTTCATCCAGGAATAGTTAGACTTATTATTAAAGTAAAGGGTGATGAAAAAATATTAGCAATAACTGATTCTATTATGGCAGCTGGCTTAAGTGATGGGGAGTATAAGCTAGGAGTGAATGACATAGTTGTTAAAGAAGGAGATGCTCAGCTAGTTTCTGATGGAACAAGGGCTGGAAGCACATTAACTATGGATAGAGCATTAATAAATCTAATTAAATTTACAGGCAGAAAGTTAGAAGATGTAATTAGATTTTTAACTAAAAATCAAGCTAATGTACTCGGTTTAGATAATAAGGGAGAAATAGCTGTAGGTAAGGATGGGGATATTGTTATTTTAGATAATAAGTTAACTCCAATTTGTACAGTAGTTAAGGGGAAAATTGTATATGAGAGATAATATAAATATTTCATTAGATACAAGCTATATTAAAGAAATAATTAGTAGTGAGAGCTTTGAAAAGTATTTAAATGAGAGTAAAGGGATTTTAGAACCTATAATATGTTCGTATAAAGATGATAAAGAAAAGGTTTTAGGATGGATGGATATTGATAAGCTTCAAGAGGAAGAACTTATTAAGAAAATTGAAGCAAAAGCTAAAGAAATAAGAGAAAACGCCGATGTTTTTATAGTTGTTGGTGTAGGAGGTTCAAATGGTGGCTCAAGAGCTGCCATAGAAGCTCTATATAAAGGAGAGGATCCTAAGATTATTTATATGGGAAATAATTTATCACCTAACTATATAAATCATATGTTAAAGAAAATCAAGGGCAAATCAATTTATATTAATGTTATTGCAAAGAACTTTGAAACTTTAGAACCAGGATTGGGTTTTAGGATACTTAGAAGTTATATGGAAAGTGTTTATTCTAAAGAAGAAATGTCAAAGAGAATAATAACTACTGGAACAATAGGAGAAAGACTTTATAAGCTTAGCATAGAAGAAGGATATACTTTTTTACCTTTTCCAGTAGAGGTTGGTGGGAGATATTCTGTTTTAAGCTCTGTAGGACTTATGCCTATTGCAGTTAGCGGTATTAGTATTAGAGAAATGTTAAGTGGGGCAAAAGCTTTAAAAGAGCATTTTGAGAGTATATCTTACGATAAAAATGAAGCTTTTATATATGCAACATTAAGGAATTATCTAAGTGAGAGAGATGTAGATATAGAGATATTATCATATTTTGAGCATGGTCTAAGATATTTTGGAAAGTGGTGGGTTCAGTTATTTGGAGAAAGTGAAGGAAAGGATAATAAAGGACTATTCCCAAGTTCATGTAATTATTCAGAAGACCTTCATGCTATGGGGCAATATATTCAATCTGGAAAGAGAAATTTAATGGAAACATTTATTGATGTTATAGAAAATAATGTTGATATAGATGTTCCTAAAAGTAATATAGAGGATAAATTTGACTACCTTAATTCATTTACAGTAGATGGTATTAATAGATGTGCATATGAAGGAACTATTGAAGCTCATAAAGATGGCGGAGTTTCCATAGTTAACATTAATATTTCAAAATTAAATGCATACTCTTTAGGACAATTATTCTATTGGTTTGAAATAAGCTGTTATGCATCTGGCAAGCTTCTTGGAGTTAATCCTTTTGATCAGATGGGAGTAGAAAATTATAAGAAGAGAATGTTTGAAAGATTAGGAAAATAGCTTAGGGGAGAAAGTATGATAAAATATCATACTTGTCCCAAATGGTATGCAATTGTAAAATTAAACCATAAGGTAAATGTTTACAAAAGGGGTCAGTATAATTAAAAGGGAGGATAGTTATGGATATGACAGTTAAAAAGAGTAAAAGCTCAGAAAACAAATTTTCAACAATTATAAATAAGATCGATGATAGGATTTGGGTGCTTATATCTTTCTTATTAGCAATATTAGTTTGGCAACTTATCTCAATGACTGAAGCAGGAGGAGTTATATTTGCATCACCAACAGAAGTAATTAGTGCATTAATTACTCAAATGCAAAAAGGAAAGATATGGACACATATCGGTAAAAGTTTATTTAGAGTTTTAGGTGGATTTTCTTTTGGGCTTATAGCAGCAATTCCGGTAGCATTCTTAATGGGATGGTACAAAGTATTTAGAAATATAGTGGAACCTTGGATACAGTTTATAAGAACTATCCCACCAATAGCATATATACCATTGGTAATTGTTGGAGCTGGTATTGGTGAATCATCAAAGATAATAGTTATATTTATTGCTTCGTTTTTAGTAATGGTTGTATCAATTTATCAAGGTGTTAGAAATGTTGATGCAACACTTATAAAGGCTGCAAGAGTTTTAGGGGCTAAAGACTCAACTATATTCTTAAAAGTAGTTGTTCCTGCATCTCTTCCTTTTATCTTAGTAGGAATAAGATTAGGACTAGCAGCAGCATTAACAACTTTAGTAGCATCAGAGCTTACTGGAGCTCAAGCTGGACTTGGAACAATGATTCAAGAAGCAAGTTTATATTTCCAAATGGATATAGTTTTACTTGGAATAGTTATAATAGGAGTAATTGGGATTACTTTAGAAAAGTTCGTTAAATTCTTAGAAAGGAGACTAACAGGATGGCAGGAAACACACCAAGCGTAAAAGTTAAAATAGATAATGTTAAAAAGGTATTTAACACAAGAAGAGGAGAAGTAGTTGCATTAAATGGAGTTTCTTTTGAAATAAAGGAAAACGAATTCATATGTGTGGTTGGACCATCAGGCTGTGGGAAATCCACTCTTTTAAATATATTGGCAGGTTTGGATACTCCAACTTCAGGTGAAGTTTATGTAGATGGTAACCTAGTTGAGGGGCCAGGTCCTGAAAGAGGAGTTGTATTCCAACAGTATGCATTATTCCCATGGCTAACAGTTGAAAAAAATATAGCTTTTGGATTAAAGCTAAAAGGATTACCAGAGAAAGAAATAAATGAAACTGTAGCAAGATATTTAGATATAGTTGGTCTTAAGGATTTTGCTAACTCATATCCAAAAGAGTTATCAGGGGGGATGAGACAGAGAGTTGCAATAGCAAGAGCTTATGCAGTTAATCCAGAGGTTTTACTTATGGATGAACCTTTTGGAGCTCTTGATGCACAAACAAGGACTCAACTTCAACAAGAGTTATTAGATACTTGGGAAAAAGAACAAAAGACATGTTTCTTTATAACTCATGATGTTGAAGAAGCCATAATATTAGCAACTAAGGTAATAGTTATGAGTGCAAGACCAGGACGTATAAAGTCTGTAATTGATGTAAACATTCCATACCCAAGAAATCAAGAAACAAAGATGACGCCAGAATTTATTGAATTAAAAAATGAAATTTGGGCTCAAGTATACCATGAGTATCTTGAGTATGCTAAATAAAAAAACAAAGAGTATTTTAAGGGGGAAAAGGAGAATGAAAATTAAAAAGCTATTAAGTTTATTAGCGGTAGGGGTAATTGCAACAGGGTTATTTGCAGGATGTTCAAGCTCTAATAAAGAGAGTGGAGAAAGTACAGAAAAGCCATCAACAGAAGAAAATCAAGAAACCAATGGTGAAGTAGAAGCAGAAAAACCATTAGAAAAAGTTACTATGAAGGTTGCTTACCATCCCAATATGGGAGGAGCTTCTGCAATTACTACAGGTATTGAAAAAGGATATTTTGAAGAGCAGGGAATTGATATCGAGTTAGTTAAATTTACAGCAGGGCCACCAGAAGTTTCAGCTATGGTTTCAGGTGATATAGATGTTGGATATATTGGACATGGTGCCCATCTTTTAGCTTGTCAAGGCCAAGTTAAGTTGTTTGCCTTAGATTGTACAAGTTTAGCTGATGAATTATTAGTTAATAAGGAGTCAGGAATTACAAAAATCGAAGATTTAAAAGGAAAGACTATAGCAACACAATTAGGTACATCAGGAGAAGTTATTCTTAACTTGGCACTTGAGTCAGTAGGTTTAACTAGGGATGATGTTAATGTAGTTAATATGGAAATGGCAGGTGCTGTTACTGCATTCGTATCTAAACAAGTTGATGCTGTATCTATATGGTCACCATATACTATTACAGTTAGGGATGAATTAGGTGCTGATAATATAATAAGACTTGCTGGTAATGCAGACTTTATAGAAAGCTTTGTATTCCCATCGAGTTGGGTTGTTACTGAAAAGTATGCTAGTGAAAACAGAGATCTTTTAGTTAGATTTACTAAAGGCTTATTAAAAGCTATGGATTATAGAAATGGTAATGTAGAAGAAAGCGCTAAGCTTGTTGCAAAATTAATTGATGTAGAAGAGGCTACTATTCTTGCAGCTACTGGAGAAGGTAATTGGTTAACTTCTAAAGAAGTATATGATGGATGTAAAGATGGGCAAGTTGAAAAATGGTATAAAGCACAACAAGACTTATTCATAAAAGATGGAAAGCTTGAAAAAGAAGTTCCAGTAACAGATTACTTTGATTCAAGCATAATGATTGAAGCTTATGAAGGATTAAATTAATAAATAATATTTAAATATGGAGTGTGGTTAATAGCCATACTCTATATTAATACATAAAGTGCTAAATTTATAACTAACATATGAAAACCTTTAGAAAGATGTTACAATATATTATATAATTTGGAATAATATGGGGTATTGTGTATGTTAATTATAATTTTAATGCTTTTAGCAATAATTTCTGTATCAATTATTATATTAGATAGAAATAAATTATATTTTCTTATAGCAGGATTATATATAAGCTGCATTTTGATGTTTATAGGATTAATTTTATTTTTTGCAAAATCAGGAGGACTATCTAGTTACCAGCAAATATTTCTGTTTATAACTAAAGCTATTCAACATAGATTAAGATTTACTGCGATATCATTAGATACAATCGGATATTTAGTAGTATTAGGAAGGTGTCTTTTTCCATTATTCTTACTATTAATAGCTATTAATTATTCAATGATTGAATGGGTTAGAAGTAATAGGTATATTTACAAATTAGCTACATTGCCATCAATATTTTTTCTTATTATATTTTATCCAGCTAACTATAGGGTATGGTTTAAAGGCCATTTACAGCTACAAAAATTTTTAAATGATTTAACTTTGTTTTGGATATTTATATATATAGGGATAGCATTATTTTTATTTATACATGAGTATAGAAAAATAACTATAGGATTCATAAAGCGTAAGTTTGCTTATATAGTTATAGCTCAAATAAGTATAACTATATTTTATATATTATTTGCGATAGATAGTCCAGTATATATTTATCAACCTTATGGATATCAGTATCTTTGGGGAAAATATAGCTATATTAATCCGAGAATACCCTTTGCAATTTGGATAATAATTTCTAGTATAGTTACTGCATTATTAATTTTCGGAGCTATAAACTTAGTTAATACTCATATTAATTATGATGATAAAGATGAAGACAAGCTTATGAAAAGAAAAGTAAATACTGCAGGTGAAGTAGTTAGTATTTTTATACATGGGATTAAAAATCAACTTATAGCCCTTAAGGTTTTAAGTAGAAATATAAATAATTTAGTTAATGTAGAGGATATAAATGACATAGATATTGAAAAGTTAAGAGATAACTCAAGAAAACTATCTTCTTTAACAGAGCAGATGACAGAGAGAATGGAAGAACTTCATAAATCTTTTAAGTCTAAGAGTATAAACTTATGTCCTATTGAAATAGAGGAGGTAATTAATAGGTCATATGGAAAGTTTGCGCAAAAATATCCAACAGAAGATGTTGAAGTTAAATATGAGGCTAATAATACAATATTAGCAGATATTAATCATTTAAGTGAGGCAGTTTATAACTTAATGGTTAATGGCTATGAGGCACTTCTAAGGTGTGAAGATGATAGGAGAAAAGAGCTTAAGATTATAATTCAATCTGAAAGGTTATATAACGTTATTGTTATAAAAGATAATGGTATAGGTATAGATAATAAATTAAAAAGGAAGATATTTGAACCATTTTTTACAGATAAAAATACTAATCAAAATTGGGGGATGGGATTGTATTATGTAAGAAAAATAGCTAAGTATCATTTTGGATTTACAAGGGTGGAAAGCAAAATAGGTGAAGGAACATCATTTTATATTATGCTTCCAAAGTATGGTAGATAAGATCTGGAGGGGGAAATATGGAGTCTAAAATTAAGATATTACTTGCAGAAGATTTTGAAATCATAAGAGATGATTTTTGTGAACTTATAGAAAGTCAAGATGATATGGAAATAGTAGGCACTGCTGATACAAAGGCTGAAATAGTTAAATTAGCTAAAGAGGTTAGTTCAGATATTATACTTATGGATATCGAGATGGATGCTTTAAACTCAGGTATCTTAGCTACAGAGGAAATACATAAGTTTGATCCAGAGATTCCTGTAATTTTTTTAACTGCTCATGATACTGATGAGATGATTGTAACTGCTATGGCTAGTGGAGCTGTAGATTATGTTGTTAAGTCTGCTGAGTACGATACTATTTTGAAGCATATAAGAAAAGCTTATGAAGGAGAGCCGATTTTAGAAGCTAGAATACAAACTAAAATGAGAGATGAACTTTTTAGATTAAGTAGAACTGAAAAGAGTTTGTTATTTTTTATAAATAATATATCAAAGCTTACTCCTGCTGAAAGAGAGTTAATTAAATTATTCTTAAAAAATAAGAAAATAGATGAGATAGCAAAGATAAGATGTGTTGAAGTTGTAACTGTAAAAACTCAAATAAAAAGTTTGTTAAAGAAGTTTGGACTAAGTAGAACTAAGGAAATAGTAAAACAAATAAGAGAGTTAAATATAGAGCATTTATTTGAAAATGCATAGAGGTGAATAAAGATGTTGTCTATTGAACCTATAAAGTTAAAGCATAATAGAATAGAAAGACCTTTTAAGGGAGGATTCCTTTTAGATAAGCTGCAATTAGTAAAAAGTCCAAGAGATGGATATATGTCAGAATCGTGGATTGCATCTACAACTAAAGTTTTTAATGATAAAAAAGATAGTAATTATGGATTAAGTAAGTGTGTTATTAATGATAAGGATTATCTTTTAAAAGATTTAATAAATAAATATCCTAAGGAGTTTTTAGGTGAAAAGCATATAAAGAGCTTCGGAGTAGAAATGGCTGTTTTGGTAAAGTTTATTGATTCTTTTAGTAGGCTTTTAATTCAAGTTCATCCTAATAAAGATTATGCCCAAAAGTATTTAAATTCAGATTTTGGAAAGACCGAAGCTTGGCACATACTTGATATAAGAGAAGATATAAAGGATAGGGCTTATATATATTTAGGGTTCAAAGAAGGAGTAACAAGAGAGAAATGGAGACAAGCGTTTCTAGAACAAGATATAGAAGGAATGATTAGTATGATGCATAAAATTTATGTAAATAAGGGAGATACAATTTTTATTCCTGGTGGAGTACCTCATGCTTTAGGTGGAGGATGTCTTGTTATAGAAATTCAAGAACCAACGGATTTTACAATGAGAGTTGAAAGACAGAGATTAGATGGTATGAAAATTTCAGAAGAGATGATTCATAATGGATTGGGCATTGAAAAAATGTTAGATTGTTTTAATTATGAAGAGATAAATGAGTATGAACTAAGAGTTAGATATTTTTTGAAAGAAAAAATAACCTTAGAAGAAAACTTTAAAAAGATTGAATTAATAGGAGATAAATATAAAGAGTACTTTACTATGGAAAAGCTTGAAATAAATAAGAAGGTTTATATAGAGAAAGATAAGTTTTGTATAGCTACAGTTATTGATGGTAAAGGTAAATTAACTTATTTAGATAAAGATATGATTTTAGAAAAAGGTGATGAAATTTTCATACCAGAATATAACAGAAGTTTTGCATTAGAAGGGGAGAATTTAAAGATTATTAATTGTTATTCACCTACAGTATAGAGGTGAGAAAATAATCTAATATATAGATGGTAGAAGGGAGATTAAATATGAAGGGTAATATGCTTATAGCTCATGGAGGAGGACCTACAGCAGTTATTAATGCATCACTGTATGGAGCAATAGAAGAGGCTAAGAAGTATGATGAGATAGGTGCTATATACGGTGCAATTGGAGGAAGTAGCGGAATATTAGAAGAGAATTTTATAAATTTTAGGGATGAATCACAAGAGGAAATAAATTTATTACCTAAAACACCAGCATCAGCATTGGGTACTTCAAGATTTCCATTGTATGAAAAAGAGTATGCAAGAATGTTAGAAGTGTTTAAGAAATATGACATTAAATATGTTTTATTTAATGGTGGCAATGGATCCATGGATACATGTGGAAAGATATACGAAGTAGCAAAGGAATCAGGAATAAACGTTATAGGTATTCCTAAGACAATAGATAATGATATATCAATTACAGATCATTCTCCTGGCTTTGGTAGTGCTGCTAGATATATGGCAACATCAGTGAAGGAAGTTGGTGAAGATGTTAAGTCGTTACCTATACATGTTTCAATTATAGAAGCTATGGGAAGAAATGCAGGATGGATAACAGCATCATCAGCTTTAGCTAGAAAGAAAGAAGGAGATGCCCCACATCTTATCTATTTACCAGAAAGACCATTTGTAAAAGAAGAGTTTTTAGCAGATGTAAAGAGATTACATGAGAAATATGGAGGAGTAGTTGTAGTTGCTAGTGAGGGATTAAAAGATGAAAATGGTAATCCTATAGTTGAGCCTATATTTAAAACTGAAAGGGCAACTTATTTTGGCGATGTAGGAACTCATCTTGCCACTTTGGTTATAAAAGAGTTAGGAATAAAAGCTAGAAGTGAAAAACCAGGAATTTTAGGAAGAGCATCAATAACTATGCAGTCAGAAGTAGATGTTAATGAGGCAATAGAAGCAGGAAGGGCTGCAGTAAAAGCAGCAGTAGAAGGAAAGACAGGGTATATGGTAGGGCTTAATAGAATTTCAACAGAACCGTATAAGTGTGAGACATCATTAATTCCTATAAATGAAGTTATGATGTATGAAAAAGCGTTGCCTAAAGAGTTTATAAATGAAAGAGGTAACTATGTAACTGAAGGATTTATAGACTGGTGTAAGCCTCTTATAGGTAGAGGAATACAAGAGTTTACAGACTTTAATTTAGGAGCAAGGAAAGAAAAAATTTAAAGGAGGAAGAAGATATGAGAGAAATATTCGTAAATCTTAAAAGGTTTGATGTACCTAAGGATTTAGGTGGTGTTTGTAATGTGGATAATCCAAAGGCTTGGATTGAGGAGATAGTGGATAAAAGTGTAGAACTTGGATTAGGTACTTTAGAGGATATGATGGTTGTATATATGTTGCCGGAAGCTTATATAATACCAGCTATTGATAGATTAAAAAGATATCCTGATGAAAGAATAAGAACATTAGGTATAGGAGTTCAAGGTGTTTATAGAACTGATGTAGAAAAGGATGGTAACTTTGGAGCGCTAACAACTCATTTACCAGCAGCGGCTGCGGCTAATATAGGATGTAAAGGAGTAATAATAGGACACTGTGAAGAGAGAAGAGATAAGCAAGAGATAATAGAAGCATTCGAATCTAATATAACTAGAAATGAAGTTTTAAGGGAAAAGTTAGCTAATGCAGTAGATAGTTTGATAAATAAAGAAGTTCTAGCTGCTTTAAAGAGAAATATGCATGTATTACTTTGTATAGGTGAAACTGCTCAGCAGAGAGGGTTAGGTTCTTTAGAAGAAGTTAAGCCTAATGTTGAAAAAGTACTAAAAGGTCAACTTGAAAGAGGATTAGTCGGAGTTAAAGATTATTTAGATAGTACTAATATAGTTATTGCTTATGAGCCTATATGGGCAATAGGACCAGGAAAAATTCCGCCAGATAGCGATTATATAGCTTTTGTTTCATCATATATAAAAAAGGTTACAAGAGAGATTTTAGGAAAAGAGCTAGCTGTAGTCTATGGTGGAGGATTAAAAGAAGAAAATGCAAAGATGATATCTGAGATAGAAACTATAGATGGTGGACTAGTGGCACTTACTAAGTTTACTGGAGACATAGGATTTAGTGTTGAAGATTTAAGAGTTATTATAGATAAATATAATTAGCCAGCAGAGTTTATGGGGAAAGTGCCTCTAGCAAGTGATAAAATTGAATTTGTCAATTGAGAAGTATTTAAGTAAGGGTTAAAAATAAATTTAAATATAATTATGGATAAAGTTTAGGAGGAGAATTTATGAAGTTACAATTTGAATATGGTCATGGAGTTATGGAAGCAAATTTACCAGATAGTACTGATGTATTTATACCAGGAGTTACAGTTAAGGATCCTGAACCAATGGATAATATAGAAGAAAGAACTAGGGAATCAATTTTAAATCCTATAGGAATCGAACCAATAAGTGAGCAAGTAAAAAAAGGTTCAAAGGTTGTTATAGTTTTCCCTGATAGAGTTAAGGGCGGAACTCAGGAAGATGCTCATAGAAAGGTATCTATTCCAATAATTATAGATGAATGCTTAAAGGCTGGAGTTGAAAAGAGAGATATAAAGCTTATTTGCAGTAATGGCCTTCATAGAAAAAATACTAAGGAAGAAATAAGGGGGATTTTAGGAGATAAAGTATTTAATGCTTTTTGGTATAGTGGACAAATAGTTAATCACGATAGTGAAAATTATGATAATTTAGTTGATCTTGGATGCACAGAGCGTGGTGATAAGGTAATAATGAATAAAGAAGTTTTTGATGCAGATTTAGCAGTGTTAATTGGACATGCTCAAGGCAACCCATATGGAGGATATTCAGGAGGATATAAACACTGCTCAACTGGGATAACTCATTGGAGAAGTATAGCATCTCATCATGTACCAGATGTAATGCATGGAAGTGATTTTACTCCGGTTAGCAATAAGAGTTTAATGAGAACTAAGTTTGATGAAATTGGACAACATATGGAAAAGTGTATGGGTAAAAAGTTCTTTACTTGTGATGCAGTTTTAGATAGTAATTCAAGACAAATAGATGTATTTACAGGATATGCAAAGGAAATTCAAAAGTTATCTTGGGAGGTTGCTAATAAACGTACTTATGTGCATTGGGCAGAAAAGAAATATGATGTTCTAGTCTTTGGTATGCCTCAGTTCTTCCACTATGGTAATGGTATGGGAACTAATCCAATTCTTATGATGCAAGCAATATCAGCTCAAATTATAAGACATAAGAGGATACTTAGCGATAACTGTGTTGTTATATGTTCTTCAACTTGTAATGGATATTTCCATGATGAAGAATTCCCAGCATATAGAGAAGTTTATGAAATGTTCCAAAAAAACTATGCAAATACATTACCAGATTTAAATCAATACGGTGAGTATTTAGCAACTAAAAAAGAATATATAGATAAATATAGATATGCTTATGCATACCATCCTTTCCATGCATTTTCAATGATATCTTGTGGACATATTGCAGAAATGAATACATCAGCAATATATATAGTAGGTGCTCAAGAGCCTGGATATGCTAGAGGAATGGGAATGAAGACTAGGGCTACCTTTGAAGAAGCTTTAAGAGATGCAAGAAAATATGTTGGAGATAACCCCAATATTTTGGCACTTCCATTAACATTTAAAACAGCAGCAGTTCATCTTGCTATGAAAGAGGAGGAAATATAAGTTATGCCAATAATGCCATTAAGACCAGTCTTAGAAAGCTGTATTAAAAACGGATATGCTCAAGGAGCATATAATGTGAATTCAGTACACCAAATAAAAGCTGCTATAGAAATTCATGAAATTTTAAGGTCACCTCTTATAATTCAAGGAGCTGATTTTGCAAATGGCTTTATGGGGGGGAGATGTGACTTTCTTAACTCTACTTTAGAGGATAAAGCAAGAGGAGCAAAGAGAGTAGTTGATGCAGTGAAAAAATATGGAGAAAATTCTCCGATTCCAATAGTTATTCATTTAGATCACGGTAAGGATTTTGACTCTGTTAAAGTAGCTATAGATGCAGGATATACTTCTGTTATGATAGATGGTTCTCACTTAGATTTTGAGAAAAATGTTGCTCTTACAAAGAAAGTGGTTGACTATGCTCATGAAAGAGGAGTAACAGTTGAAGGAGAACTTGGAGTATTAGCTGGAGTAGAAGATAATGTATTTTCAGCTGAATCAACTTATACTAATCCATTAAAGGTTGTTGAATTCTTCAAAAGAACAGGAGTAGACTCTTTAGCTATATCTTATGGGACTATGCATGGTGCTAATAAAGGAAAGAATGTTAAGCTAAGAAAAGAAATAGCTATAGCATCTATGGAAAATTTAAGACACGAAGGAATTATAGGAGCTTTAGTTTCACATGGTTCATCAACAGTTCCTAAATATATAGTTGATGAAGTTAATAAGTATGGTGGAGATATTAAAAATGCTGGAGGTATTTCTGTAGATGAAATAAAAAAGGTTATACCTTGTGGAATAGCTAAGATTAATGTTGATACTGATATAAGACTTGCGGTAACAAGAAATATAAGAGAATACTTTTATAATAATCCTGAAAAGCGAGAAGTAGAGTATTTACAAGAGATATATCAAATATTAACTGAAAAACCAAGCGGGTTTGATCCAAGGGGGTATTTAACTCCAATAATGGAAACTATGACAAGTGGAGAAATTCCAAGTGATGATGTTAAGACAATAGTTGAACTTATGGAAAGAGGAGTTAAAGAGATATTAGGAAGTCTTACTGTACACTTTGGGTCAGTAGGATATTCTCCTAAAATAGAAAAGGTTACTTTAGAAGATATGAAGGCTAGATATCTAAAATAAATAAAGTGTGAAGCACTTTGGTGAAAAGTTTGACTTCGTCAAAGAGGAAAAGACAACTAAAGTTGAGGAGAAAACATTGCCTATGGAAATAGGGAAAAGATCTCTAACGAGATGAAATGCTTTTTTCTGCTACTATAGTAGCATTTTCCCCTTAACGTAGTTAACTTTTCCCCGCTACATAGTAGCTTTTTCACCTCGACGAAGTCGACTTTTCACTTTTATTCTGTAAATTCCTAATATATTAACAATAAAACCTAATATTATGAAATTCTAAAAATAGTAAATATATTAAAATATAATTGGAGAAGGATTGAGTGAGGATTTATTTGCAGAGGAGATGGTTGCTAAAATGTTAAAGAAATTAATCGGCATTTTTGCGTCTTTTTTTAAGATTGGTATAATTGGCTTTGGAGGGGGTAGTGCTTTAATACCAGTAGTTGAGAAAGAGATAGTTGAAGATAAAGGATGGTTTAATGAAGAGGATTATCTTAAACATACAGTTATAGCTAATATTACACCAGGAGCACTTCCGGTAAAACTTGGAGCAGTTGCCGGATATGAAAGGTGCGGAGGTGTAGGAAGTATATTAGGCGCGTATGCAGTTACACTGCCAGGAGTAATATTAACTTTAGTACTCTTAACGCTTTTTTCAATAGCAGGTGAGAAGATTGCTCATTATATAGAGTTTGCTTCAGTAGGGATATCTGTATTTATAATAAATTTACTTTTGATTTACATATTGAAAGTAATTAAAACAGGTGAAAAAGAAGGTATAAAAAATTACTATATTATGATTTGTATAGTGGCGTTCATTTTGACTGGTGGAAAAGAAATAAGACAGCTTATATCATCATTTTTAGGACAAGATTTAGGAAGACTTAACTTTATCCTATTCGATATATCAACTATAAATTTGATGATAATATCATTTTTTATGATTCTTTTTGTAGGATTAATAAGAACTAAAGCTTCAATAATAATTGGGACAAGTATTTCGTTAGTTTTTGCATTTATAAATGGTAAAAACGGATTTATTACTAATAGTGGTATGATATCAAAGATACTTATAGTAGCTATGGCGATTTTTGCCTGCTATGCAATAGTAAGAGATAATAATAAAATTGAAAAAAAAGAAAAATCAAAGTTTAAAATAAGCAAACAAGCATATATTGCAATTGCATTGTTTATAGTTATACCAGTTGTGTTATTTAGTGTATTAATGTTTTTAGCTCCTTCAGGTGGGAATATAGGAACTTTTGCAGGGGATGTTGCTATATCAACAGTTACATCATTTGGGGGCGGAGAAGCTTATGTTTCAGTAGCAGATGGAATATTTGTACAAAGTGGAATGGTTAATGCTGGAGACTTTTATAATAAAGTGGTTGCGATAGCAAATGCACTTCCTGGACCTATACTAGTTAAGATAGCAGCAGGTGTAGGTTTTATTTTAGGTGGAAGCTTAAGTGGAGTATTATATGGATGGCTATTAGCTATATTTGCAATGTCTGTAGCAGTAGGAGCTTGTTGTATAGTTTCAATAGTAGTATTACTTGGGTATGATGCATTAAAAGATTCAAGAGCACTTATTATGGTAAAACAATTTATATTGCCTGTTGTATGTGGTATGCTTCTATCAACATCGTTAAGTATGATGATAGAAGGTATGAAGGTAACTGCAGGGTTAGGAATAGCTGGTATTATATCATTACTTCTTATGATTTTAGCTATAGCAACACTTTACTTTGTGCATAAGAGATATCATTTAAGTGATCTTGTATTACTTTGTGGAAGTGCTGTAATTAGTTTATCTATGTTACAAATGGTGTAGTTGATTTGGTAAGGAGGGAGCGGAATGATTAACTATAAAGAAATTGACGCAACAATGATTAAAGAAATAAAGGAAATATATAAAAGAGAATCTTGGAATTCTTACTTAAAAGATGATGAAAAATTAGTACGAGCTTTTGATAATTCTTTATATTTTCTTGGAGCTTTTGATGACTATAAATTAATTGGTTTTATAAGATGTGTTGGTGATGGAGAACATGTGCTGCTTGTACAAGATTTGATTATTGATCCAGAATATCAACAGAAGGGTATTGGAACATATCTTTTTAAAACAATTATGCAAAAATATTCTAACGTAAGAATGTTTATGGTTATAACAGATATAGATGATGTAGTAGATAATAAGTTTTATAAATCATTTAATCTGAAAGAAATGAAAGCAATGAACATGGTAGGATATATTAGATAAGAGTTAAATAAATAGACTGTATCAAATAGTAATTAGCTTTGATACAGTCTATAATATTATAACTTACTTTTTATATCGTCTATTATTTCATCTACAATATCTTTTATTGAAAGTTCTCGAGTACCAGGTATATATAAATTATATCTTTGTAAGGGAAGGATATACTTAGTACAGTCCATATTTATAACTGCTTTACATATACAAGGACAAAGCTCCATATCTTTTTCGCCATTACATAAAATACCTATGGGAGCTATTATACAATCAGCAGTATTTTTTTTACAGAAAGCGCAGATAGCCTTCTCTCCACTAATTCCTACATGTGCACCGCTCTTGACCATTTTAGATGTGGCAAAGGTATTTGTGCCTAAGGCTATTATATTAATATCAGCGCATATTTCTTGTTTGATTTTTTTTATTATACTTTGCCCTAAGCCAGCACCATTTGTATCAAGTATAGCAACGATCATTATAGTACCTCCATAAAAAGTTAAGAATAGAAGATATAATTACTATGTAATAATTTAGTTGTTTTTATAAATATAAGGCTATATAATAGTATATAATATTATGGAATTAAAGTAAAATATAACCACGAGGTTATTATATTGCATTGGAGAGATATATATGAATATAAGAGTTGTACATCAAGGGATAGATTATACGGAAGAATGCGCAGATGAGATTAAAGACATATTAAAAGAGAAAAAAATATATTTAATAAATGTTATGGGGTCTCCCGGAACAGGAAAAACCAGTTTAATAATAGGGTTAATCGAAAAGTTAAGAGAAAAGTATAAAATAGCAGTTATTGAAGGGGATATAGCTGGTCAAGTGGATGCAGAGAAAATTGATAAACTTGGTATAGCTGTAGTTCAATTAAATCTAGGTGGGGCATGTCATATAGCACCATTATCAATAAAAGAGATTCTAGACTATTTTGATTTAGATGATATTGATATTATATTTGTTGAGAATATAGGTAACCTTATTTGTCCAGCAGAATTTGATATTGGAGAAAATCTAAAGATAGCTGTTTTAAGTATTCCAGAAGGAGACGATAAAGTTGAAAAATACCCACTGTTATTTGCTGAAAGTGATGTATTAGTCTTAAATAAGTATGATATGATGGAATATTTTGATTTTAATGATGAAAAAGTTGTTGAGGATACTATGAGTATAAATAAAAATTCTAATATATTTAGGGTTTCTACTAGAACAGATAGAGAAGTTGAAAGTCTAGTTAACTTTATTGATAAAAAAATAAAAGATAATTAATATTGACATATGATAATATAGGGATTACAATTAATTTATAAGCGTAAAGCTTGTTTAATAGAAGTAGGTAAAAGTCTTAACCACAAAGGTTTAACAGTGAAAATTGTTTAAAACTTTGTGGTTTTTAATTTCTATAGGTTATTTTATAAGTAAGGAAAAATAGTAATATGAATTAAAAAGAAGTTGCTTTAAAGGCAACTTCTAATTTTTATGATAGTGTAATTTGAATTTTATCAATTCTTTTATGGTCTAGAGATAGTATTTTAAATATTATAGAGTCAATAGTTATTTCTTTATCTATAAAACCATTTGGAACTACACCTAGACTTTCAAGAACTAATCCACCTACTGTATCTATAATTTCAGATTCTAAATTAAGATCTAAATACTTGTTTATATCAGAGATGGTAACTAGTCCATCTACTATATAGTTTTTATCGTCAAGTTTTTTTATCCTTGAATAATTATCATCATACTCATCTGAAATTTCACCTATAACTTCTTCTATTAAGTCTTCTAAAGTAACAATTCCAGAGAAACCACCATATTCATCAATTAATATAGCCATATGATTTTTTGTTGATTTTAATTCTTTAAGTAAATGATCTATATTTTTAGTTTCAGGTACCATATAAGGTTTTCTCATTATAGATTCTATAGATAAATTTTCGATTCCATTATTAACTACATTAGAAAATATATCTTTCATATATAATATACCAACTATATTGTCTATATCATTTTCATATATAGGAATTCTAGAGTAGCTTTCTTCTAAAATAGTATTTATATTATCTTTAATACTTGACTTAACTTCAAGACAGAATGTTTCTGTTCTTGGAGTCATAACTTCTTTTGCTAATATATCATCAAATTGAATTATTCCATCAATCATATTTCTTTCAGTTTCATTTAAAGCTCCTTGCTCTTCACCAAGCTCGATTAAACTCTTGATTTCTTCTCTTGATACCTTTTCTTCAAGGCCTTCGGTTTTGACACCTAAAATTTTTAAAAGTAAATTTGTTGATGCAGATAAGAACCACACAAATGGTCTAGTAAGCTTTGAAATAAAGATAACAGGCATTACAGTAAACATAGCAACTTTTTCAGCATTTTGAAGCGCTATTCGTTTAGGTAGTAATTCACCAAGAACTAATGTGATATAAGAAATCAATAAAGTAATTAATAAAATTGCTATATTTGAGCTATACGGCACACCTAGGCTAGATAAAAAATCAGCAAGTCTAGATGAGATTGAAGTTGCAGCAGATGCAGATGCAAAGAAGCCTGCAAAAGTAATACCAACTTGAATTGTAGCTAAAAAATTACTAGGTTCTTTCAAAAGACCTAATAATAGCTTGGCCTTTTTATTGCCATCTTCAGCTAATAAAGTTATTTTGGTTTTGTTAATAGATACGATTGCCATTTCAGCAGATGCGAAAAATGCATTGATCATAACTAAGATAAAAATAAGAATAAAGTTACCACTCGGGCTACCGTCCATTTAGAAAAATTCCCCCTTAAAAATAAATTAATTTATTATAACATAGTGAAATTTAACTTACAAATAGCAAAAGAAACATTAAAAACATAATAGATAAAGGTAAACTAAACTACAAATGAATAATTAATTAAAACACTTTCTAGTAATAAAATATACTCAAAAATAAGCAAATTTGTTAACTAATAAATTGTAATAATTCTGTAACGTTAAAAAGCGTTATTTTAATATATAATGTAAATAAGGAAAGTTATAACAATTCATGGGAGGAGAGAGCTATTACTTTAAATGTGAAGAAAATTATAAAATATGTCACAATTACGATTATATTTATTATTTCTATTATTATATTAGGAGTATTATATTTTTTGAACTTATTGCCTCAAAAAAGTTATACAGCTGAAGATTTTAGTATAGAGACTATAAAAAGTAATAATGATTATAATAGGAATGGTATTGATGATTACACAGATATAGTTACAGGTGCAAGAATTGATGCTAAAAATAAACCTAAATATCATAGTGCATATTATGAGGGTGGATATCCACCTGATGAAGAGGGGGTATGTACTGATGTTATATGGAGAGCATTCAAAAATGCTGGTTACTCTTTAAAAGACATGGTTGATAAAGATATTGAGGATAATGTTGAATTATATCCAAGAGTTGAAGGTGTTCCAGATAAAAATATAGACTTTAGAAGAGTACCTAACTTAAAAGTGTTTTTTGATAGATATGCTGAAGCTTTAACTTTAGATCCTTATGATATTGAAGAGTGGCAACCAGGAGACATAGTTATTTATGGTGAACAATATGTTCATATAGCAATAATTTCTGATAAAAGAAATAAAGATGGTGTACCATACATAATTCATAATGGGGGGCAACCGGTTAGGGAGGAAAACATGCTTGTGAAATATACCTTATGGCAACCAATTACAGGACATTATAGATTTACCTTATAAAGATAAAAACTATTAATTCTATATACTTAGTATAGAATTAATTAAATGTGGACAATAATTAAGCTAAAGAAAAAAGTTATGTATATAAAAGGAGAAATAGTTTATGGATAAAGTAATATGCCCAAAATGTAATGAGATAGTAACAGAGGGAGCCGAGGTTAAATCAGAAGGAATAATAACTTGCGAAAAATGTAAATATCAACTTCATTGGGAATGTGATGGAGAAACGACTATTAGCAAATAATATTATAGATGAAATATAAAAAATGCCTTCAGCATAGATTGATATCTATGCTGAAGGCATTTCTATTTTATTATTTTAATGTATAGAATTTCGGATAAATAGATAATTAAGTTATTAAATTAAGTTTTTGGATTAATAATAGGAAATATTTGAAACTATACTGAATAATAATACTAAAAAGGGGGCTTGTTAATGGAATATGCGGATGTTTATGACAAAGATAGAAGAAAGTTAGGAAGAACCGTACTAAAAGGAGATAAGCTTACCCCAGGAGAATATTATTTAGCAGTACATGTTTGGATAATGAATAGTAAAGGACAATTTTTAATTCAAAAAAGAGCTAGTACAGTGTTGTACAACCCTAACAAGTGGTCTTTAACAAGTGGAGCCTCAATAACAGGGGAAGATAGTTATAGAACATGTGTAAGGGAAGTTGGTGAAGAACTTGGAATAGAACCTAATATGGATTATGGAAAAGTTATGTTTACCTTAGATAGAGGTGATAATTTTTGTGATGTTTGGTTAGTTCATCAAGAGGTAGATTTAAATGAATGTGTACTTCAAGTAGAAGAAGTTAGTGAAATTAAATGGGCTACCAAAAAAGAAATTTTTAAAATGATAACAAAAGGAGAGTTTGTTCCATATCCATATATTAAAAGGTTTTTTGAAAAAATTAATTAGTTTTAAAAGTGAAGAGAAATAATTTCCTTAAATAAAGTTAGATATTTCTCTTCACTGTAGATGACATATAAGTACATATTAATAAACTCTCAATAAAAAAAGGAGGAAAATCTAGTGCGAAAAACAAAGGTATATTATAGAGGATGTTTAATCGGAGGAGCAATAGGCGATGCTTTAGGATGGCCTGTTGAATTTATGTCCTTAGAAGAGATAAAAAGTAAGTATGGGAATAGAGGAATAAGTTCTCTGGTCATAGGAAGAAGAGGAAGGGCAGAAGTAACTGATGATACTCAGATGACTTTATTTACTGCGGAAGGTTTGTTAAGAGGTGAAACTAGAGGATATAACAAAGGTGTAAGTGAAACTGGAAAATGTGTATATAATGCCTATTTAAGGTGGCTATATACTCAAGGTGATCCAGCAGATGATACTTTAAATATATATGATGGTTATTTAATTAAGCAAAAAGAGTTATATGTAAAAAGAGCGCCAGGGATGACCTGTTTAACAGCATTAAGAAATAGGGAAATGGGAACGGTTGATAATCCTTTAAATGACAGCAAAGGATGTGGGTGTGTAATGAGAGTAGCACCAGTAGGACTATTTTATAGACCACAGTTTGCTTTTAATAAAGGAATGGAGTGTTCAGCAATAACACATGGACATATTATAGGACACTTATCAGCAGGAGCTTTTGCTTATATTATAGCTAGTATAATGTCTGGAATGGATATAGCTCATTCGGTCGAAGATACATTAATTGAACTTTCTAAATATTATAACAGTGAGGAAATGGTAGATTTGTTAAAAAAAGCTATTAATTTATCTATGGGCAAAAAAAGTAACGAAGTGTGCATAAAAGAATTAGGACAAGGTTGGATAGCTGAAGAGGCAATAGCCATAGCAGTTTTTTGCGCATTGAGATATAAGGATGATTTTGAAGGAGCAATAATGGCAGCAGTTAATCATAGTGGAGATAGTGATAGTACAGGAGCTATGACAGGAAATATTGTAGGTGCACATTTAGGTTTAAATAAAATTCCTAGAAAATGGACTAGTAAGTTAGAATTATATGATGTCATAACTAAAGTTGCAGATGATTTGTTAACAGGATATTCTGATGATGGAGATTGGTGGATGAAATATCCAGGATATTAAAAATTTATAATCAAGGCAAATGTAAATGTTATCATTAAAGAAAAAATGGATTAAGGTGGTAAGTGTGATATAATTATGTTAACAGATGAAAGAAGTATAGGGAGATAGTATGGAAAAATCAAATGTTAATATAATAAAAAAAGAAAAAAGTATTATAAAAAACTTGGCGAAATTTGCTTGGATAATATATTCAAGTATTGCAGCTATATGTATAGCTGCAATAACAATTATAAATTCTACATGGATATATAAGTTAGTAGTTAAAAAGTATGATTTAACTACTATAACAGGATTAAGTGAACAAGCTTTGATGAGGGAATATAGGGGATTGATTAATTATCTTCAAAATCCATTTGTAGACAAGCTTAGGTTTGACAATTTTGCTATGAGTACCTATGGCGAAGTTCATTTTTATGAAGTTAAGAAGATATTTATAGCTTTAATGATAATTGTCGCTATTTTTATAATTGCATTAGCTGGATGGTTTATTTTTAATAAATATAAAAAGGGTTCGATAAATATTAGAGGGTTACTAAAGAACTTTAATAATAGTGCAAATCTATTAATAATATTCTTTATAGGAATAGTAGTTCTTTATTTTATAGATTTTTCGTGGGCATTTACAATGTTTCATAAGATATTTTTTAGAAATGATTATTGGATTTTTGATCCTAGGATTGACCCAATTATAATTGCTCTTCCAGAGGAATTATTTATGATATGTGGGGGAGCAATTTTAATCTTATTAGTTTTTATTGTTATAGCTGTTAAATGGGGATATTATAGAAACAGAAATAACATTAAGTCATACTCAGAAAATAATGGTATAGAGGTATAAATAGGAGAAAATTATTATGAGAGAAAAGGTTAAAAGGGTTATTTATGGGTTACTAGGAGCAGCTGTAGGAATGAGTGTAGGGTATATTAAAAATGAAAAAATAAAAGCTGCTTTTATAATTATTTCCACTATTATTCTTATTGGAATCTTAGTAAAGGATAGAATAAGATGGGTTCAAAATAATAAAATTATAGGGGATAGATATATTAAGTTAAAGAAAAATATGGCTGTAGATATAATTCTTTTTCTTGTATTAGGATGGGGCGTTTTAAGTTTATATTCTCTTGAGAAAGCTTTTATATATAGAGAAACAGGAAAAGAAGGATTAGATAGTTTTATTTATTTTATTAGCAATATAAATGTCTTGTCTATAATTATATTACTCTTTATAGTTGTTATGATTTTAATTATAGTATTTGGGATTATAAGTAAGTTTATTTGTCCATCAAAGATATCATCAGAGGGAATATTATTTACTGAAGGTATGTTAGTTACTTTTGATAGAATAGAAAAAATTGAAGTTGAATCATCTATGATAGGGAATACAAGAAAGATTAAAATATATTTTGATAAAGGGTATAGGATAGTAAAAAGCACAAAAGAGAAATATGCAGAGATAAGAAATATACTAGTGACAAATTCCTGTGTTTATATTGAGGAAGATTCTATATGTAGATCAGAAATTTAATTTAGTGTGAGAGGTAGTATGAATAAAAGATATATGGTATTGTATGGAATTTTAATAGTATGTGTATTAATAATGTTTGGGAGTTATAATAGCACATATAGTTTTTTTGCTGGGATATGTGCTGTTATTGCTTTAGGCATGATATTTATGAAGAACATTATTAGATGGATTGATAATAGTAAATTAATAAATTCAAATTATATAAACCTAAGGAGAGAACCTATATATAATGAAATAATATGTATTGGAACTTTTATAATGTCTAGCATTTCTAATTATAAACAACAAAAGTACTATCAATATTATTTAGAAGAATCGCAGATAAATAATTATTTTGATTATCTTAATAGCCTTAGCCGTGATGAGAGATTTATTAACTATTTAGGTTTAATTATATTTGTTGGACTTTTTATACAAATAATAGCTAAGATTATATTAAAACCTAGGATTTCATCAGAAGGAATTTTATTAAGTGATGGGGAAGTTATTGAGTTTAATGAGATAAAAGGTGTTACACTAAAGCAGGCATTTTTAAAATTATCAATAAAGATTGAGTTAGAGATGGAAAAAGGGAATAAAACAATTTATGCAAAGCGTAAAAATTATAGTGAGATAATGTTTATATTAAGAACATATTGTTTGGGATCAATAAAAGAGGAGTTAATTAGTGATAAGATAAAGGTTTAAATAAGTGAAGTTGTTATTTTAGGAATAATGTACCAATAGTATTTTATAGGAATATGATGTAATGATAAGAAATTTTAATTAGGATTTAAAATGAGTAAAACTAAGTCTGAAGTAAAAAAGATTAGAAAAAAGATATCATATACCTTAAAGTATGAAAGAGAATCTAATAATGAGCCATCATTTACTAAGGAAGATGCAGCACTTATAGCTAGAGCTTTGAAGATTGATTTTACTAAAGAAAAGTTTGATTTAGATGAATTTACAGTTGGCGTTAATATTGAGTTAGAACATGGAACAAAGTATTCTGAATGTAACGTAACTAAAAATGATCCAATACTGACAGGAAAAATAGCTTTAGCACATTTAAAGGAATTTCCAGATTATTATACACGACTTAAACAGTTAGAAGAAGAGGCGTTTAATTATTGGAGTAAAAAAGGATTAGATTAAAATTGTATAAGTAAAGAGAAAGAGATGACTTTGGTGGAAAAGTAATACTACCGAAGTCATTATTAGTTTTAAGTTAACTTTAATAAATCCTTCGGTTAAAAATAATAACCGAAGGATTATTTATAATTATTCAGTAACTGAAAGTATCCATTCTTTACATTGTGGAATTGTTGTAGCTACATCGTGAGGATCTACTTTTGTTACAAATATTATATCTCTAGCACCTACAGTTGGGCTTAGTTTTTCTAAGATTTGGTCAGAATTTAAGTCTGAAACTACTAAGAATCCAGTAGGTGTAAATTGAGCCCATTTTCCTAAAGTTTCTATAGTACAAACTAAATCAAAATCTGGATCTCCACCACAGCCACAGTTTTCATCATGTTCATGATGCTCTTCACCGCAACCACAGCTTTCATTATGATCGTGAGTATGATCTTCACCACAGCTACAGCTATTGCTATGATCGTGACTTTCGCTACAATCACAGTTATCATCATGGTGATGAGTATGAGTTTGTTGCATATAATAAGTAATTAAATGTACTGACATAGTAAACACTCCTTCTATTGTTTGTAAATTTATTTATAGTTGTATACTATAATATTTATATGTAAAAAGCAAATTAATAATTATTTTTTTGAAATATAGTGATAATTAATTTGGATTAGTGTAGCTTTTACATACGATGTGAAAAATAATTAGTAAAATCTAGGATCTTATAAGGTGGAAATAAAAAATTAATATTATATGGAAAATATTTACAAAATGTAGTATAATAACTTTATATAGATACTAAGATATATTAATAAATTTTTATATCGATAGTAAAAGGGGAGATATAGATATGGCAGAAAGGGTAAGGATTATTTTTCAGCGTTTCTTATGGAAGCATAAAAAAAGAATGATGTATAAGAAGAGAAATAAGGTAAAAACTGATAAGATGAAAAAGGCCATGTGATAAGCTAAAATACAAGAGTTAGATTTTAATAAAGTCAGTATGAATATGATATGTTAACTTAAATCTTTGAATCACAAATATATCTACATAGCAATAATATAATAGTGAAAAATCTTTATCTATGGAGAAATCAAAGTTGGGTTATTATGTTAAAGTAAGTGAAAATATAAAAGTTTATGTAGAAGATATTGCTATAAGATATATGTCAAGACATAATGGTTTTGGAATATCAAAGTTAGCATTATAGATAAAAAAGCTGTGTGGAATTTAATTTAGAATACATATAGCTTTTTTTATTTTAATTTAAGTAAATAGAATTATAAAAAAATTTATATGATATAATATGAAGAAATAGCAAAGGAAGAGGAGATAAAAATGCAATTATCAAAATTTACTGATTATGCTTTTAGGGCATTGATATATTTAGCAAATAACAGAAGTAAATTATGTACTGTAGAAGAATTGGCTCAAGAACTAAACGCATCTGAGCATCATATTAAAAAAGTAATACATAAGTTAGCTAAAACAGAGTATATTATATCTTCAAAAGGTAGAGGTGGTGGACTTCAATTAGGATTAGAACCAGTAGATATTAATCTTGGAGAAGTTTTAAAATTCACGGAAGATAACTTAAATATAGTTGAATGTTTCAATAAACCGGAACTATGTCCATTTATGCAATCAGGATGTAAGCTTAAGGCTATATCCGCAGGAGCACTTAAAAATTTTATAGAAGAGTTTTCAAAATATACTTTAAATGATGTATTGTAAAATAAGATGGGAATAATAATTATATAAATAATATAAGTGAGGTAATATTATGTTATTTAAATTGTTATTATGCCCATTATTTTTTTGTTTAAATTTAAGTGGTTTTAATATTAATTATGAAATAGAAGTTGAAAATTTTAATAAGGATATAGAAAATATGGTGGAAGAGATAGCAGGTGATTATAAGAACAATATTGCTATATATTATTGTAAGTTGGATGGAAGTAAAGAATATTATTTTAACAATGATAAAAGATTTATAGCTGCAAGTCTAACGAAGGTTCCACAAGCTATGGAGGTAATAGATAAGGTTAATAAGGGAGAAATTAATTTATATGATGTCATAGAATATTGCGAGGAAGATTATGAAGAGGGTACAGGAATATTAAAATATAATGAAGAAATAGGCGGAGTAACAGTAAGGGAAGCGTTAGAGTTATCTTTAAGATATTCAGATAATATAGCTAATAATATGTTGAATAGAGTTTGTGGTTATGATATTAATGAATACATATCTAGATTAACAGGAGAAGATATAACCGTTGGAAATTTAACTACAGCAAGAGAGCAAGGGGAAATTTATTATAAGCTCTATTCAGATGATAAGTATTCATTAATAATTGATTTGCTTAAAGAAAGCTGTTGTCATGATAGGATAGATAAGTATTTAGAACGAGAAATTATAGCTCATAAGTTTGGTAACTATTATAGATACTTTCATGATGGAGGAATTATATATGAGAAAAATCCTTATATCTTAGTAGTTTTAACAAAAGATATAGGAAAGCTAAGTGAAAACTTAGAAGGTGTAGAATGTGGAGAAGAGATACCTCTGATAGATGGCGGAGAGGAAGCAAAAGAACTTATAGCCAAGATAAGTAAAGCTATAAATAGCTATAATATTATTAAAACAAAAAATATGGTAAAATAGAGATAAAAAATGGGTTATATGGAGATAAGTATGAAGAAATTTATAAGTTTTTTAATAGGAATTATATTAACGGTGATAATTTTAATAGGAGCTATGATAGTAGGAGCAGGATATGGCAAATACAAACAAGCTATAGGAGATATAAGTTTAGTTGATAAGGTTAATGAAGTTAGGAGTTCAGAAACCTATGTAAATATTGATAATATAAGCAATACTTTTAAGGATGCCATAGTTGCAATAGAAGATATAAGGTTTTATGATCATGGAGCTATAGAATTTAAATCGTTGTTAAGGGCTGTATTAGTTAATCTTAAAGAAAAAGAATTACTTCAAGGTGGAAGCACCATAACTCAACAAGTTGCAAAGAATCTATATTTTGATAACGATCAAAACTTTTTAAAGAAGATAGCAGAGATGTTTCTAGCTTTTGCTTTAGAAGAAAACTATAGTAAGGATGATATTTTAGAGCTTTATGTAAATATTATTTATTATGGTGATAATAATTATGGAATAAGGGAAGCTAGTAATAATTATTTTGGTATAGAGCCTATAGATTTAGATTATGAACAAAGTACATTACTTGCAGGGCTTCCACAAGCGCCAAGTTCATATGCACTTGGAGAACATTATGAAGAAGCAAAGGAAAGACAAAAGCAAGTTATAGAAGCACTGGATAAGTTTAATGAGCAAAAGTGAAAGGATTCACCTCGTAAATGACGAAGAGTGCATGATAGCAGAGGAAAGGATTTGTTTACGTAAATAGGAAAAAGGCGCTAGTGTGATGAAAGAAGATTGACTTCTTCAATGATACCAAATTATAAAGGAGGGATTGGAATGAGAAGTTATTTTAGATACCTTGGAATTTTGACTTTAAGTATTTTATTATTAGGCTTTGTTTCTTGTGGAAATAAAGATAAAACCTTTGTCGAAGGAGATAATAAGTTTAAGATAAAAGATTATAATTTGCAAAAACAAGGATTTAGAGGTTTAGAAGAGATGTTTAGAGAACATACTGTTTTACCTAGTACATTATCTATAGAAAGTTTTGAGGGGAGTGTATCTAAGGAAGGTATTCTTGATGATTTTAATCTTCTAATTTATGGATATGATGAATCAAAGGAATATATTGGGACATATAGGTTTACATATGATTCGAAAAGGAAGGTAGTTAATTATGCAGGCCTAGCTTCAGGTATAAGTACTACATTACCACAAACATTCAACGAAAACTCTGAAATTTCTTATCTTGATAAAGAACTAAAAAAACTGCCTATTTCCCAGGAAATTTCAAAATTAGACTTTCCACAATATGAAGTAAGCTATAGTGCTAATACAAAACCTGATGAAGGAGAACCTATTATAAAAGAAGGAAATAATCAAGTTTTTCCTATATTGACTTTTAATGAATATAAATCAGGAAAAGGTGGAATAAGTGATGGCCATACAGCAGTAATATTTACATTATCTGATGGTGTTGACTTATACTTAGGTGGCAACAGAATTATGTATAGTTGCTCTCCTGCTAATTCAGAAGATCTATATGGTAATAAAAATAATTATATGAAAAAGGATTATTATATTAATGGACCTAATGTAAAAGTAAGTCGTGATTATGGAGAGAATTGGATTGAGATACCTCTGTCAGAAGAAGATATTAATGAGACATTAGACTTCTATAGAATGGGAATAGAAATACCAGAAGATAGTTTTTATATTTCTGATGATATAGGTGGAATTATTGCTTTTATCTATGGTAAGGATCCTAAAATTTTATTTTCTCAAGATGATGGAGCTAACTGGAGAAATATTGACTTTACTCTGGATTTAGAAAAGCCTATTACAAGAAGATGTATTGGATTTATCAACAATAGTGAGGGATATATGGCTTTTGGAACTGACTGGAGCATGGGAACTGGAGAAGGAAAAGTTTTATATGTTACAAGTGACGGTGGAGCTACTTGGACTAAACAAGATATGCCACTGCAGAATACAAGTAATACTTTAACAGGATTGAAGTTTGTAGATATTGAAAAAGGAATAGTCTCCCTTGATGGAGGTTCTGAGTCTAATAATCCAATTCTATATGCTACTATTGATAGAGGGGAAACATGGCAAGAGATAAATATTCAATGGGATACTATGACTGATGATGTACAATATTTAAGTAAAATAGATTCTGTAGTTTTTGAAGAGGGAGTTTATAAATTAACTTTAGGACAAGGAGAAGGTTCTAACAAGAAAGCTTTATTCGAAAGCAATGATATTTATAATGGTTGGAAATTTATAAAAAGTTTTGATGCTGTAACTCATTATAATGGATAAGGTCATTTATGAGCGAAATTAAAGGAATAGTGTGAATAAAGAAAAGAGGATCTAAGTAGATCTTCTTTTTATTTGACATTAAATGAGTTATTTTATTAAAATATACTTATAAAATAAGGAATCAGGTGAAAATTATGACAAGGTGGACAAGGGGCGGTATTTTTTTACTTTCAATTATGTTTATATTTATGCTTTTTCCAACAATAAATGTTAAAGCAATAGAAAGTGAGAGTCATCATAATCATATTTATAGTTATGATGACTTTAAAAGTAAGTCATTAATAGTTAAAACAGATGAATTGATAAATTTTAATGACTATGGTGTTATAGATTCAAGTTATATTGATGATGAAATAGTAACTTTACATTTTGATTCAATAGATAAAGCCATTGATTGTTATGAGCAGTTAAAGGATAAAGAATATATCGAATTTGTAGAGCCAGATATGTACATAGATATAAGTGAAGACAACATAATTGAAGGTAGGGAAGAAGAAAATAATACATATAACTCGTGGGGGATAGAATATTTAGCTATTGATAAATATAGTAAGTATATTAAAGAAGAAAATAAGGAAAATATAATAACTATAGCTGTAATTGATAGTGGTATAGATTATAACCATCCAATTTTTAAGGACAAGCTATTAACCACAGGCTATGATTTTGTAAATAATGATGATGATCCATATGATGATGATTTTCAAGGACATGGAACACATGTTGCTGGTATAATAGCTGATGCTACAAGAAATATAAGTAATATTAAGATTATGCCTTTAAAAGCGTTAAATTATATTGGGAGAGGCACTATATCAAGTGTAGGAAATAGTATAAAATATGCAATTGACTCTGGTGTAGATATAATAAATTTAAGCTTAGGATTTATTACAGGAGTTCACTCAAAGCTTATAGAAGAAATGATTGTAGAGGCTGTTGATGCAGGAGTTACAGTTGTAAATGCTGCAGGAAATTATAATGCTAATACAATAAACTCATGTCCTTCTCATATAGACAAAGCAATAATAGTATCATCTATAGACAATAATAATAATAAAGCATATACATCTAATTATGGACCTAATATAGATGTAGCAGCACCAGGGGTAGGGATATATAGTGCAGCACCAGGTGGAAGTTATGTGTATAAAAATGGAACATCTATGGCAGCACCACATATTTCAGTAATAGCTGCCATGTTAAAACTAAATAATCCAGATTTGAAGCCGGTTGAAATTGAAAATTTTATAAAAGAATATTCTATTGATATAGGAGAAAAAGGAGTAGATTGGTTCTTTGGTAGTGGAGTACCAAATATGGCTTTAGCTTTACCTAAAGTTTCTTTAGAAAATATATTAATTGATAAAGATGAAATAACTTTAGAAATTGGAGAAAAGTACAAATTAAATCTAGTTTATTATCCAAAAGACTACATAAATGATTCAGAAGTTTTATGGGAAAGTTCTAATAATGAAGTAGCTATAGTTGATAATGGAGAAGTTATGGCTGTTAAAGAAGGAGAATCAATCATTACTGCAACTATTTTAGATAAAACTGCTTCATGTAAAGTTATAGTTAAGAATAATGAAGTAAATTTATATGCAGAAGACGAAACTTTAAAATTAGATAGTTCTACTGAAGAAAATTTAAAAGATAATAGAGATATAAATGAAAATATTACAGAAAAAGAAATAAGTGAAGAGAAAAAAGAAAAAAGTATAGAGTTATTATACTTAGATAATTCATATAAATCTGAAAAAATAGAAGAGGTAGACATTTATAATAAAAACAATATAAATGATGAAGAAAATTATAAGAATGATTTAGATATTATTAATGAGGATAATGACGAAGTAGTTATTGCTTATGAGAAAGATATAGAAGAAAATATAATTGAGGATGAGCAAAGTAATACTATAGCAAGTGAAAGTGTTGAAAATGCTGGGAAAAATGATAATAACAAATTTATATTTATAGGATTATTTTTAGTTGTTATTATTTTTATAGCGAATAAATTTTATAAAAGATTAAAAAGATGATATTAAAAAATCAAGGATGCTAAGTTATTAGCATCCTTTTGAATTATTTGGATGTAGTATATAGGGGGTTATTAGAAGGGTAGACGTTAGAATTAATAAATCTAAAACTATACCAATTTATTGGTAAATATAGTAAAATTATTATTATGAAAGGTTCATAATAAGAGTTATAGATAAAAAGAGGTGGTTATATGAGAATGTTTAAAAATAAGTACGGAGAAGTACGAAGTGGATGGAAAATATCGTTAACATTAATACTAATGTTTGCTTTGATGAATGTAGTATCTATTTTTGTAGGGATAATACTTGGGATAGTAGTATCAACAAAGGGCGACATAGTAGAATTATCTGCTATTGAAAATAGTCCATTATTCTTTTCTATAGCTATAATATTGCAAAATCTTGCTTTAATAGCATCTAGTATGATTATATGGAAAGCTTTTGAAAAGAAGAGGATTACTTTTATGGGGTTAACAAATTTAAAAGAAGGTTATAAGGAACTTGGAGTTGGATTATTATTAGGGGCTGTTACAATAACTATTGTAGGTGTTGTTTTGCTTTTAATAGGTGAGGTAAGGTTAGTAAATTCTTTATCAAAGCCTAATATTTCATATGAATTATTCAGTGGGTTAATAGCTTTTATTGCAGTAGGTTTTGGTGAAGAGATATTTGGGAGAGCTTACTGTATGTCAGTATTAAAACAAGCAAGAAATAAATATATAATTTTAGGGGGATCAGCAGTAATATTTGCAGCAATGCATTTGGGTAATAGTGGGATAAGTCTTTTAGCTTTAATAAATCTATTTTTAGTAGGAATTCTTTTTGGATATATGTTTATGAAATCGGGTAATGTATGGATGCCTATAGGCTTCCATATTACATGGAATTACTTCCAAGGATATGTATTAGGATTTCAGGTAAGCGGAAACGATGTTATGGGAATATACCAGTTGGATAACATAGGTAATAGTTTCTTTAATGGAGGAACTTTTGGACCTGAAGGTGGAATTATTGTAACGGTAATTTTAATTATAACCTTCATTATTGTAGGTGCTTATTACAAAGATAAAAATATAGATGATTTTTTAAATTATAAAATGTAATAAATAATTATATAAGAATTTGGCATAGTAAAGTATTTTACTATGCCAAATTTATTAATTAAGAAATATTATTATAATTTATAATTAATGTTATTACAAGTTGTAAATTAAATAATGGAAGGTATATTTTTTATTCATAATAAAATTGTAATTGTATATAATTTAGGTAGAGTTAAGCTTAAATAGCTATATATGTAATATTCAATATGATGTAGGGAGAAGAATATGTGGATGAATAAAGAGAAAGAAAATAGAAAGGAATATATAAAAACACTAAATGAGCCACCAAAGCTTACAATATTAGAGGAAGTTGGTAATGCAGTAGTTCATGGTGTAGGAGCAGGGCTAGCTATAGCAGGATTCATTTTGCTTTTATTAAAATCGGATACCGGACTTAAGATTATGGCAACTTGCTTTTACGGAATTAGTTTAATTATTTTAATGTTAATGAGTACTTTATATCATGCGTTTAAAAGTGGTTCTACTGTAAAACGTTTATGGAGAAGGTTTGATTACTCTTCTATTTATCTTTTGATAGGAGGTACTTTTGCGCCGTTATATTTAGTATATTGGGGAAATGCACTTGGTATAGTAATTTTTTGTATAGAATGGGCATTAATTATTTGGGGCATTACAATGCTTAGTATTTTTGGACCAGGAAGATTTAAATGGTTACATTTTTCTTTATACTTCATAATTGGGTGGAGTGGCTTAATATTTCTACCAGATTGGTTTAAAAATAATATGCCATTATTGTGGATGATTTTGATTGGAGGAGTTATTTATACAATTGGAATGATTCCATTTACAAGAGATAAAAAATATTCTCACTTTATTTGGCATTTTTTTGTTATGATAGGTGCTATACTTCATTGGTTTGGAATTTATTTATTTGTTTATTAAGCGTATATTAAGAAAGAGAAAAGCTCCAGTTAATTTTATTAATTAATGGAGTTTTTATTTAATTAGAATTTAATATTTTTGTTCATTAGAATAAAGGGTATATTATAAAAAATACAAATTAAAATTAAAAAGGAGTGTAAAAGTTTACTGTTGGATATAGCAAAAGCGTTTAGAAAATAGTTATCAAATTGTTAATAATTTGGAGTAACATTATCCGTTGACTTTAATAATATAGTGATATAAAATACATAGTATGCTATGTATTCTTGGAGGATTCTTATGGGAAAGTGTAAAAGAAGAAATGATATAGGATTTCTTATTAAGCTAATAGACAATAAAATAATAAAAGATATTAACAAAAATCTTATTAGATTTAACTTAACAGCAACTCAAGAAAAGGTACTATGGATTATTTTTCGTTGGCAAGATAACGGAAAAGACATTTTTCAAAAGGATATTGAAAAGGAATTAGATTTAAGTAATCCAACAGTGACAGGAATAGTTAAAAGGTTAGAAGAAAAAGAAATGATTACAAGAATCCCAAGTTCTCAAGATGCAAGATATAAAAGTCTGACATTAACAGATAAAGGATTAGGAATTATTCATGAATGCATGGATTTTGGAGTTAATTATATTGAAAAGAAATTAACTAAAAATATGACTGAAGACGAATTAAATACTTTAAGGACTCTTTTAAATAAAGTTATTAATAATATGGATGAGTAACTTTATATTTTTACTTGAATACATAGCTTGCTATGTATTGTTAGCTTGTTATTATAAAGATTTTATATTAAAGTATAAAATCTCCTATTATAAAAGACTTCACTGATATAGAGATTTAAGAAGGAGGATTTTAAGCTTAAAGGTAGCAATAATATTTAATAATAAATAAAGTTAATGGTGGAGTCTAAAAGTTAGTAAAGAAGAGGTGAATTAAATGATTAAGAAATTACTTCCGTATATGAAGAAGTATAAAACTCCTTTAATTTTAGGAGTAATGTGTGCAGCATTAGAATCTATATTCGAATTATTAATTCCATTAGTAATGGCAAATATAGTCGATATTGGTATATCTTCTGGTGATAGCTGGTACACAATTAAGATG
Source organism: Clostridium hominis (assembly GCF_014287825.1). NCBI lineage: Bacteria > Bacillati > Bacillota > Clostridia > Eubacteriales > Clostridiaceae > Clostridium > Clostridium hominis. The sequence continues at coordinate 157,695 of NZ_JACOOO010000025.1, forward strand.
GGATTACTTATGGTAGGAATGGCTTTAGTATCACTATGCTTTGGATTAGGACTATCTAAGTTTGCAGCAGAAGCTGGACAAGGATTTGGTGCTGAGTTAAGAGAAGCTGAATATATAAAGATTCAAAGTTATTCTTTTAAGAATATTGAAAAGTTTAGTACAGCATCACTTATTACTCGTTTAACAACGGATGTAACCACTATACAGAACTCAGTAACAATGGGAATTAAGCTTTTAGTTAGAGCGCCTATGATGCTTATATGTGCTTGTATATTATCGGTTACAATAAGTCCTAAACTTGCAATGATATTCTTAGTATCTATGCCAATTTTAGCTATATCAATAGCCCTTATTATAAAAGCAGTTAGACCTAGATTTGAAGCTATGCAAAAGAAAATTGATAACATGAATACTATAGTTCAAGAAAATTTAATTGGTATTAGAGTTGTTAAATCTTTTGTTAGAGCTAAGAAAGAAAAAGAAAAGTTTAAGAATGCTAATGATGATCTGATTAAATCAGCTGAAGGTGCTTTTGGATTAGTAGTTTTAAACATGCCAATAATGCAAATTGTTGTATTTTCTAGTATCATAGGTATTCTTTGGTTTGGTGGGCACATGGTTAATGAAGGCACATTAACAGTAGGTAGGCTTACAAGCTTTATGACTTATTCATTTCAAATATTAATGTCTCTTATGATGATTGCAATGGTCCTTATGATGATTTCAAGATCAGTTGCATCAGCAGAGCGTATATTAGAAGTTTTAGAAGAAGAACCAGATATAAAGAATCCAGAAAATCCAATAATGGAAGTTAAAAATGGGGATATTGAATTTAGAAATGTTAACTTCAAGTATGAAGATGAAAGTGAAGAAAACAATTTAGATAATATTAATATCACTATTAAAGCAGGTGAGACTGTTGGTATAATTGGTTCAACAGGTTCAGGTAAGACAAGCTTAGTTCAGCTTATACCAAGACTTTATGATGTTACAGAAGGTGAAGTTTATTTAGGTGGAGTTAATGTTAAGGATTATGATATTGAAACTCTAAGAGATGAAGTTGCGATGGTACTTCAAAAGAACACTTTATTCTCTGGAACAATTAATGAAAACTTAAGATGGGGTAATGCAGAGGCTACAGAAGCAGAGATAGAAGTCGCAGCTACATCATCTTGTGTAAGTGAGTTTATAGATAGATTACCAGGTAGATATGAAATGCACATTGAACAAGGTGGAGTTAATGTATCTGGTGGTCAAAAGCAAAGACTTTGTATTGCAAGAGCTCTTCTTAAAAACCCTAAGGTACTTATCTTAGATGATAGTACAAGTGCTGTAGATACTGCTACAGATGCTAAGATTAGAAAGGCATTCTCTGAGGATTTAAAAGATACTACAAAGATTATAATTGCACAAAGAGTTGTATCTGTATGTGATGCAGATAAGATTATAGTTTTAGATGATGGTAAGATAAGTGCTATTGGAACTCATGATGAGTTAATGGAAAATAGTGAAATTTATAAAGATGTATACAAATCTCAACAGGAAGGGGTGGGTTTACGTGAGTAAGGATAAAATGCCACAAGGTGGTCCAAAGATGGGGCCAGGAGGTAAAGTACCAGGAGGACCAAAGCCTAAAAATATGAAAAAGACTATAGGAACTTTATTAAAGTATGTAGGCAAACATAAAGGATTATTATTCTTAGTTATGATTCTTGTAGTTATGAACTCAGTTGCTATGGTATCAGGCTCATACTTCTTAAAGCCTCTTGTTAATAATTATATATTACCAGGTGATTTTGCAGGTCTTGCTAAGATGTTAGTTTTACTAGGAAGTATTTTCTTAATTGGAGCAGGTGCAGCTTATGGATATGCTAGAATCATGGTTCATATATCGCAAAAGACTATAAGTGAAATAAGAACAGATTTATTTAATAAGATGCAAAGTCTTCCATTAAAATATTTTGATAGAAATACACATGGAGATTTAATGAGTCTTTACACTAATGATATTGATAATATTAACGAAGCTTTAAATAATAGTTTTACCAATATTATGGCTTCAGGACTTACTTTTATAGGAACTATAATTATGATGATAGTTTTAAGTCCGGTAATGTGTATAATAACAGCTACATTCTTAGGATTGATGATATTTTTAGTTAAAAAGGTTGGAGCTAAGAGTGGATATTACTTTGGAATGCAACAAAAGAATATAGGTAAGTTAAATGGTTATGTTGAAGAAATGATAGAAGGTCAAAAAGTTATTAAAGTGTTCTGTCATGAAGAAAAAGCTATTGAAGACTTTAAAAAGCATAATGAAGAACTAAGAAAAGCTTCAACTGGAGCTCAAACTTTTGCTGGATTTATGATGCCTATGCTTGGTAACCTTTCTCATACAAATTATGCAGTAACTTGTTGTGCTGGTGGATTACTTACTATTGCAGGAATGTTTGATATAGGTTCACTTGTATCTTATCTTCAATATACAAAGCAAGTATCTAACCCAATAGCTCAAGTTTCTCAACAAGTAAATATGATTTTAGCAGCTCTTGCTGGTGCCGAAAGAATATTTGCCGCTTTAGATGAAGAGGAAGAAGTAGATAATGGCCAAGTTACTTTAGCTAGAGTAAAAATTGATGCTAACGGAAATTTAGAGGAGTCAGAAGAATATACAGGACACTGGGCTTGGAAGATTCCAGTTAATGAAGTGGCAGCTGATATTGATGGAAGTTTAAAATCTATTTATAGAACTACTATGGCTAATGGATTTGAGCTTAGAGAGCTTACTGGTGATGTTAGATTTAAAGATGTAGTCTTTGGATATAATGAAGAGAAGACTGTATTAAAGGATATAAGTCTATTTGCAAAACCAGGTCAAAAGATTGCATTCGTAGGTTCAACTGGTGCAGGTAAAACTACAATTACTAACTTAATAAATAGATTCTATGAAATCAATTCAGGAACTATAACTTATGATGGAATAGATGTTAAAGATATTAAGAAAGACGATTTAAGAAGATCATTAGGAATAGTTCTTCAAGATACACACTTATTTACAGGAACTATTGCTGATAATATTAGATATGGTAATTTAAAAGCTACTGATGAACAAGTTAAGGAAGCAGCTAGGCTTGCAAATGCCCATACATTTATAAAACATTTACCACATGGATATGATACTGTTATTACTGGTGATGGTGAAGGATTATCTCAAGGTCAAAGACAATTACTTGCTATTGCAAGAGCAGCAGTTGCTAATCCACCAGTTTTAATAATGGATGAAGCTACGAGCTCTATAGATACAAGAACAGAAAAACTTATAGCAGAAGGTATGGATAAATTAATGGAAGGAAGAACTGTATTTGTTATAGCTCACAGGCTTTCAACTATTAAGAACTCTAAAGCTATAATGGTTCTTGAACAAGGTGAAATAATTGAGAGAGGAAACCATGATTCACTATTAGAAGAAGGCGGAAGATACTATCAATTATATACTGGTAAAGCAGAGCTTGATGTTGATTCAGATGAAGTAGATAAAAATGATAAAGATTCGTTAAGTGAAGAGAAGGTTTGCTAGCAAAAGGTTTATGCTAACCTGAGGTTAAGTTATGATTTCATTCGAAAAGATGAAGGGTCAGCTTATCTGAGAGGGGAAGTTTATTTAAGTGAATATATAAGTAGTTAAGATAGATAAAAAGTGCAATTTCTTTAGAGAGATTGCACTTTTTTTACATAATTGTATTGGTTGAAATTATAATAGTGTAGTTTGAATTTTTAAATTTTTTTAATGTGTTATTACTTACTAGGGAATCAGTTGTACAGAAGTAACTTAAATAGAAGGTTAAATTATTACAATGTTATTTTAATATTTGTAATGGATAATTAGTGTCAGAAATTTTCTTTGTAAAGAGTAGAAAAGGAGGCATATCTATATAGCTCCTTTATCTTCTAAATATTCACGCTCAATATTAATAGTATTTCTAATTTTACGTAGTTCATCAGTTATCATATCATCAGATATATCTTCGATTACATCAGTTGTTCCAGCTTCATATGCTTTAGTATATTCCCATTCTTTATAAACAATGAAATTAAGAGTTTTATTTAACTCTTGGATTTGTTGTTCTACTTCTAAACGTTTTTCTTTAAAGAAGTCAAGACGATTAGATATAGTTTTATTACCTTCTGTAACCCAATCAATATATTGTTTTATTTCTTTAATAGTCATACCTGTTCTTTTTAAGTGCTCTATTAAATAAATCCAGTGAAGTTCCCTGCTACCGAATAATCTAACTCCATTTTCGTTCCTATTTATATTAGGGAATAAACCTTCTTTCGCATAAAACCTAATAGTATAAGGCGTTAGTCCTGTTCTTTTAGCAATATCGTTTACTGTATAATACATTTTTAATTTTCCTCACTTTAAATTTGTGTTGACTGATAGTTAACTATCAAGTTTATCCTAATTATAGCATGGTAATAATAGTGCTTCAATTAAATTGAAGAATTCCATAAATAGGAGGGAATTATAAAATGATAAGTACAATAAAAAATAGGTTTACTAATTCATCAACAATGGATATGACTAAAGGTAAGCCATATAAGGTTATAATTGCTTTTGCAATACCATTAATGATTGGAAATGTTTTTCAACAGCTATATAGCATGGTTGATACAATGGTTGTTGGGAGATTTATAGGAACTAATGCTCTTGCAGCCGTGGGAGCCACAAGCCCTGTTGTTCAATTATTGATTGGATTAATAGTTGGATTAACTGGTGGATTATCTGTAGTAGTTGCTCAAAAGTTTGGAGCTGGAGCAAAAAAGCTCACTAGAAAAAGCATTATAAACGGATTATATTTAACAATTGCTATTTCTATTATAATTACTGTTCTTGGTTTATTGTTAAATAGGGCATTATTTGAACTTATCAATACTGCAGAGGATATTATAGATGGTGCATTAGTTTATTCTAGTATTTTATTTATTGGAGCTATTACTACTGCAATTTATAATTATGAAGTAGCAGTTCTTAGAGCTTTTGGAAATAGTTTTATTCCTTTAGTATTTCTAATTATTTCATCAGTATTAAATGTAGTATTAGATATTTTCTTTGTAGTGTCTTTAGGTTTAGGTATTGCAGGGGTTGGGATAGCAACTGTATTAGCACAATTCATATCCTGTATACTGTGCTATTTCTATATGCGTAAGTCTTTTGATGTATTAACTTTTGAAAAAGATGATTATAAATTAGATATGTCATTAATTAAAGAGCAAATTAGAGTTGGTATGCCTATGGCATTCTTTCAATCACTTTTATCAATAAGTTTCTTATTTGTACAATCAGCTTTAAATACTCTTGGCAATAATGAAGTGGCTGCATATACAGCTGCTTATAAGATGGATACTTTAATGCTACAAATATTATCAGCATTTGGTACTTCTATATCTACTTTTACTGCACAAAATTATGGTAGTAATGATTTTGATAGGGTGAAACAAGGCGCTAAAAGCTGTCTAAAAATTACTATTACGATTAGTATAATTACAGCCTTAATAGTTTATTTTTTTGGTGAAACTTTTATGATTTTATTTGTCGGAAAAGATGAAAGTGAAGTTATAAGACTAGGTATTCAATATGTAAGATTTACCTCTTGTTTCTATATTATTTTAGGTGTGAACTTTGTAATTAGATTTGTTTTAACAGGAGTTGGACAAGCGATTGTTCCTCTAGGAGTAGGTATTTTAGAAGTTTTTATTAGAGCACTTGCGGCTTATTATCTAATTTATCCATTAGGATTTACAGGTATGACATATACTAATCCTTTGTGTTGGGGAGTTTCGACGCTACTTATTGCACTAACTTATCCAACATTACTAAACAAATCATTTAATAAAAAATATCAAAGATTAGTGGAAAATTATAGTTAAGTAATAGCGGTTATTGACTAATAAATGTTAGAGTCGTATAATTTGGTAGTAAGAATTAATAAAAAATATAATGATTATATTTTAGGGGGATTTACAAATGAAGGCAAAAAAGATTATTGGACTATGTTTAGCTGCTGCTTTAGTAATTGGAATGGTTGGTTGTCAAAGCAACGGTTCTAAAAATGATGCAACTAGCAATGTTCAAACAGAAACACCATCAGAAAAGGTTACTTTGAAGATTGGACAAACTAACTTTGCAGCACATGGAACAAAGGCTTTTGCTTTAGTAACAGCAGTAGTTAGTGGAGATGAAATAGTAGATGCGTATCTTGATGAATTCCAATACATGAATGCAGATTCAGCTCAAGGAGTAGTAAATAGTGAGGGAATGGCTGATAATATTGTAGAAGGTAAAGTTTTAGCTTCAAAGATTGAAAATAATGAGTCATACTCTAAAACTATAGCTGAAAAAGCTGGGTCAACTGTTATGTATGCTGATAACTTTGCAGCTATTCAAGATTTTGTTAAAGGAAAGAAAATTTCTGAATTAGAAGACTTAGTAAACAATAAGACAAATGAAGAGGTAACAGATGCCGTAACAGGAGCAACATTAGTTGATACTTCAGGATATATTAAAGCAATTTTAGAAGCTGCAAAGCAAGCGGAAGGAACAACAGGAGTTGAATTTGATGGAAATGTTGAAGATTTAAAATTATCTCAAACATATTTTGCAGCTCATGGAACAAAATCATTTGCTGTAGCTTCAGCATTAACTGATAAAGATAAAGTTATATTATCATACATAGATGAATATCAATTCATGGCTGCAGATGGAACTACTGGTGTTGCAAATAGTACAGAAGGGTTAGCAGAAAACGTAGTAGAAGGTAAAGTTTTAGCTTCAAAACGTCAAAATAGCGATAAGTATTCGGCTACAATGGCTGAAAAAGCTGGATCAACTGTAAAGTTTGCAGATAACTTAAATGCTATTCAAGAGTTTGTAGATGGAAAGACTTTAACAGAACTAGAAGAAACAACTTCTAAGACAAATGAAGAAGTAACAGATGCTGTATCAGGAGCAACTCTTGCAGATACTGTTGGATATATTAATGCAGTAATTCAAGCTGCAAAGTCAGCTCAGTAATAATTAAATACAATTATGTATATCGAGGGTGTCTATATGATATCCTCAAATTTTATATAATAAAATAATTGTAGTAAAAAAGTTTAAAGAATATTATTATGAAAATACCAAGCAATATATTAAAATATTAAATATAAATTTAGTAATCTATATTTAATAAAAATAGGAGGCAATGTTATGATAAACAAAATAGGGAAGATAACTATATATGTAAATAATCAAGAGGAAGCTCCTAATGCTAATTTAGGTCATCCATCAATTATATTAAGTACTAATGATATAGATGCTACATATAAAGAACTAAAAGATAATGGAGTTAAAGTTACGGATATAATGAAGATGCCATACGGAAGTATGTTTACGTTCCATGATCAAGATGAAAATAGCTATTTAGTACGTCAGGATTAGTATATGAAAGTATAGTTTTTGTTTAAACTATACTTTTTTTATAGATATAAAATGTTTATAGTTAATAAATAGGGACTACATAAATGTAAAGTGTGGATAAATCCACACCTTACATTTTAGAGTGATTATTGAATAAAATGAATATTTATTTAAGGAAGGTTTATTTTTTTAAAACTAATCCCTTACTTCTTATGCAGGTACACTCTCTAGCTTCTTCTGTATGCAAGCATTGATATTTAATTTTTTGAGGTGCTTGAACCTCAACAGTTTCTTTTTTATCTTTTAAATCTTTTCTTTCCATCTTTTCATATCCTTTCAGTAAGATTATTTAATAATATTATATAGTTAATAATTATTATTATCAAATATAAATTTTACCTTTTGGCAAATATACTTTTTAGAGAATTTAACTAATCCTTAACCTTAATAATGATATGATATTATGTGAATATTAGATAATGAAGGTGATATATATGAGGTTATTAATAATAGAAGATGAAGAAGATATATTAAATGCATTAGATTATGGTTTTAGAAAGCTTGGATATGTAGTAGATACTGCTAGTGATGGAGAAGAAGGTTTAGAACTTGTATATATTAATAATTATGATTTAGTAATTCTTGATTTAAATCTTCCTTCTATAGATGGGTTAGATATACTTTCTAGAATACGTAAAGATAATGAAGAAATAAAGATATTAATTTTATCAGCTCGTTCTGAGTATATAGATCGCATTAAGGGATTAGATATGGGAGCTAATGATTATCTTGTGAAGCCTTTTGATTTTGGGGAGTTAGTAGCGAGAGTAAGAGCTTTGTTAAGGAGGTCATTTACTCAAAGTACATCTAAGATTAAATGTGGAAATATGATTATTGATACTTCTGCTAGAGCTGTATATTCAGATAAAAATGAAAGGTTAGATTTAGCACCTAAGGAGTTTGCCATATTTGAGTATTTAATTGCTAATAAGGGAAGAGCAGTAAGTACCGAGGAGCTTATAGAACATATTTGGGGAGAAGATGCCAGTATGTTTTCAAATTCTATAAAGGTACATGTAAGTAATTTAAGAAAAAAGTTAAGTGAGTATTCAGATAGTGATATTATTTCTAATATAAGAGGAGCAGGCTATATAATAAATGAGGTGGAAGATAATGACCTTTAAAAATATATCATTAAGGATTAAGCTTACTTTTATAACAACTATAATTATGATTGTTATATCTGTAGTATTAACAGTAGTATCAGTGTTTAATGCAAACGTAGGTTTTAGTAGAATAATGGCTAGGACTGATAATTTAACTTATGATTCTAGTTATGGATCAGAAGATATGGCAGAAGATAAAGTAATAAATGATGGTAATGGTGAGATTGGAGTCAAAAATCCTTATGATTGGGGAAGTTCATTAATAAGCCCATTTAATAATAGGGGTGATGTAGGTAAAATACCTACTGAAGGTGTGACAGAAACAGTTAAGGCCGTAGATATGTTTAAAGCAACTGCAATTGTATATATGGTAATAATTATTATTATAGGTTCAATATTTATATATTTAATTTTGGGGAAAATTTTAAAGCCAGTAAAAGAATTAAGCAGTCAAGTTGGAATAATAAATGAAAATAAGCTTTCACAAAGAGTATCTGGAGTTAATAGTGGGGATGAAATTGGTGAATTAGCACATTCATTTAATACTATGTTAGATAGATTAGATAAAGCATTTGAAAGTCAGAAGCGATTTTCATCAGATGCTGCTCATGAACTTAAGACACCTTTAACAGCCTTAAAAACTAATTTAGATATTTTAAGTATAGATGAAGAACCTAGTGATGATGATTATAAACGAACAGTAGCAATATTTAGAAAACAAACTGAAAGAATGATAAGTTTAGTAAATAACTTATTTATTTTATCAGCACAAAAAGAATATGAATTTAACGACATAGTAAACTTAGATATTATGATTGAAGAAATTATAGGAGATCTAGAAGGGGAAATAAAGGATAAGAATATAAGTATTTCTTTAAGTAAAAATAATATTTCGATACAGGGAAACTATACTATGATTACTCATGCATTAGGTAATATTATACAAAATGCCATTAAGTATAATAATGAATATGGAAATGTATTTATATCTACAGAAGAGGATAATGGTAGATGTATAATACGAGTTAGAGATAATGGAATTGGTATTTCGGAAGATAAAGTAGAGCATATTTTCGATGCTTTTTATCGTGTAGATCAATCTCGTTCACGTAAAATAGCAGGGGCAGGATTGGGTCTTGCAATAACTAAAGATATTGTTAATAGGCATGGTGGAGAAATAAGATATTTCCCGAATGAAGAAGGTGGAAGTATATTTGAAATAACATTACCTTTAATAAATTAAAAACATATTAGTAATAAGATTTACATTTAAGAAATAAATAGCTATAAAAAGGAGTTGGTGAATTACTTTACACTGACTCTTTTTTTATATTTTAATTTTCTTAACCATTTCTTAACCAGAGTTTATGTAAGATTGAAACATAAACAACAGGACAGTTAGTTATAGAAATGCTGTATGGAGGAGTAGAGATAGTATGAAGATGTTTAAGAAAGGTAAGATGTTATCAAAAAAAACGATTAGCATTATCTTAGCCGGATTAGTAATAGTAGCAGGGACCATATATGTAGGAGTTAATTCTTATAAAGAGAAAAATGAAGCGAATCAATTTGAAACAAGAGAAAGAGAGTATAAAGTAACAAGAGGAAATATAACAGCAGGGGTTAAGGGTAATGGTTCATTAAAGTTTGAAGGAGTAAAGCATAACTTTGATGAGGAAGTAATTATCGGAGAAGTATTTGTTAAGGATGGGCAAAATGTTATAAAAGGTGATAAGTTAGTAAGTATTTCTGAAAAGTATTTAGATGAAAAACTTGAAGAGCTAAATAAGGATTTAAATACAGCTCAATTAGCACTTGAACAAGCAGAAGGTAGTAAGAGATCAACAGTGTTAAGCAATGATAAAGCATGGAATGAGAAAGTACAAGGAACTAAATCACAATATGAAAGTCAGAAAAGAGGATTAGTTGATAATATTAATAATTTAAATGATAGATTAGCGAATGTTAATACTCAACTTGAGGAAGTAAGAAAACAAATAGATGAGTTATCAGCAAAAGGTGAAGAAAATAATCTTCAAATTGAAGAATTAAAGGTAAAAGAATCTGCATTACTTTCAGAACAAAGTTCTATTCAAGGAGAGCTAGATTCGGCCAATAAGAGATTAAGTAATTTAGAAGCTGATCGTCAAAAACAACTTGAATCTGAATCAAATGAATATACAGCTAATAGCGAGATAAATAATATTAACATAAATGGTTTAGATGGAGCTATTGCTTCTGCACAAGAGGAAGTAAATAAAGTTCAAGAGGAAATTAATAAAATTAACAAATTAAAGGAATCACCAATACTTTATGCCAATACTGATGGAATAGTTTCTGCTATAAATGCTAAGGTAGGGGATAAAATAAGTGCTGGAGTTTCAATCGTAGATATAGGAGAATCTGCAAAGGTTACTGCAGAGTTGACTATTTCACAAAATGATATTGTAAATATTGAAGTAGGGCAAGAGGTAACTTTAGAGGTATCAACATATCAAGATGAAAAATTCAAAGGTAAAGTTACTTATTTAAATTTAAAATCTAATTCACAAGGTAACTCAACAACATATTCTGCAACTGTAGAATTAGAACCAACTGATTATAAACTTTTAGAGGGGATGACTGTATCAGCTCAATTCATTATAAAAGAAGTAAAAGATGTAATTATGTTATCAAATAAAGCAATAGTTTTAAAAGATGGAAAGCAATTTGTAAAGTTAAAAAATGAAGACGGAAGTACTACAGAAGTAGAAATTCAAACAGGTTTTTCAGATGGTAAAAATACTGAAATTACTGGTGGTTTAAACGAAGGCGATACTGTAGTTATTGGAGGATAATAATATGAGATTCTCTGAAATTTTAAGAATCGTATACACTAATATAATGAAAACAAAAGCAAAGGTTCTTTTAACTTCTCTTGGAATAATTGTAGGGGCTGTTACTATTGTAATGGTAATTGCAATAGGACGTGGTGGAGAAGAAGAGGTAATGTCACAGTTTAGTGGATTAAGTGCAGAAACCATATATGTAAATCCTAATTTTGCTTTAGGCGCTGAAACTGATATGGATAATATACCAAAACTTACAATTGAGAATATGAAGCAAATTCTAGAGGAAAGCACCACTCTTTCATCAATTTATCTCAGAGGGAATTCATATAAAGAGACCACGATAAATGGTAGAAAAGAACAACTTTCAGTTGTAGGAGTGACTGAGTCATATTCAGAAGTATAAAATTTAAAGATTGAATATGGAGAAGATATAACAGATATTGACGTTGAAGATGGTACTAATGCTGTAGTAATAGGAAGCGAACTTGCTAGTAAGTATTTTATGAAACCAGAAGATGCCATTGGAAGTGAAATTAGAATAGAAAATAGAACCTACTTTATTATAGGTGTACTTCAAAGAACAGGAGATGGAATGCAAGGTATAAGTCCAGACGATAGTATATTTGTTCCATTCTCAACAGCAGCTGCTTTTATATTTGATCAAGGAATTACTCCTCAGATTGTAGCGCTTGCAAAAGACATATCTTTAGTCGAAAAAGGAATGACAGAAATTAAAGATACACTTAATTATATTTTAGAAGATGGTAGTGTGTATGAATTAAGCGATGCAGGGAGCAGAATTGAGGCAGCTACAAAATCTGCCAAAACAATGAATTTATTACTTATGTCTGTTGCAACTATAGTATTTGTAGTTGGTGGAATTGGAATAATGAATGTTCTCTTTGTATCAGTAAAAGAACGTACGAAAGAAATAGGAATATTAAAGGCTCTTGGAAGTTCAAAGAAAGATATAATGCTTCAGTTTCTTTTAGAGTCAGTAATCATAAGTTTATTTGGAGGAATTGTAGGTGTGCTAATTAGTAATTATCTGATGCCACTTATGAAATACACAGATGTACCTGTATCATCATCATTAAGTGGGAAGATTATTGCATTAGCTTTCGCACTTGTTACAGGTACAGTATTTGGATTATATCCAGCATACAAAGCAGCTCAATTGAAACCAATTGAAGCTTTAAATTATGAATAAATAAAAAAATTGAAAAAGAAAGAAGGATTTTAAAATGAAAAAAGTTTTAGCAATGGTAATATGCGCAGTAATGACAGTAACAATTATAGGATGTTCTTCAAAGAACGATAATCCACCAAAAGCAGAGCAAAATAACAATGTAGAAAGTAATGATGCAAGTAATGGTGGAAGTAATGAAAATTCAGAACGTATTATGTACTTTGGAAAGGTAAAAAGTATAGTAGGTAATGAAATTGAATTAGAGCTTGCAGAAAATCAAGATGGAAATAATGAGGAAGATGATAAACAAGCACAAATATCTGGACAATTAGGTGCAGGACTTTCTGCAACAGATACGGCTCCTAACGATGCTTTATTTGATCCAAATGAAGGTGATGGAAATAGTGGAGGAAATGGTGGAGGCGGAAATGCAGAGTTACCTGAGTCTAATACTCCAAAACTAGAATTAAAATATACAGGAGAAACTAAGACATTCACAATTTCAGCAGGGGCAACAATACTTGATTCAAGAACAGTTAGTGAATCAAAACTTAGCGCAATCAAAAAGGGAACAGTCATAAGAATATATGCAACTGGCACAAAAGAATCACCTGTAGTTTCAAATGTAGAGATTGTGGAATAAACATATGAATAATATTATTACTTTAAAAGACGTAAATAAATCTTATAGCATAGGAGAAAATTCATTACATGTACTTAAAGATATAAATTTTACAGTTGAAAAAGGTGATTTTATTGCAATACTTGGGGCATCAGGTTCTGGTAAATCTACTTTAATGAATATTATTGGTTGTATGGATACTACTGATACTGGTGAATATTTTATTGAAGATATTGCAATACACCAATGTGATGACAATGAATTAGCTAAAGTACGTAATAGTAATATAGGCTTTATATTTCAAAAGTATCATCTAATACCTCAATATAATATTCTTCAAAATGTAATGATGCCACTCTTAATTAGAGGTATGTCGCGTAATGAAGCTATGAAAATTGCAAAAGAAAATCTTAGAAGAGTTGGATTAGAGGATAGAATAGAACATAGGCCTAATGAACTTTCAGGAGGGCAACAACAAAGAGTAGCGATAGCTCGTGCACTTGTTACAAAACCGGCATTACTTTTAGCTGATGAGCCAACAGGGGCGTTAGACTCAACAACTGGAAGAGAAATTTTATCTTTATTTAAAGAGTTAAATAAAGCTGGAAACACTATAATAATGATTACTCATGATGCTAATGTTGCTAAAGAGAGCAATAAGATATTATATCTTGATGATGGAATTTTAAGTAAATGAGGTATGATTAAAAAATTTTAGAAAATTAGAAATAGAATCATTTAATAAATCCAGTAAAAATTATAGCTTAAGAAGGTTATGTTAAGTAGGTTATATGATAACATACAATAAAAATAAAAATTTAAAATGAGTAGCAAAAAATCTTGTATAATAAGAGCTTTGCTACTCTATTTTGTATGAAAATATAAAACATAAATAAAAAATTAAATATGGATATAATATAGAGGAATTTATAAATAGTCATTAAAAGAAAACAACTTCTTTGGGATTTAATAAATTGTACTATTGCAGGAGCTAAAGTAAAAAAAGTTTTTGTATATTCTTTTGCTTCAAGATTAACAGAATCTTTAGGAGCGATTGTTGGCTATATAATATTACGTTCTTTTATTAATGATGAAGTGTCGGGAATAGTATTTTCAATGGCGGCAGGAATAATGGTATTTATATCATTAGATGAATTATTGCCGGCTGCTAGAGAGGATGGTGGCATAATTTATCTATTGATGGAATGGCAGCTGGTATGGTAGTTATTACAGTTAGTTTATTACTTTTTTCATAACAATTGGGCTACTATAATCTGTATCTTATATGGCCGAATTTATAGCAATTTAACATGTGGTAAAAATTACATATAAAAAAGTGTTGACCATTTAGGAAAAATGAGATATCATACTATTTGTGCTTGGGAAAAGCACAAAAGATTTATGATGCGTGTTTAGCTCAGCTGGATAGAGCAACGCCCTTCTAAGGCGTGGGCCAGGAGTTCGAATCTCTTAACACGCACCACTGTGATTCACTAGCTCAGTCGGTAGAGCACTTGACTTTTAATCAAGGTGTCCGGGGTTCGATTCCCCGGTGAGTCACCAAAGTATAACTTAAAATGGAAGCATAGCTCAGCTGGGAGAGCATCTGCCTTACAAGCAGAGGGTCACAGGTTCGATCCCTGTTGTTTCCACCATAATTTGCGGGTATCGTATATCGGTAATACTCCAGCCTTCCAAGCTGGAAAGGTGGGTTCGATTCCCACTACCCGCTCCAAAGTCGAAGTAGCTTATAATTAGCTACTTTTTTTATTTTGTTATTAAACTATAAAAAACAGATGATATAAAAAAATTACAAATATTAAAAAATGGTTTGACAATTTATTTTGATAAGTGTAATATGTATATAAAATTAAAATCTTTGAAGGGAAGAGTAGATATTTACTAAGTATCCAAAGCGAGTAGGGTTGGTGAGAGCCTATGAGAAAAGAAATATTGAAGGACATCCTGGAGATGCTTATCTGAAGGTGATAGTAAACTTACTATTCTCTATATTTCTATAAGTAAGTTAATATAACTAAATCGTAGATTTGAAATTCACTTAAGTTAAGTCGGTTATCCTCCGTTATAGGGACTTGAGATGATAATGTATTAATGCTGTATTAATTAGTTATTAAATTAGGATGGTACCGTGAAATCAAGCTTTCACTCCTATTATGGAGTGAAAGCTTTTTTATTTTAAATCTTATTTATTGGAAAAGAGCTCATCTTATAAATGAGAGTATAAATTGATGGAAATTAAACTATTCTGATTTTATAATATACATTAAATAAAAATATAAATCTTAACTTTTTGTATTCTGATTAGGAAAAAGAAGATTTATTGTACAGGATTAGCTACATTATTAAAAAGGGTGGTACCGCGAAAATTTATTTTGCCCCTTGGGTTTTTACTCAAGGGGTTTTTTGTATCTATAAAAAAAGTTGAATGCGCATAATGCTTTATAAAGATATAAAAAGCGAATTTTATAAGAAAAATTTATTGGAGGTAAATTATTATGGAAAGAAAATTAGTAAATCAATTAAAGTATTATATAAATGAAAATGTATGTATCCAAGGGTGGATATATAGGGTTAGAAGATTAAAATCTATAACTTTTATAATCTTAAGAGATAGATCAGGATTGGTTCAATGTGTTATAAATAATACTGAGTTTGATACATTAGAGCTAACTAATGAGTCAGTAATATCTATTAATGGAATTGTTAAAGAGGGTAAAAACACATTAAATCCTTTCGAGGTGGAAGTAAAAAAATTAGAGATTATAAGTAAAGTTTATGAAGAGCTTCCTATAGAGCTTAATAAAGAAAACTTAGAAGTAAATCTTAATACAATGCTTAATAACAGGGCTTTAAGCATGAGGCATCAAAAGGTTACGGCAATATTTAAGGTTCAAAATATCATAGTAAACGCTTTTAGAGAATTTTTAAATAATAATGGATTTACAGAGATTCATACTCCTAAGATAGTCAAAGAAGGAGCAGAGGGAGGTACAGAAGTTTTTGAAGTGAAATATTTTGAAAATAAGGCATACCTTGCTCAAAGTCCACAATTTTATAAGCAAATGATGGTTGGAGCTGGATTAGAAAGAGTATTTGAAGTAGGTCATGCTTATAGGGCAGAAGAGCATAATACAAATAGGCATCTTAATGAATATGTAAGTATGGACTTAGAGATGGGATTTATAGAAGATGAGGGAGATATCATGATTATGGAGGAAGAGTTATTAAAGTATATAATACAATCTCTAAAAAAACATGGAAAAGAGTATGTAGAAATTTTAGGTATTTCAATACCAGAGATAAATGGAGAAATACCTAAATTAGATTTCAATGAAGCACTTGAAATATTAAAGAGAGAATATAATAAGACTGACTTAGAAGGTGATTTAGATCCAGAAGCAGAAAAACTTCTTTATAAATATTCTAAAGAAAAGTTAAATAGTGAATTTATCTTTTTAACTAATTATCCAAGGAAGAAGAGACCTATGTATACAATGCCTAAGGGAGAGTTTGGAACTCATAGCTTTGATTTGCTGTTTAGAGGAATAGAAATAACTACAGGAGGGCAAAGAATCCATGACTATAATATGTTAATAGAGAATATGAAGTATAAAGGTCTTACGATAGAAGATTATGAAAACTATTTATCAATATTTAAATATGGAATGCCTAAGCATGGTGGTATGGCTATAGGATTAGAAAGAATAACAGCAAAAGTCTTAGGTTTAGAAAATGTAAGAGAAGCAACACTATTTCCAAGAGATAGAAAGAGATTAGTACCATAAGTAAGACTGAAAATCAAAGAAAATTATTATCTTAATTAATAAAAAAGGCTAGGAAAACATAAATATTTTCCTAGCCAAAAGTTACTTAGCTAATAGGAATATTATTGGAAATATTAAAAGGTAACGAAGTGGTACTAGAAAATAAAGTCGTCAAAATCGTCGCATTGGTCAAAGTCGTTAAATCTGTTAAATCTGCCAAACTCGTCAAATTCATTAAAACTGTCAAATAGGTCAAAGTCATTAAATCTGTTAAACTCATCAAAGCTTCTATTATCAAATCTTCTGGAGCATCTTCTACGACATCTTCTTAAACATCTTCTGAAGCATCTTCTACGGAATTCACTTGACATATAAAATCTCCCCCTTTTATTTGTTTTATACTATATAGTATTCATAATGTTATATTATGTTACGTTATGCGCAAATAATATTTGAAATTATTTTTAACAAATAATAGAATTACATATTATAATAGAGTGTACATTAATATGTAAGTTAAATCAGATAATTTGCTCTCAAAGACTTTCATTATTTGTTTTAATATAATAAAAAAAGCTAGTAAAACATAAATGTTTTACTAGCTGAAATTTATCTAATTAATAAACAATATTTTACCAGCATCCAAATAAGAGTAGTAGTGGAAGAAAGCCAAAGCCACCACAGCCAAAGCCGTTACCGAAACCGCCACAGCCGAAGCCGTTACCAAAACCTCCACAACCAAAGCCATTACCAAAACCACTACATCCACAACGTCTTGGGGAATTACAACAACTTCTACAACAACTTCTACAACATCTTCTTGACATATACGTATCCTCCTATCATTAGTTTAATACTATATGATATTCAGGAGGGGCGGTTATGTTGAATAAATCATTTTAAATATTGTAAAATTATTTACTTTGAAATAATTGAATTACATCTTCTAAATGGTTATACATTGCATTGTAAGCTAAAATAGGATCTCTTTTTTCAAAAGCTTCCATTATTTTATCGTGATGTTCTATCATATCATTAAGTGATGTTCTATATTTAAATCCAAAATATTGATTAGAAAATATCGTTTTAGGGATTATTTCATAATACTTATAAAATAATGGATTATGTGAGGCTGCTATAATTTCTTTATGAAATTTTAAATCAGCATCACTACACTCTTTTATTAAACCTTTAGCAACTTTATCTAATTCAGCTATAGATTTTAAATAAGCAACTCTTATTCTTTCTATTTCTTCATCACTTGCATTCAAAACAGCTAATTTAGTAGCTTCACTTTCAATAAACTGTCTAGCTCTTAATGATTCAACATAAAACTCTTGAATATTATGATTTTTGTATATTTCATTATCATTAAATAAATCGACTTTTTTGAAACCTTTCACTATTGGACTGGAATATGGAACAGACATAAGTATTCCATCATCACAAAGTTTTTCTATAGCTTTTCGTACTGGAATACGGCTTATGTTAAATTGTTCAGCAATTTTTCTCTCACTAGGTAATTTGCTATTAATTTTAAAATTACCGCTTAAAATATTTTCTTTTATATAATTAATAATTTGATTAGTAGCACTTAAATTAGACATAAAAACTCCTACACTAATGTTTCTATTACTATAATAGCCCAGAACTTAGTATTAATTCAATATATAAGTGATTAGTTATGTTCAATAGAAACTAAAACCGATTTTTTATAATAGAAATAAGACGCTACTATTCCTATTATTGAGATAAAAGCTAAAGTGAAATAGCTAGCTTTAATTGATATAAGTCCAGCAATTTTCCCTACAATCATTGGAAAAACTGACATACCGATAGCATAAGTCGCTTGGAAGAATCCCATTGCAGTTGATTTTTTTATTTTGGGAACATCTTTCATAGCTTCACTGGTTAAATATGAAAGAAGGACTCCTGTAGACATTCCAGGGAGTGATTGTAGTAAAAATATTATATATATGTTTTGTATAGTTGGAACAAGAGTACAGTAAGCTGATATTAAAAAGAATACAGCTGGAATCCAAAACTTTGGACCATGTTTGCTACATAGTTTTGAGGAGGCAAACCAAGATGATGCTACTGCACATAACATATAAAATATTGATGACAATCCAACAAATATAGAATTAGCACCTAAATCCTCTAGTATTTGATTAGTAAATGACATTGTAGTAGACATTTGAATACCTTGTTGAATTAATGCAAGAAGTGAGAAAAATATAAGTCTTTTATCTTTACATATAGATAAATAATCTTTAAATGATGACTTTTCATTAGATTCTTTTAAGTTATGATCTTTTATATTTAGTGCTAAGATTGTACCTATTATTCCAGAAGCTACGCTCATGATGCATAGGAATTTCATTCCTAGTTTTTCATAAAATAGAGTACTCACAATAAATCCAATTAACATACCTAAGTTATTAACTAAAATTATTGTACTTGTAGCTTTTTGTTGTTGCTCTGAAGAAAAGAATTCAGTGAAATGAACAATGTAAGAAATCCACATTGATGATGCAACTCCAGAAAAAATATTAGCTATTAGGAAGCCATATCCTCCTGGAAAAATGACTCTAATTATTGATGCTAAACCAGCAAAAACAATTCCACACAAAATGAAAAGTTTATGTTTACCTATTGAATCAGCAAAAAGGCCAACAGGAAGTCTTAATAGACATTGAGATACACCATAAGCTCCTATTATTATACCGATCATATTAGAAGATACATTATAGGCATTTAAATAAGGTGTTTGAAAAGGTATGTATACATATTGTGAAAACCAGAATAACACAACGATAATAAG
Organism: Clostridium hominis; assembly: GCF_014287825.1. Classification (NCBI taxonomy): domain Bacteria; kingdom Bacillati; phylum Bacillota; class Clostridia; order Eubacteriales; family Clostridiaceae; genus Clostridium; species Clostridium hominis. Next base: position 177,574 of record NZ_JACOOO010000025.1, read on the forward strand.
TAATAATAGCTTTTGATTAAGTAGTTTTTTCATCTTTTACCTCCAAAATGGTATATTTATAAAGTGAATAATATACCATTTGTGAAGTTTAATCAAGTATTTTACGATTTTTATATAGGATAAATTTTTATAATAAAGATTATATGAAAAAATTTTAAATTTTATGGTTGATTTCTGAAAACGTTTATGATAATATAAAAATACAAATTTGAATATTATAACAGTAGACGTGTTACTGGTAATGCAGGCAAGATCGAATCAATTTTTATAGGTTAACATAGGTGTAATCTATCTAATTGCTTCGGTCTTTTTTTTGTTTGATTGGCCATAAAACAAAAAGCCTATAATTGAAAATTGGAGGAATTATTTTATGGATTATAAAGATATTGCACAAGCAATCCTATCTAATATCGGTGGGAAAGAAAATATTAATGAAGTAACTCATTGTATGACAAGACTTAGATTCAAAGTTAAAAACGCTTCAAAGGTAAATAAGGACAAGTTATCTAAAGTTGAAGGCGTTATAACTGTTGTTGAAAGTATGGGTCAAATACAAGTTGTAATAGGAAATAAAGTTAAAAAGGTATATGAAGAAGTTATTAAGTTGGTACCAGAAAACGCGGGTACAGGTAATGTTGAAGATGATGAAAAAGAAGGGATAATGAATTCTATTCTTTCAGCAGTAGCTGGAATATTTACACCAATTATACCAGCTATAGCAGGATCAGGTATGATAAAAGGTATTTTATCAGTTCTTGCAATGTACTATTTAAATAAACATGGAGTTAATATAAAAGAGACTCAAACTTATATAATATTTAATGCAATGGCTGATGCTATATTCTACTTTATGCCAATTATGTTAGGATATACTGCTGCTAAAGTATTTAAGGCTAATAAGATTATCTCAATGGTACTTGGTGCTACACTTTGTTATCCTGCATTCATAGCATTGATGACAGGGGAAGAAGCTGTTAGATTCTTAGGTCTTTCGGTAACAAAAGCTACATATACATCATCAGTAATTCCAATAATTATTGCTATATGGGCACTTTCTTACCTTGAAAAAGTATTAGAAAAGTATATACCAGAAGTAGTTAAAATAATAATGGTTCCAACATTAGCATTAGTTATAATGTTACCTGCTACACTTTTCTTATTTGGACCAATAGGAATATATATTGGGGACGCTATTAATTTTACTTATAAATATCTTTATCAATTAAGTCCTGCACTATGTGGTGCATTAGTAGGAGGACTATGGTGCGTATTCGTTATATTTGGTGCTCATAGAGCTTTATTACCAATAGGTATAAATGATGTTGCTCAAACAGGGAGACAAAATCTTTTAGCATTTGCTGGAGCTGCAAACTTCTCTCAAGCTGGAGCTGCTTTAGGGGTATTCTTTAAAACTAAAAATAATGGTTTAAAAACAATTTCTATGTCTGCTACAATCACTGCTTTATTTGGAATAACTGAACCTGCTATATATGGTGCTAACCTTAGACTTAAAAAGCCAATGTTCTGTGCTGTAATATGTGGTGCTATAGGTGGTGCTATAATGGGTATAGGTGGAGCTTATGGTAATGCATTTGCAAACCAAGGAATTTTAACAATACCTGTATATGCTGAAGCTGGAACAATGGGATTTTTAAGTTACTTAGCTGGTTGTGCTATAGCATTCGTTGGATCTGCTGTATTAACGTATATAGTTGGATTTGAAGATATTGAAGATGCTTCAAATGAAGAAACTTCAACTGTAAAGCTTTCTAGTGATAATGTAAGTCTTGATATAACTTCACCAGTAGAAGGTAATTATGTTTCATTAGCAGAAGTAAAAGATGATGTTTTTGCATCAAAAGTTATGGGAGATGGTATAGCTGTATTACCTAAAAAGGGAGTTATTACAGCACCAGCTGATTGTGAAGTAGTTTCATTATTCCCTACATTACATGCTGTAGGGTTAAAGCTTAATAATGGAGCAGAAATGCTAATTCATGTTGGGATTAACACAGTAGAATTAAACGGTAAATATTTCGAAAAACATGTAAACCAAGGTGACTTAGTTAAAAAGGGTGAAAAACTTATATCATTTGATATAGAGAAAATAAAAAAAGCAGGATACGATGTTACAACACCAGTTATAGTAAACAATACTTTTGATTTTGCTAATGTTGTACCATGCGAAGTTAGCTACGTATCAACTAATGATACAATAATCTCATTAGTAAACAATTAATATTAAAGAGCTTAGAAAAATTAGAAATAAGACTCTGTAATTTAAATAAAATAAGATAAGTTTTAGCTATTACAGAGTCGAAAATTTAGATATAAAAGGAGTCATAATATGAATACAGTATTTCCAAAAAAATTCTTATGGGGAGCATCTTCCTCAGCGTTTCAAATAGAGGGAGCATGGGATGAAGATGGTAAAGGGATGACAGTTGCAGACTACAACTCATTTAAAAAATCTAATATTCAAGCTGATACTAAGGTTGCATCAGATTTTTATCATAACTATGAAAAAGATATTGAACTAATGAAAGAGTTAGGGATGAAAACTTACCGTTTCTCAGTTTCATGGGCAAGAATAATTCCAGATGGTGAAGGTGAAATAAACCAAAAGGGTATAGAGTTTTACAATAAGGTAATAGACAAGCTAATAGAATGTGGTATTGAACCATTCGTAACTTTATATCACTTTGATTTACCATTTGCTTTAGTAGAAAAATACAATGGTTGGGAAAGCAGAGAAACTGTATATGCATTTGAGAGATTTGCAAAGGTATGCTTTGAGAACTTTGGAGATAGGGTGAAATATTGGCAACCTCATAATGAACATAACTTAATTGTAAGAGTTGAAGAGAGAATAAATATCTATGATGAAACAGATCCATGGAAGATAGATAAAATGCGTGCACAAATGGATTATAATTTATGTTTAGCACATGCTTTAGCAGTTAATGCTTGTCATGAAATGATTCCTGGAAGTCAAATTGGGGCAGCGGTATCATCATCTGTAACTTATCCACTTACTTCTAAGCCAGAAGATGTTTTTGCAGCAAGAATGAATGATAATTTTAAGGTTTATTCAACTCTTGATATGCATTACCATGGTGAGTATCCAGGGTACTATATGGAGTATCTTAAAAAGAGAGATATAATGCCATATATGCCAGAAGAGGATAAAGAAGTTTTAAAGAAGGCTAAAATGGATTTTATAGCTATAAACTACTATAGAACAAATTGTGCTGAAGCTTTACCAGTTGATGAAGAGCATCCTTTTGGATTAAGGGAAGGTACTGTTGATTATAGTATTTATGGATTATTTAGAATGTCAATGAATCCTAATTTAAAGGCATCAGAATATGGAGCTGCAATTGACCCATCAGGTTTAAGAGTGGCATTAAATGAATATTGGCAAAGATATCATTTACCTATTATAATAACAGAGAACGGACTTGGTGCTCATGATGTACTAGAAGAGGGGCAAGTTCATGATAATTATCGTATAGATTATTTAAGAGATCATATAAATGCATGTGAACTAGCTATTCAGGATGGAGTTGAAATGCTTGGATATTGTCCGTGGTCATTTATGGATCTTCTGAGTTCAGCACAAGGATTTAAGAAGCGTTATGGTCTTGTTTATGTAAATAGAACAGACCACGAAGAGTTAGATTTAGAAAGAATAAAAAAAGATAGCTTCTATTGGTATAAAGAAGTTATTAAAAATAATGGTGTAACAAAATAGAGATAATAATTATATTGGAGTTTTTAGCATGTACATTACAAAGGTATTAAATAATTCCTTGCTACTTGCAAAGGATGCTAATGAAAAAGAAATAATTTTGATGGGAAAAGGTATAGGACATAATTATAAAATAGGCTCTGAGCTAAATAAAGAAGATATTGAAAAGACATTTGTTCTTCGTGATGAAACTATAAAGAGGAATATTGTTGAGCTTGCATCAGAAATAGATGTAGAATATTTTAATATAGCTCAAACTATAATTGTGTATGCAGTAGAAAAGTATGACTTAAAGCTTATGAATCATATATATTTAGCTTTAACTGATCATATTGCTTTTGCAGTAAGACGTTTTAAAGATGGCATATTAATTGAAAATTACTATCTAGACGAAATGAGGGAATTAAATCCTAAGGAATATGATATTGGAGTTTATGCACTTAAAGTTCTTAAAGAGTATTTAGATTTAGAGCTTCCTGAAGAGGAAATTGGCAATATTGCAGGTCATTTTATAAATGCTCAACAGGATAATCCTTATAGTGATAGAAATAAGAGCAGCTCTAAAATAGTTAACGCTATCTTACAAATTGTTCATTACCATTTTTCAATTGTTTATAATAAGGACTCTTTTTATTATAAACGTTTTGTAATGCATCTAAAGGCTTTTGCTCAAAGGTTTTTAGCTAATGAGCCAACAAAAGAAAAAGTGGATTTTATTTATGAGCAAGTTCGTAATAATTGCAAGGCAGAATATGAATGTATTAAAAAGATTAGAGCTTATATCTATACTGAATTTTCAAGGGAACTTCCAGTACAAGAGGAGTTATATTTAATGATACATATTCATAAAATCCTTGGTGAATTAAGTGGAAATGAATAAAAGATAAGTTAGAAATAAAGACAGCAGTTACTAGAAACGTAACTACTGTCTTTTTTTAGGGGTTTATATAAAAATAGCTTTATATAACATGTTATTATTCTGCTTTTGCAGCATTTCTTCCAGCAACTCTACCAAATACAGTTATATCTGCAATGGCATCACTACCAAGTCTGTTTGTTCCGTGGATATCTCCAGTAACTTCACCAGCAGCGTAAAGACCATCAATTACTTCACCAGCTGTATTTAAAACTTCAGCATTTGTATTGATTTTAATTCCACCCATTGTATGGTGTATAGCTGGTCTAGATTTCATGATGTAGTATGGACCATCAGTAAATGCTACAAGTTCACCTCTTTTATTGAACTCTAAGTCTTTACCGTTAGCGGCATATTCATTATAGTTTGCTACAGTCTTTTTAAGCTCTTCAGCATCAATTCCAAAGTGAGCTGCAGCGTCTTCTATAGTATCAGCTTTAACTAAAATACCTCTTTCAATTAAGTTATCATATTCTTTTTTATGCTTAACATTTACTTTACTAGCTTCCATAGATGCTTCATCCCAGAACATGTATGATACGCTATCAGTTTGAGCTACAGTAGCTTTAGAAATAACATCACGTCTTTCTAATTCTTCAACGAATCTCTTACCCTCTTTGTTAACTAATATTGATCTACCTTCTAATCTTACGTCACCGACATAAAGTAAAGTACCAGTTTCAGGATCACAAGTTGGATATGTTTGAATGTATTCCATGTCTACTAATTGAGCACCTAATTTTTCAGCCATAGTGATACCGTCACCAGTGCTTCCTACAGAGTTTGTAGAAAGAATTTTCTCGTTCATTTCTTCGTTATACTTAATTCTCATATCTAAGTTAGAACCAAATCCACCAGTTGCTAATATTACACCATTGCTAGCTTTGTAAGTGATTTCTTTTCCATCAAAATTTGCTTTTACAGCAACAACTTTTCCATCTTCTTGTACTAATTCAGTAGCAGCAGTATTTAAATGAGTTATAACTCCAACCTCTTCTGCTTTCGCTGATAATTTTTGAATTAACTCAACACCGCTTGCATCTTTTGGAACAAGACTTCTCTTAACAGAGTGTCCACCAAAGAATAGCATATAATCTTCGAAAGTTACTCCTATTTCATTTTTAAGCCACTCAGCATCAGTAGTAGCGTTGTCAGCTAATACTCTTACAAGCTCAGGATCATTTTCATTATCTCCACCCTTTAATATATCTTGGTAGAATTGCTCCTTACTATCTTCAATAGATTCTTTTTCTTGTAGCCAGTTTCCAGGAGCAGCCATTTCTCCACCAGAGATTAAGGTATTACCACCAACCATAGGCATTTTTTCAACTAATATTACAGAGGCACCGTTTTGAGCAGCTTCGATAGCAGCAGTTAAACCAGCACCACCACCGCCAAGTACGATAACATCAGCAGAGTATTCAGCTTCTCTTTCTTCTTTTGAAACTTCACCTTCTTGAGCTACAAGCTTGTCTGTACTAGCTCCAGTTTTATTGAAAGCATCTTTAACAGCTTCAAGTATACCTGTAGAACTTAAGGTAGCTCCACTTACCATATCAACTTCTAAAGTATTTTTAGTTATCATTTCAGCAGACATTTTTTCTAATGCATCTGCATAACCAGGAGTTTCACCATGTTCTACTACCTTTATATCAGATATTTTTGAATCTTTCATTGTTAATTCAACAACAATCTTTCCACCTTTTCCTGTACCTTCTCCAGTATAAGTTCCATCTGGAATTCCTGAATCTGATGAAGAAGTAGATCCACATCCAACTACAGACATACTCATTGCAGCACAAAGAATTAATGCTAACACTCTCTTTTTAACCATTACTATCATCCTTTCGCTAATAAAAACAATTTTATTGTTGTTTTATATTAATTATCATGTTTATATTATAATAGGTATCAAATAAAAAGTATTTGCAAAAGTTTTCACAAAGTTGTACTTTTACGAACTAACAAGGTATAAAAGGGGAGATTTTACAAATGAAAATAGGAACAAAGATAACGATTTTATTTACTTCTTGTGTAACAGTTGTACTAATAGTTTTTCTTGTTTTGGCAGGATCGAAAATAATTAATTCTGTTAATAAGATGACTTACGATTTAAATACTGATGTAATTGAATCCAAGGCACTTGATGCAGGGTTATGGTTAAATCAGAGGATTAGTGAGATTAGAATTATAAGTCAACTTGAAGAAGTTATGAATATGGATATGGAGAAAATAAAGCCATATATAGATAGACTAAATGATAGGTTAAGCAAACTTTATGGTAATGATTTTGGGACCTTTGCTATTGGAAGTACCAATGGCCTAGGATGGGTAAGTGATGAATTAACTATAGATATTTCAGAAAGAGAATATTTTAAAGAGGCTATGTCAACTAATGCTGAGTATGTTATTAGTACACCTATAGTTTCTCATACTGATAAGGCTCCAATAGTTACTATTTGTTATCCTATATATAATGAAGATGGAATAAAGACTGGATTTATAAATGGCGCTATTTCTTTAAAGAAGATTTCTGAAATTGCAAGAAGTATAGATTTTTATAATTGCACATCATGGATAATGGATAGTGAGGGGAATATGTATTCAGCTCAAAAACCAGATGATATTTTAGTAGAAGATATTAATAAATTAGAAGAGATAATTAGAACTTATCCTAATACAGGAGTGGGTTCATACGACATAATGGAAGGCAAAAAAGTAGACAAGGTTGTATTTTTTACAACTATCCCAAATACTAGAGGCTGGTCACTTTGTAGCATGGTATCTGCTAAAGAGCTATCTAGGGATAAAGATAGATTAGTGTATACAGTATTATTTATATGGGGAGGGATGTTAATTATATCAATAATATTATGTACTGCTGTTAGTAGGTCTATATCTAATCCTATAAATAAATTAACAAAGGCCATAAAGAAGATGGAAGATGGGGATTTAGAGGTTTATTGTGATGTTAATATTAATAGCAATGATGAAATTTCCAATCTTTCTAGAAGCTTTAATAGCATGGTAAGTAAAATAAGATTTCTTATGGATAGGATATACGAAGAGGAAAAAGAAAAGCGATCAGCAGAATTGATGGTGTTACAAGCACAAATAAATCCACATTTCTTATATAATACTTTAGACAATTTACAATGGAAGGCTTATGATTATGATGCACTTGAAATAGCTGAGATGGTAGAAGCATTATCAAACTTTTTTAGGATATCTTTAAGTAATGGACAAGAGTTTATACCTTTGAGCGAAGAAATAAAACATATTGAAAATTATTTGTTTATTCAAGAGAAGAGGTATGAAGATATTTTAAAGTTTACTATTGATTTTGATTCAAGCTTAAGTGAGATTACAGTAATAAAACTTATTATTCAACCTATTGTAGAAAATGCCATTTATCACGGAATTAAGCCAAAGCTAAGTAGTGGAAATATAGAGGTATCTGTTTATGAGATAAATGATTATGTATATATTTCAGTATATGATGATGGTGTAGGGATGGATGAAGAAACATTAAATGAACTTAGAGCATCACTAAATATAAAAAATGAAAAGTTTGGATATGGATTATATAATGTGAGTCAAAGAATAAAGATTGTATACGGTGAAAATTCAGGAGTAGAAGTAAGCAGTACCTTAGGGGAGGGCACTACTGTATTAATAAAAATTCCAATAACAAATAAGGAGTATATAGATGATAAGAACAGTAATTGCTGATGATGAAAGAGTTATAAGAAACGGATTAAAGAAAATGTTAGAAGTTTCTGATTTACCACTTAATATTGCAGAACCTGCAGCAAATGGACAAGAGGCTTTAGAAACTATTAAGAAGTTTTTACCTCAAATACTTTTAATGGATATAAATATGCCAGGGATAAAAGGGTTAGATGTTATAGAGATGGTAAAGCCTTATATTCCTGATTCAAAAGTTATAATTATTTCTGGACATGATGATTTTAAATATGCCCAAAGAGCCTTGCAATTAGGGGCTTTTGATTATTTATTAAAGCCTATAAATAAAAAGCAACTTATAGATGTTATTAAAAAAGCTATAGATAATATAAAAGAGAAGGATATAGGCAATGTTGTAGATGTATCAAAATCTAAATTAGACAATGGTAGATCTATAGCAAATAAGGCTATTGAATATATTAAAGAAAATTATAAAGATGCTGAAGTAAATTTAAGCAATCTTTCTAAAATGTTTCATGTTAGTGAATCTTATATGACTAGAATAATAAAGAAAAAAGTAAATAAAAGCTTTTCTGCATATATAACTGAGCTAAGGATGGAGGAAGCTATGAAGTTATTAAGCGAAAGGGAAGATATAATGGTTGGGCAAGTTGCTGAGATAGTTGGATATTCAAGTCATCATTATTTCTGTAGAGTATTTAAGACATATACTGGGTTATCGCCATTAGAATATAAAAATAGGTAAAGATAAAGCCTAATAAGTGAGGTTAGAGGAAGTTATTTAAGTATATATGATGTAAAGTTATAATAGCTAGTAAGGAATTTTATTCAGTACTAGCTATTTCGAATTAAAAGGAGAATAAAATGCAGATTAATAGATTGATAGAGATAACAGTGATACTTTTAAATAAAAATATTGTTACAGCTAAAGAGCTAGCAGAAAAATTTCAAGTATCTACAAGAACAATATACAGAGACATTGAAGTTTTGTCATCTTCTGGAATACCAGTATATATGAGTAAGGGAAAAGGTGGAGGAATTTCACTTTTAGAAGGATACTCAATAAATAAGACAATATTATCTGATAGCGACAAACAAAGTCTTATAGTTGCACTTAAAACTTTACAATCTATAAAGTATCCTGAAGTTAGTTCTGTAATAGATAAAATTAGTTTTATGTTTAATAAAGGGGAATTAGAAAATTGGGTAGAAATAGATTTTTCAAGGTGGGGAAGTAATTTTAATGAAGGTGATAAATTTACTTATATAAAAAATGCAATATTAAATAATAAGTTAATTAAGTTTTCATATGTAAATAGTATTGCAAGTGAATCAAAAAGAATTATTGAGCCGATGAAACTTATATATAAAGGTCAAGCTTGGTATTTATATGGATATTGTAGATTAAAAGAGGACCTTAGAATGTTCAGAATAAGTAGAATAAAGGATTTAGAGTTACTTAATGAAGGGTTTATTAGAAGAGAGATAGATAAAATAGAGGTTAATAATGCACAGAAAGAAAATATAAATTTAATTAAGTTAAAGTTATTATTTAATAAAGAAGCTTTATATAGAATTCTTGATGAGTTTGATAGTAAGGATGTAGTTGATAAAGGTAATTATACATATGAAGTAAGCATGGAACTACCTGAAAGTGAGTGGATTTATGGATATATTCTTTCTTTTGGCTGTAACGTAGAGGTTTTAGAACCAGCTTATATAAGAGATGTTATAGCTAGTAGACTAGAGAAAATGATAAAAATATACTCTTCTTAAAATAATATGACATATAGATGTCATATTATTTTAGTTATAGTAAGTTAAAGAGTTAAATAGATTATAGACGATTAGGAGAAATAATTATGAAGTATGAGTGGAGAAAAAAAGAGAAGGAATATTATCTGCCAAAATCAAAACCAGAAGTAGTTGATATTAAGGAGTTTAAATTTATTCAATTAAGTGGTGAAGGAAATCCAAATAGTGAAGGGTTTTCTGAAGCTATTGGAGTTTTATATTTATTAGCATATGCAATAAAAATGATGCCTAGAAATGGTATAGATATAGATGGTTATTATGATTACGTAGTATATCCTTTAGAAGGTTTATGGGATTTAAAAGAAGAAGCAAGAGGTAAGGAAGTTTTAGATAAAGATAAGCTAGTCTATACATTAATGATAAGACAACCTGATTTTGTTACTGAAGAAGTATTTAATAAAGCTATGGAAATAGTTAAAAAGAAAAAGCCTCATAGATTATTAGATAATGTTAACTTTGAAAGTAGAGAAGAAGGAAAGTGTGTTCAAATGATGCATATAGGATCTTTTGATGATGAAGCTATGACTTTTGAAGTAATGAAAAAGTTCTGCAATGACAATAATTTAGAAATAAAGACATTGGTTCATAGAGAAATTTATATATCAGATTTTAGAAAGACAGCAACTGATAAATTAAAGACTGTTTTAAGATATAGGGTGAGATAAAAATGAGAGGAATAATTTATGGAGATTATAAAAATAACTGAAAGCAATATTGATACTGAACATATATGTTGCTCAATTGCTGAAAAGAAGGGTGAAAATTGCATTCAGTCTAAAAAGGATTGGATGAGGGAAAGACTGAAGGAAGGCTTAATATTTAAAAAGCTAAATGTTAGAGGAAAGGTTTTTATAGAGTACATTCCAGCAGAAAGTGCATGGTTTCCTTTTAATGCAGAAGGGTATATGGTTATAAATTGTTTTTGGGTATCAGGGCAATATAAAGGAAAAGGTATATCAAATTTATTATTAGAAGAATGTATTAATGATAGTAAATTACAAGGAAAAAGAGGAATTGTAGTATTGTCATCAAAAAATAAAAAGCCATTTTTAAGTGATGGAAATTATTTTAAATATAAGGGCTTTAAAGTAGCAGATACTGCTAAGCCAGATTATGAATTGTTATATATTTCGTTTAATGAAGATGAAGTAGCACCTTCAATAAAAGAATGTGCAAAAAATGGAGACATAGAAGAAATGGGATTGGTATTAAATTATTCTAATCAATGTCCTCATACGGAAAAATATGTTCAAATAATAAAAAAAGTAGCAGATAGTAGAGAGTTAAAGATTAAAATAAATAAATATAAAAATAAGAGTCAAGCTCAAAACGCACCATCACCATTTACAACATATTCTTTATTTTATAATGGAAAGTTTATAACCAATGAAGTATTAAGCGAGAAAAAGTTTATAAAAATTCTAGATGATTGCATAGAATATTAAAAGAAACTAGTAAAGGATATACAATCTGTATAATTGGAAGTGGTGAAGTAGATATTAGATATGAGAAGGCAAATTAAAATAAACTTTTATGCTTTTCGTATATCAATTTATGCAACTTACAATATTAAAAATGTAACATACCGTTTCTTATATTGATAGATAAATCTATATGCTGTAAAAATAGTATATAGATTTTTTTCAAAGGAGGATTTGTATGAGATACGATGTAATTGTAGTTGGCGGTGGACTTGCTGGATTATCATCAGCATTAAAATTATCCAAGAATGGAAAGAAGGTAGCTGTATTTGAGAAGCATTATATGATAGGTGGATATGCTACTAATTTCAAGAGAAAAGATAAGGATGGAAACTTATATGTATTTGATGTAGCTTTGCATGGAATAGGGGGATTATTACCTGACAATATTTTTTACAATCATATGAAAGGTATAGATATGATTGATAAAGTAGAGTTTTTAAGAAAGAGTGAAACAGCAACAATTTTTAGTAAGAATGAGGAAATAGATATTCCAGACGATTTTGAAGAGTATTTAAACCTTCTAATTAATAAATATAAAGATTGTGAAGAAGGGATTAGAGAATTATTTTATGAGATAAATGAATTGAAATTAGAATTAGGATCAAAAAAAATTCCAATGATTTATCAAAAATTGCAAAATATAAGCTTATATGATTATTTAAAATCTTTTAATTTAGATGATGAATTAATTAATGAGTTTAGCTTCTTATGGTTATATTATGGATTACCGCCTAAAAAGCTAAATGCATTATACTATATTTTAGCGTGGATATCTTACCATATTGGTGGTACATTCTATGTTAAAGGGGGAGCTGGAAAGTTATCTGATACCTTCGTAGAAGAGATAAAAGTAAATGGTGGGGATATTTATTTATCAAGCGAAATTGTTAAGATAGATGTTAAAGGTAAAAAAGTTACTGCTATACATACTAAAAGTGGTGAAGAGTATAGGGCAGATGAATTTATATTTGCTTGTGACCCTATTCATCTTACAAATTTAATGAGTGATGATAATAAAGTGGTAAAAAGTTATAAAAATAAGCTTGAAAATAATGATATAGGAATTAGTTTATCTCAGCTTTATGTCGGGCTTGATTGTAAAACAACGGAAGTCGGAATAACAAAGGGAGATTACCTAATAAATACAGCAGATCATGAAGTGTCTTATGAAAGTGCACTAAAAGGAGATTATTCAAATACAAGCTATGGAATAACAAGTTATGATATATTAGATCCTGATTTGAATAAAGATGTAGGAGTATTTGTAGTAGTTGTAGCTGATCATATAAAAAATTGGCCAAGTTATAAAAGTGATGAATATAAGGCTAAAAAAGAAGAAGTAAAAGAAGAATTATTAGAGTTAGTCTATAGGTATTTCCCAGATGTTAAAGATCATATAAAGGTAGTAGAACTAGGAACACCACACACTATGAAACGTTATACAAATAATTCACAAGGTGCTGTGTACGGGTTTGAACAAAATATAAAACAAGGTGGATTTAATAGATTATCTAATAAAGCAGATTTTACCAACGTATATTTAGCTGGTTCTTGGACCAATCCTGGGGGAGGATTTGAAGGAGCTATTACTGGTGGAATTTTAACAGCTGAAAGGTTGTTAAGAGAAGAGGAAATTGCGCTAGATAAATTAGTTAAGGTTACCGAAGAAAATGATGATTTAGTAGTTCCTGATATGGATATAAATACTTTTATGGTTGGAATGGCAGCAAACTTTGATTCAAAAACTGTTTCTAAAGGGGAGAAGATATTATTAGAATTTATATTTGACCATAATAGTAAATATTATATTCAAATAAAAAATAAAAAAGCAAGGCTACTTCGTGAAAATACAGAAGATAAGATAGATGTAACTATAAAAACGTCATATAAGGTTTGGTTTAATATAGCATTTTGTGGATTAGATGGTAAAGGGGCTATGTTTGATGGAAAATTAGTGGTGTTAGGAAATTCAAATATTTTTTTAAAAATACCGGAGTACTTTAGCACGAGCTCTTTAAAGAAGGGGCCTAAAAGCAAAGATGGTAGTCAAAAATTAGAAGCTAATAATATTTTAAAAGATGAGACAAGTAAAATTAATATATTAATATGGTTAACTTTAACACTATTGCCATGGATAGTAACAGATATTATAAGTGATTATTATATTAATGGTTCAGTAATAGCTTTAGGAAGTGTTTTATATACATCTGTATTGATGTTATTTATAAAGCCAAAGAGGTTAAAGGAAGTTACTAAACTAGAAGGTTTAACACTTGTAACTTTTGCGATGTATGGATTAACTTATAACTTAATGTCAGATATTTTTAAGATGGAAGGTAAATATATGATAAATATAGCATTAATACTTATATTTTTAATTTCAGCTTTAATTAGAAAGCCTATAACAGAAGATTATGCTAAAGAAGCTTATAACAAGAGAATGGTAAAGACTAATTTATTTAAAAATATAAATATTAAGTTGACATTATTATGGGCAGGAATATTCTTAATTCAATTTATTATAAAAGTTTCTATAGCAGGACCATTAAGTAATGTATCTCAATTTTTAGCTATAATTGGGTTGATAATATCATATTATTATCCTAAACTAAAACTAAGTGAGTTTTCATAAAAAATATATTTAATGAGGTATAGTTTTGAAGATCAATATAGAGGAAATAGAAGGATTTGGAGAAACAGAGATAAACATAAAATGTGAATCTGTATCATCGGAAATATTAGAATTCATAAACGAATATAAACTTTTGGATACGAGGATTTGGGGAGTATTAGAGAAAGAATCTTATATATTAAATCCAATTGATATATATTATATTGAAACTATAGATAATAAAGTATTTGCATATACAAGAAATAGGGTATATGAAATAAGTCATAAGCTTTACGTACTAGAAAAGATGTTACCAAGTAAATACTTTTTTAGAGCATCAAAGTCAATGATAATAAATATTTCAAAAATAGTTAGCATTAAGTCTTTACTTAATGGGAAAATGGAAGCTAATCTTGATAATAATGAAAAAGTAATTATTTCAAGGGCTAATGTATTTTTATTTAAAGAGAAGCTGGGGGTTAATAAGAGATATGAGTAGTATGAAATCATTTTTTTATAAATTTTGTGTAATGTTTACTGTAATTACTATAACATATGGTATATTTAACGTATTTACAAGCTTAGATGAAATATTTCATAGAGGATTTTTACAGTGTTTAGGCTTAGCAGTAATATTTGCTGTAGTATTAACAGCTTTAGATTCTTTAAGCAATAAGATTAAATTATTAGCTAGTGATTGTTTTGTTTGGATACAATATCTAATTCTAGTAACTATAATTGTAAGTTGGGCAATATTATTTAGGTGGGGAGATTGGAATAATATATGGTATATAATTATATTTGTAGGCTCTTTCACCTTAATATATTTATTTGTATATTTCTTTATAGATTTATCTAATAAAGAAGAAGATGATAGATTGAACAAACAATTAAAAAAATATCAAAAAGACATAAGCGATAAATAATATATAACTGTCATATAAATTTACATGACAGTTATGTTTTAAATTAGTTATCATAAATATTAAAAAATATGTATATTTGTAGTAATGTTATACAGTACATAATATAATAAGGTTATAATTTAGAGAGAAGAGGTTCTATAGGAGTTATCTTATGAAAAAAAACTTATTTAAAAAGCTTTTTGTTCTTTCCATTATAATAACAGTATTATTAACATTAATATCTCTTGGAATAATTCTGAGAAGTGATAAAAAATATACTAATAATAAAGAAAAGAATGAAAAAGTCAAGATACTAGGGGAATATACAATCAATGATAGTAAAGAAAAGTATACTTTGAATAACAATAATAGCCTAAAGTTAGAAGGGAACAATAAGATTGTTATCAAAGGACATTTTAGCAGTGATATTCCTAAAAATAAAATGCTAATGATGAGAACTGATAATTTGAAAGTGAAAATATTTGTAAATAATAAGAAGGTGTTTGGTTTTGGAGAAGAAGGAACATATACACGGTTTTCAAAATCTCCAGGTAATTGCTGGAATAGTTTTGTTTCTCCAGGGATTTCAAGGGAGGATAATGTAATAATAGAGTTATATAATGCATATACAGACCATGTAGAGTTTACATTTACTAGTTTTTTAGATAATTTATATGTTGGTTATGAAAGTATATTAATAGTAGACAATATTAAAGGGAAATTTATTAATTATTTAATATCTATTTTTCTTATATGTTTAGGAATAATAGTAAGTGTAATCTCTTATATTTTATTCAAGATGAAAAGATCAATGTTAAAACTTATATGTTTTTCAGGATTATCTATATCAACAGGAATTTGGAGTTTTATAGATTTTGATCTACAAAGATACTTTACACCATATCCGGTGTTTAATAATAGTATTGATGTTTTAGCATTATTGTTTATGATATTTTTTTCATTAGGCTATTATGCATTATTTTTAACTGATATTAGAAAAAATGTATTATTGGGATTAGCTCAAGCTATATTAATTTTTATTACATATTCAACAATAATGCAACTTATAGGAGCTAATGATTATTATGATTATTTGAAATTTATTCAAATAATATGTGGAAGTTTTTCAGTAATTATATTAGTTTGTACAGTTTATGAGGCACGTGTTTTTAAAGAGAAGGAAATTGTAAAACTATCTATATATAGTGTAATTCTCCTTATTGGAGTCTTAGCCGATGCTATTTGTAATTTAACTGAGATAATGCCATATGCTATTTGGTTTAGACTAAGCTTTGTTATTTTTTTAAGCATTCAATTTATAAGAATACTTAGAGATATAAAAAATATTATAATTGAAAATGCGAAGTTAGATGTATTACGTGAAATTGCATATAAAGATGCTTTAACAGGTATTAATAACAGAAGAGCATATTTAGAACAAGTTGAAAAGTTAAAATCAGATTTATCTAGTACATCAATATTTTCAATAATAGTATTTGATGTAAATGATCTTAAAAAAGTAAATGATATGTTAGGTCATGAAGCTGGAGATAAACTTATAATAGATTCTTGTAATATTATTTCTAGTGTATTTAATAGGAATGATGTTTATAGGATAGGTGGAGATGAGATAGTAGTTATATTAAAGAATATTGATACATACAAGTGGGACAAGTTAATAGATAAGTTTATAGATGAATTAGAAGAATTTAATTTGTTAAATAATAGAAAAATTAGTATAGCATATGGAGTAGCTACTTATGATAGTACTAATGATAAGTCATTTGAAGAAGTATTTTCAAGAGCAGATGATGCAATGTATAAAAATAAGATGGAACTTAAAAATAAAAAATGTATATATAAAATTAGGGAGGGTAATTAAATGCTTACAATAGGATATATAGGAAATGGAAAAAGCACTAATAGATATCATTTACCATTTGTTATGCAAAGAGAAAATATAAAGGTTAAAACGATATATCAAAGAAATCCTAAAAATGAAAAGTGGGATAGAATTGAAGGGGTAAAGTATACATCTAATTTAGATGAATTATTAAATGATAAAGAAATTCAACTTATAGTAGTTTGTACAAGACATGATAGTCATTATGAATATGCTAAATTAGTATTAGGGCATAATAAACACTGCTTAGTTGAAAAGCCATTTATGGAAACTTCAGAAGAGTCAAAAGAAATATTTGAACTTGCAAAATCAAAGGGATTAATTGTCCAAGCATATCAAAATAGAAGGTTTGATAGTGATTTTTTAACAGTACAAAAAGTAATTCAGGATGGAAAATTAGGTGATTTATTAGAGTTAGAAATGCACTTTGATTATTATCGTCCAGAAATCCCAGAATCGGTAGAGAGATTTGTTCCTTCTGAGTCATATTTATATGGTCATGGATGTCATACATTAGATCAAGTTATTAGTTATTTTGGAAAACCAGATAGTATAAGTTATGATGTTAGACAATTACTAGGTGATGGCAGAATGAACGATTACTTTGATTTAGATTTATATTATGGAACATTAAAAGTATCTGTTAAATCTAGTTATTTTAGAATAAAAGAAAGACCAAGCTTTGTTGTATATGGTAAAAAGGGATGCTTTGTTAAGCAAACAAAAGATCGTCAAGAAGAACATTTAAAACAATTTTATATGCCAGATAATGATGATTTTGGGATTGATAAAGAACAACATTATGGTATATTAACCTATATTGATGAAGAAGGCACTGTTCATGAAGAAAAAGTTAAATCTGTAAATGGTGATTACGGAAGAGTTTATGATGATTTATATCAAGCTATCATAAATGGAAAAGAAAAAACTATTACAGATGAGCAAACACTATTACAAATGGAAATTCTTGAAACAGGGGTTAAGAGTTTAAAATAGAAATTGAAATAAGGTGCGAGCTAAGGCCCACAAGTGAAAAGTCGACTTTGTCTATGTGAAAAGGCTACTACGTAGCGGGGAAAAGTTAACTACGTTAAGGGGAAAGTTCTACTATAGTAGCAGAAAAAGATATTTCATCTCGTTAGAGATCTTTTCCTTATTGCCATAGGCAATGTTTTCACCTCAGCTTCAGCTGACATTTCCCCTTTGACAAAGTTAAACTTTTCTCCAAAGTGCTTCGCACTTTATATATTAAGTGTTTCCTCTATCGTTTTCTTTATGCTTTCTTCAACCGGTATCTTTTTGGTAGGGCGAGAAACGATAAGTAGTACGTTAGAAACGCAACTTAAAATAGAGTAGTTTTTTCTATATGCTATATATCTGTTTTCCCATATTGAAGCATATTTCTTTTTAAAGTTTTTAAGTCCTGAGAATGAGTATAGCATATTTCCGTATTGAAATATTTGATAGGCTATTTTTTCTCTTAAAAAGGCATATTTACTTTCACCGACATTTGATAGTGGAGCTAGTCCCATATTGAATTTCTTGTATCCGTGATCTTTTCCGTATTCGAATATCTTAACTAATAAGAAATCCATTATTCCGTTGAGTTCTATTTCTTTAAATCTAATTAAATCGACAGAGATAGTTTCATTATTATCATACATAGGCATTAGATTGGTAAAGGCTTTAATCTCACCTTCAGAACTTTTTACTATAGCTATATCTGATAAAGAAAGATAATCTACATCAAAGAAGCCAACAGAAAATCCCTTTTCATTTTGTCCTTTAAGCCATTCATCTGATATAGAGCGTAGCTCCTCAATAAATTCATTATTATACGGAGGACTAACTACTGAAAAAGTATATTCATGTTTTTCAATTCTAGAAACGGCTTGTCGCTTACTTTTGTTCTTGTTACCTACTAGGGAAAAGCTTTCTAAGTCTACAAAAGCATCTTCACCAAGTTTCATAAATTCAAATCCCATTTCATGTAGAGTTGGTATTAATTCTTCATCTATAGCTGTGAATATTAAAGTATATCCATAAATATCGGCTAGGCTATAGAATTCCTCTATACAATTAATAAAATCAGGTTTATTACCAACAGGATTACCTAACACAACAATTTTATTAGATGAAATTTGATATTGTAATGCTACAGTTTCAGCTTTGTTCATATAAATATACTTGTCCTCTAAAAATGCATAATGTATTAATCTTGATCCACCATAAGTAGAGATTAGTTTGTTTAACTTCTCTTTATCTAGAGGATGTTTAGGAAACTTATTTTTAGAGTTATTATAGAATAATATAACTATGAATATTAAAGAAATTCCTAACGCGAAGAATAAGTCAGCTGTAAAGGATTCTTTTTGATTTGCTAAAAGAGAAGGACTAAATTTTGATAATATGCCTAATCTTATTTTACCAAACTTTAATAAAAACAAATTAATTGTAAGTATGCTTAAAAAGATAAATAAATCTTGGAAAGCATGAGACCATGTCATTATAAATCCTTTTCTATAAAACTTACTTTTACTTGTAATTAATAAAAATAAAATTGTAATTAGAACTATTATTTCTCCTGCTCCAAAAGAGAAGATAATAAGTGGGGATGCTATTATAAGTAAAGTAAAGTTAATCCAATATGCTTTTATAGATTTATAATATAATATTCTTCCTGAAATAATTAATAGGAAGGATAGTGTTATAGTTAATGTTGGTGAAAGTCTATCCATTAAGGTAAAGTTATTACCTAAATTAGCAATTTTAGCAGGTATTATTGAATCATGAACAAAAAAGATTAGCATACAGAAAGCTAGAAGAAAAATAAATGTACATAAAATAAAATGTGAAGTTGTAGCTAATATATTTTTTATTAACTCTTTTGCTTCTAAATTAACTTTTTTGTATAAATCCAAAAGATAAAGTACTATTCCTATAAGCATTGGTACTAAGTAATAGCTAATTCTATATAAAAGTATTAATAGTAATACTTGCTCAGAAGGAACTCCATAATTTCCAAGCCCAACTAATAATGCTAAGTCAAAAGTTCCTACACCACTAGGAGTCATACTTATCATTGCTACAATTATAGCTGATACATAAACTGATAGAAAATCAATTGGATTTATTTTTACATCTAATATAAGCATTAATCCATATATAAGAATTATAGTAGTTATCCATTCAGATATAGATATTAAACATACATTAATTGAAAATAAGAACTCTCCTGAATCTTTTGATTTAAAATAGTTACGAATTAATATTGCTAATATTATTGGTATATAAAGTGATATTATAACTGCAGCAATATTAGTTAATCCAGAAAAATCACCTTTTATTAAGTTTGAAATTGAAAATACAAGGCATACCATAGCAAAACCACTAAGATTAAACACGACTATTTTGGAAAGGATTTTAGTAAGCTTTTTATTATCGTCAGTATAGTTAGAATAAAAGTGATTTTTAAGTATAATAGCAGAACTGCCACCAAGCCCAACAACGTTAGATATTGAACTAGCAATCCAAGAATATTTATATAATCTTGACAGGCTAAGATTTATTTTAACTCTCTTTCTTACCAATAAATCATAAAAGGATAAAGGTAGATAAGAGATTATTCCCAAAGCTGCAACTATTAGTAATTTATCAAGAGTTAATTTATCTGCATATAGATACAAGAGTCTTTTGTCTATATTGATTAATATTGAATAAAATTCTTTTAATGCAATAAATAAAACTATAGATATAAGTGAAATTTGAAATATCTTTTTATAAGATGATTTAATTTTCAAAATGAATCCTCCTCTGTAAATATTATAAAAATATGATTTTATTCATAATAATACCATAATATCATAAATTCATTAACAAAAAATTAATATTTTCTTAACATAAAATAAATATATTCTTATTTTAAAAATATATTTCATTATATTTACATTTTTGCTACACTTAGTAATAAGAAGTTTTTTAGTAAGTACTTAATAGGGGGCAATTATGAAAAGAGTTAATAAGTTAAGAGAAATTATGAAAAATAAAAATATAGATCATTATATTATAACTAGTAATGATCCACATCAAAGTGAGTATGTAGCAGAGCATTATAGGGGAAGAGCTTATGTTTCAGGGTTTACAGGTTCATCAGGAACGTTATTAGTATCAAATGATAGTTCAAAGTTATGGACAGATGGGAGATATTTCATTCAAGCTGAAAATGAGCTTAAGGGTTCTGGAATAGATTTAATGAAAATGAGGACTACAGGATATCCTACACTAGAAGAGTACATAAAAGAAAATGTTAATAAAGGAGAAGTTATAGGATTTGATGGTAACTGTTATTCAACAAATGCCTATAAGAAACTACTAGAGCTATCAGAGGAAAATAGTTTTAAAATTCAAATAAATAATGATTTATTAGATGAAATATGGGAGGATAGACCAACCGTTCCTAAGGATAAAATAATTTTACATGATATTGATTTCTGTGGGGAAGGTAGGAATGATAAGTTATCAAATGTTAGAAAGAAGATGAATGAGTTAAAGGTTAAAAGCTTTATTTTAACTTCACTTGATGATATTGCATGGCTTTTCAATATAAGAGGAAATGATGTAAAGTTTAATCCTGTGGTTATGGCTTATGCTATTATTAAAATGGATGAAGTTACTTTATATATAGATAATAATAAGGTTACCGATGAAATCATAAGTGAATTTAAATCTCAAAATATTACCATAAAGAGATATGAAGAAATTATATCTGATGTAAAAACATTAACAGATTCTGTATATATAGATCCAGCAAAGGTAAATGCAAGTATATTTAATGCTATACCAAAAGAAATTAAAGTTATAGAGGGTATAAATATTACTACAAGTTTAAAGGCTATAAAGAATGAGGTTGAGTTAAGAAATTTAGAAAACTGCCAAGTAAGAGATGGAGTTGCTATGGTTAGATTTATCAAATGGCTTAAAGAGTCTATTGGTAATATGAGAGTAACTGAAATTAGTGCAACAAAAAAATTATCTAGCATTAGAGCAGAAGGTAAATACGCAAAGGGTGATAGTTTTGGCACTATAGCTGGCTACAAAGAGCATGCAGCTATGATGCATTATTCAGCCAATGAAGAGTCTGATTATGAAATATTAAATGAAGGAATGTTCCTTGTAGATTCAGGTGGACAATACTTAGATGGAACTACGGATATAACAAGAACTTTTGTTATGGGAAATATAACTGAAGAAGAAAAGAGAGACTTTACGTTAGTACTTAAAGGTCATATAAATCTTTCTATGGCAAAATTCTTAAGAGGAACAACAGGGGTAAATTTAGATATTCTAGCAAGAGGACCTCTTTGGAAATATGGTATAGATTATAAATGTGGAACAGGACATGGGGTGGGATTTTTCCTTAACGTTCATGAAGGGCCACAAGGAATTGCACCTCAAAACAATACTGTTGTTTTAGAGCCAGGAATGATATTAACTAATGAACCAGGAATTTATAAAGAAGGTAAATATGGAATAAGAACTGAAAATACATTAGTAGTAGTTAAAGATGAAACTACAGAGTTTGGCGACTTTTATAGGTTTGATACAATATCATATTGTCCAATAGATTTAAATGGAGTAGTTAAAGAATTGCTAAGTATAGAAGAGTTAGAGTGGCTAAATAATTATCACGAAACCGTATATAATAAGTTATCTCCATTCATGAATGAGAAAGAAAAAGAATTTCTACAAGAGCTTACTAGAGTGATATAGTAAGATAAATTAGGCTAAAAATTTAAATTGCTTATAATTAGTTAGAAAAAGTTCTACTTTATATTTTTATATAGAGTGGAACTTTTTTCTATAATTATTTCTTTATATTTTGTAAATAATATGAAGATAATAAATTTATAAAGAAGTGAGTAGAGAAGTAAATGTAAATAATGTATATGTAGTTATATAGAATTATTAGGAGAATAAAATGATTGATAAACTAAAGAAAGATAAATTTTATATTAAATATGGAATAATAATAATTTTTATTGCAATTGTGGTGGTGTTAACTGCAAAAACTATTACTCATGGAGAAGAGATACTTCATTGGACTATCAGATCTATCAATAGATTTATATCTATAATTGCTCCAGTGATATATGCTTTTTTAATAGCATATCTTTTATATCAGCCTATTAAGTTTATTGAAAAATATTTTAATAAGAGAATATCAAGTAAAAATAAAAAGAATAAAGATTATAGTAGATTAGTAAGAACTTTAAGTATATCAATAGTATTTATAGTTACTATTATAATATTAATTATTGTATATAATTATTTAATTCCACCTATACTGCAAAATATAAAAAACATAATAGCGTCGTTGCCAGAATTTCAAGAAAAGTTAATAATGTGGGTGAATGAAGTTGTGGAAAAGCTTAATAGCAAAAATATTGATATAGAAAATACAGGAAAGTTATCAAAAGAGATAATAGATAGGATAGGTGTAATTTCTGAGAAAATATTAGGCGGTATTGTAAGCGTACTTAGTAATCTATCATCATTCTTAGTTAATTTTGTTGTTACAGTAATATTAGTTATATATTTTTTAATATATAAAGAGGTTTTAGTTAGACAAATAAGAAAGGTTAGAGATGTTTTATTACCTAAGAGTGTTGGTACAGCATTAACTATTTTTTTACATGATTTAGATAATATTGTAGGAAGATTTTTAGTAGGAGAGATATTAGATTCAACTATTGTTGGAATAGTATCAACAGTACTACTTTTAATTATAAAGCATCCATTTGCGGTACTTATTGGATTTATTGCAGGTATAACAAATGTAATTCCATATGTAGGACCTATTATAGGTGCAGCCTTAGCTTTTTTCTTTGGGATATTTACCAGTATACCATTAGGAGTTATGGGTGCTGTACTATTACTTCTATATCAACAAATTGATGGAAATCTAGTTCAGCCTAAGATAGTAGGAGACCAAATAGGGTTATCTCCAGTTTGGATACTTATAGCTGTACTAATTGGTGGAAGCTATTTTGGGGCATTAGGGATGATTCTTTCAATGCCAGTAGCAGGACTTATGAGAGTATATCTTAATAGATATGCAAGATACAAAAATGAAAGAAAGCAATAAATATAACATTTTAAATTATATAAGTAAATTTAGCAATATTATTTATTAAGTAAAAAAATGATGTACTATTTTCTATGGTAATGAATAACTTATAGTATAAGATTCTTTAGAATATAAAATGAAGGTGTGGAAATGGAAAAAAGAATTTTAACAGAGGATAATACTAAAGAAATAATAGAAAAGTTAGAGAACTTAGATCATATACTTTTAGAAAAATGTAAATATGATTATGCAATAACATCTGAAGAAATAAAGGAAGCAATGAGAGAACATCAAGAAATAGAAGAATTACTTAGTGTTTTGAAATAGGTATGAACGATAGATTCGTATTTGTAGTTAGATATAATTTATTAAAAAGTTGATATTTTATTAAAATAAAAAGGTCTTACTCTAGAATTTAAATATTCAGAGTGAGACCTTTTTAAGGTTATATTTTAGTACTATCTTTTTTTAACCATTTTAGTGCATTTTTTAATTTTATTGGATTTCCATATCTTAAGGTAGCAAGTCTATAAATCTTAATAGCTCCCCACGCAACTAATATTGTAGAAATAACTAGTATAACAAATGAAATTATTATTTCAATATTTGTTACAGTTCCCATAGCTACACGAATTAGCATTGTCATAGCCGAGCTGAATGGGACGAAGGATGCTATCTTAACTATTAAGCTATCAGCATTACCCATCATTCCATACATGCTTATAAAGAACACTATGACGAACACCATAGTTATTGATCCTATACTTGAACTTATATCCTCAGTTTTTGATACTAATGCACCTAAAGCACCGAATATAAAGCAGTAGAATAGATATCCTATACCGCCAAAGAATGCAAAGGTTATAAGTATGTTAGCAGGCATTTTAAGAACACCATCAAGCATTCCATTCCATGAATCTCTGTTTATAGAGTATGTTATTACTCCAGCAGAAAGCATTACTCCAACTTGTATAATACTTGCAAGTGTAGCTGCAATTACTTTACCTAATATTAGGCTAGTGCTACTAGTACTAGTTACTAATACTTCAATAGCTCTAGAGCTCTTTTCAGAAGTAACTGAAACTGCCACAAGTTGTCCATAGAGAATTGTCATCATATAAATTACAAATACAAGAATATAAACATAACCAAAGTTACCAGCACCATCTTTTCCTAAAACTGTTGTTTCGGATTGGATTGGTAGATTAACTATAGATTCAAGTTCAAGATAATTTATTCCATTCTTTTCTGCGTACTCTTTACGATTGATGGCAGAAAGAGCTGATTGGAATGTCATTTGACTCATGTCAACAAAGTTTGTATTTTCGACTAAATAATTATATTTAACTGAGCTTTCTAATACAAAACCTGCATTAGCAGTTCCATCTTTAACAAGATTTTCTGCATCGGTTTCACTAGCTACTTTATCTATGTTTGCATTAGGAAAATAGCTTTTAAGCAAATCGAAATTTTCATCACTTATGAGACCACTTTTATCAAATAAGACGTAATTATCTTTTTCTTCATTATTAGAAGTTTCTTCAGGTTGAGTTTGTTCGATATTGCTATCAGATTTACCTAAGCCTGGAATTAAGCCAGACAAATCAAAGAATGATGGCAAGGATAATCCAACTACTAAAATCAATGATATTAATATTGTAGTAATTATATATCCTTTAGTCTTAAAATAGTTAGTCAATTCAAATCCTAAAACATTAAGAAACTTTTTCATTATTCGTCACCTGCCTTTAATACAAATATATCTGTTAATGTAGGCTCATAAATTGAGAAATGTTCAATATCTATATCTGTTTTTAAAATTCTATTTAGTAAAGCATTTTTTGTGAAGCCTTCACAAAGTTCTAAAACTATAAAATTTTTCTTAATTTCATAAATAGAAACTATATCGTTAAAATTTTCTTTGCAATAGTTACTTAGGTCTTCAAGATTATAGTTATTTGCACTAAATGCAAGTCTGTTTTTACCAAAATCCTTTTTTATAGCTCTAAGATTTCCAGCTAAAACTATTTCACCTTTGTTTATGATAGCAATTTCCTCACAGAACTCTTCAACATAGCTCATTTGATGACTTGAGAAAATAACTAATTTATCTTCTGCTATTAATTCATTAACAACATCCTTAAGAATTTGTGAATTAACAGGATCTAGACCACTAAAAGGCTCATCTAATATAACTATATCAGGATTACATACTAATGTTTGAGCTAACTGAACCTTTTGTTGATTACCTTTAGATAAAGTTTCAAGCTTTCTATTTGCGTATTCTTCGACACCTAACCTCTTTAACCATTTTTTTGTACTTTCTTTAGCATCTTTTTTGTTCATACCTCTTAATGTAGCAAGGTATACAATTTGTTCTGTAACTTTTTTCTTTGGGTAAAGTCCTCTTTCTTCTGGAAGATAACCTATTTGATAATCTCTTGGGTTAAACTTTTTACCATTAATTAATATTTCACCAGAGTTTCCTTTAAAAACATCCATTAAAATACGGATAGTAGTAGTTTTGCCAGCTCCATTTCTCCCCAACAATCCTAGTGCTTTTCCACTTTGAACAGAAAATGATATACCGTGAAGTACTTCGGTTTCTTCAAAGCTTTTCCGTAAATCTTTTACTTCTAATTTCATTTTTACCCCCTATAATTGAAAATTTAAATGTTTAAGTTAAAATACAAATCTTAGATTTGTTTTCTGAAATTACCTACTTAGTTTATTTAGCAATTTTAAATTGAGGTTAAGATAAGCTTATAAAGTGGTAATTTAAAACTTATTATAATAGTATTTTATACCATTTGCAATAGGTTTTAGAAAATATTGTTACAAATATTTTACCAAATTAATACAGAAAATTAAATTAAGAAAATATTAAGTTTTAAAAATAAGTAAAAATAATATGATAAATGAAGAATAGAAGTATTTATAATACGAAATTTCCTGTCTTAATGTTATAATAAATAAAATATAAGAAATAATTATAGATAGAAAAAATACTGGAGGAACTTAAGATGAGTAAAAAAGTTATTATAGTAGGGGCTGGACCAGCAGGGATAATGGCAGCGCTAAATGCAGCTAAAAATAATGAAGTTATATTAATAGAAAGAAATGATGAGATAGGTAAAAAGCTAAAGTTAACAGGTGGTGGAAGATGCAATATCACTAATAAAAGGGATATTGAAGAGTTTTTCCAAAGGGTAGTAACTAATAGTAAATTCTTATATAGTTCATTTTATAACTTTACTAATGAAGATCTTTTAGCTTATCTTGATGAATGTAACTTTAAATATAAGATAGAATCTGACAATTATAATAAAGTATATACAAGTACTGATAAAGCAGAGGATTTCATAGAATTATTAAAAAATAACTTGATTAAATCTAAAGTTAAAATTCTTTATAATAAGCAGGTTACAGATTTAATAGTTGAGGATGGAGTTATCAAAGGCGTAGTAACTAGTGATAATAATAAAATTAATGGAGATAAGGTTATAGTAACAACAGGAGGGAAGAGCTTCCCTGTCACAGGTTCAGATGGAAGTATGTTTGAAATACTATCTAAATATGGACATAAGATTAATCCATTATATCCAGCTTTAGTACCTTTAGTTATAAAAGAAGATTTTGTAAAGAGATTACAAGGTATATCTATGAAAGAGGTAGTTTTCAAAACTAAAATTAAGAAAAAAAATATTGAAGTTACTGGAGACATGATATTTACTCACTTTGGGTTATCAGGACCAGGAGTATTAATTCTTTCATCATATATAAATAAAGCTTTAGAAAATGGAGAAATGGAAATAAGACTAGACTTCTTAAAAAATAAAAGTAAAGAAGAGATTTCATCAATAATAAGAAGTAATCCTAATAAGACTATATTAAATAATATGAAAGGTCTTTTAACACAAAGCTTCTTAAAAGAATTAATAGAAAGCTTGAATTTAACTGCTACAAAGGCAGCGGAACTAAAAAAAGTAGATGAAAATAAGCTTGTTGAATATATAAAAGAGATGAGGCTTACTGTACGTGAAACTTTATCTATAAAAGCTGCTCAGGTAACTTCAGGAGGGGTTGCTGTTAAGGAGATAGATGCTTCAACTATGGAATCAAAACTCATTAAAGGTCTTTATTTTGCAGGAGAAGTGATAGATGTAGATGCAGAAACAGGAGGGTTCAATCTTCAAATTGCATTCTCAACAGGCACATTAGCAGGAAGTGACTATTAAAAAGTGCGAAGCAATTCAAAAAGTTGCTTCGCACTTTGTTTATCTTATATAATCATCAGCAGTTACTATAGTTCTTTTTTCACAGCAGTAATTTGGATTTGATGAGAAGTGATCTTGTACATTCATTAAGGCTTCGCCAAATCGTTGGAAATGAACAACTTCTCTTTCTCTTAAGAATCTTAATATTTCTTTTATATCTTGGTCATCTGTTAAGTTAATTAGCCACTCATATGTTGCTCTTGCCTTTTGTTCAGCAGCCATATCTTCGTATAGATCAGCAACTACATCATCTTTAGCTTGAATATAAGTTGCAGTCCAAGGATTTCCACTTGCATCGCAATAAAATGGAGCTCTACCATGGTCTGTATAGTGAGCACCAAGACCAGCTTCTACTAATTCATCTAACGTAGCGTTAGCCATTAATTGATATACCATAGTTCCTATCATTTCAACATGTCCCATTTCTTCTGTGCCAATGTCTGTTAGTAAACCTTTTGATTTTCCGGTTGGCATAGTATAACGTTGATTTAAATATCTAAGGGCAGCACCTAACTCTCCATCAGGACCTCCATATTGAGATATAAGAAATTTAGCCATTTTAAGATCTTTTGATTTTAAATTTATTGGATATTCCAATGTTTTAACGTAATACCACATTAATTATTTCTCCTCCTATTCATTTTCCCAAGGCCAAGGACAGGATGTCCATTTTTCAGGATCTTCTATAGAAGAAGAACCAAAGTTGGTTAATGGCCCATAAGCTTGTTCATATTGACAGATTAAAGAATCAAGTTTTTCTGAAACCATTTTATAATCTTTTGTGGCTTTACTATTTGTTGGAAAGTTATCTAAATATAAATTAAGGTCTATAGCATAAAACATGTATTTCATGATATCTATTAACAATGGATTTTCATACATAATATTCACCTCTCTACTTTACTTTTTCAGTTTCTTCATAGGGACTATAAAGATCTTTAAATATTGTACCAAGCTTAAAAGCCTCAGTAGTTGAGAGTAAATTATCATATTTTTGAAGTACTATACATGCTTTTGCATATTCATTATTAGTCAAATTAGGGTTTTTAACTTTCATTTTTTTTACTAAACCTTCCTTAATGAATTTATATATACTATATCATATACAAAAGATGTAATTTAGTGGCATAAAAAGAGAAAAATTATCGAAAATATATAAATTATTTGAAAATGTGAAAGTTATTATTTATTATTGTCAAGAATATCTACTGAACGAAGTTTTACGATTCATATATAAGGGGAAAGCATTATGTTTAAAGGAATTAATACTTATGGAATGCTTAGAAACGGAACGATAGCTGTACTTACAATGTTTGGTGTAGCAATTCTTTTTGGAGAAAAGAATATTATGTTAGCATTTCCTATTGCATTAACATCAGCAGTACTTGGAAGACAAAATTTTAGAGTAAAAACCTTTGATAAGACTTTAGGCATAATAATAATAGATTTAATTATTGTGACTTTTGCATATATATCAAGGTTAAATTTAATAACTGGAATAGTGATAAATTTTATAAGTATATTTTTAATTATGTATACTATAACGAATCAATATGATCCAACCTTCTATAAGCCTTTTGTTATGTTGTATGTATTTACACAATATGCTTGGGTTCCTCTAAATCAAATACCAAATAGATATTTAGCTGTAATATTTGGCGTTTTAATAATAGTAATCTGTAATAAGGCGATTAACGAGATAAATGAAAAAAGCTTATTAGGTAAAAGTATATCTAAGTCACTAAGTCTGATAGTAGAGAGTTTAAGGGATATATTGAAGGGGAATTATAGTAAAGAAAAAGAGGTTGAATGTACCAATATTATGAGATCTTTAGCTTATAAGATTTATGTATCTAGATATAGGGATTATCTTACTACTAATTTAGGGCAAATTCAGTTTAAAATATTTATGGATATAGAGCATTTAAACTTGTTTTTAAGGAAAATTGAAGAAGGTTATTCTCATAAAGATATAGCTAAGGAAGAAATTGAAGAGTTAATAAATTTACTTGAGCAAATTATAGAATTTTCTGATGGTAAGATACGTGTAGATAATGTAGTTAATGAAACTAATAGATATGTGAATAAGCATATTAAAGAAGCAAAGTATGGATATGAAATATCAGTAGTTTTAATTAATTTAAGCAAAAATATAACTTCATTAGCTTATATAAATAAAAAAGATATAAATAAGGTGTATGAAAGATGGCAAAGAAGCTATTTAGATAAAACAAGATATACTTTTAAGGAGTATTTTAGAAGAGATAGCATAAGATTTAAATTTGCTATGAGAATGGCAATAACATTAACTTTATCGCTTTTTGTAGGAGAACTTTTAGGTTTTTATAAGATAATATGGGCGATAATCACCATAATGTCAGTAATACAACCTTATTATGAAGAAACATTAAAGAAAACTAAGGATAGAGTAGTAGGAAACACTATAGCAATTGTTTTTACTGGAGTAGTAATAAATATTATGGATAATAGGTATATGACTATAGTTATATTAATAGCATCATTATATTTACTTTATGGATTTAAAGAATATCACAAGATCTCTCTTTTTGCGGCTATTGCATCTATATGCGTTGCGTCTTTAAGTAATAATATTAATGAGCTTTTAGTATACAGAATTACATATGTAATAATAGGTGTTTTAATAGTTATCCTAGCAAATAAATTTATATATCCTTATAAATTAAAAGATGGAATAAAACAACTTGAAGAAAAAATAGAAAGATATAATTACATGTTAGTTAAAGAAGGGGAATTATACTTACAAGATAAAGGAAATATTCATATTGTAAGAGATATAATAATTCATTTAACTCTTTTAAACCAAAAACTATATCTTAGAAATTTACAATATGAAGATGAAGAGGTAGATAGGTTTGTTGATAATAATACTTTTGATGCAATTGAGATAGGATACGCTATACTTATGTCATATGGAAAAAGTAGAGATTTTAAAAAAGTAAAGCTTGAGGAAATTAGTAGGTTATTAAAACAAAAGGAAAGATATGGATAGATAATAGAGAAGTGTTAAAAAAGTTAGAAAAATATATAATTACATAATAAATAAATTATATGCCTGTGGAGTAAAGCAAAATATCTACCACAGGCATAATTGACTTTAAAAATTCTCAGTCATATAATTGATTTAACTGGCAATTAAATTGAGATCAGGAGACTGAATTATGGAAAGAAAAAATAAAGCATTCAGAGCAGCTATGATGATTAAGGAGCTATATTCCAAAACTACTAATATAATGAGTGACAATCTTAAAGATAGTGGTCTAACGCATCAACAATGTATGGTTATTCAACTAATAGCTCATAGAAATGAAATGACAATAACTGAGCTTTGTAAAGAGATGTCTTTAGCGAAAGGAACAATGTCAGGAATAGTTCAGAGGTTGGAAAAGTTAGGTTATATAGAAAAAGAGAAAAGAGAAGATGATAAAAGAAATACTTATATAAAGTTTTCAGAGAAAGGTTTAGAATTTGCTCATAATTTCAAAAAAAATATGAGTAAGAGTTTTGAAAATATATTTATTAATTGTAATGATGAAGATATGGATGAGATGATAGTGTCGTTAAGAAATATGCTAAACAAGATTGAAGGAAAATAGAAGGATATTGTTAGCTAAAGCTTACAAGAGAAATGTTAGCTAATGCTAAGAGAGATATGCCCTTCGGACAGAGAAATATTCACCTATGATGAAGATAAATAAGCCTGCGGCAGATAAGTTACCCATGCCGTAGGCTTATGCTTATCTGTGGCTTTAGTCGTATATTTCTCTTCAGCTTTTCAAATATTTCTCTATGTCGAAGACATATATTTCTCTTTCGCATAAGCAAAATATTTCTCTGTAGCTTTAGCTACATATTTCTCTTACCAAAGGCAATATTTATCTTTGCGAGCATAGCGAACAACTTATTTAAAAGGTTCTATGGAGTATTGATATTTTATCAGCATCTTCAAAATCTTTTAGGGAATTTATGCCTAATTCACTTAATACATCATCTAAGGTAGAGCTATGAGCTGCAATCTTTATAGGTGAGTAGAAGGCAAAATTATTTGTTGCCATAGCTCCTTCTTCTTTAGGAATAAGCACTTTAGGACCACCAACGCATCCACCAACACATCCCATACCTTCTATAAAGTTTCCGTTTATTTCACCTTTCATAGCTTTATCTAATAATTCTTTACAGCCTTTAACGCCATCAGCTTTAACAGCTTTAAGATGTTCGCTTTTATTAGGGTATAATTCTTCTACCATTTCGTTAATAGCAATTGAAACGCCACCAGTTCTTCCGTATAATCTTCCGCCTTTTGATGCATATTCAACACTAGGAATACCTTGAAGCTCTTCAGGGTGTATATCTAATATTTTAAATATTGAATCAAGTTCTTGATATGTTAATACAAAGTCAATGGCACCGGCTACATCTTTTTCTTTTGCTTCAGCTTTTTTAGCTATACAGGGACCAATAAATACTACTTTTGCATCTTTATTTAATTCTTTTATAACTCTTCCTGCTGCAATCATAGGTGAAACCGAAGGAGAAAGATCTGGAACAAGTTCCCTATAAACCTTTTTTAGCATTCCTACCCACATTGGGCAACAACAAGAAGTTATCATTAAATCATTAGGTCCATTAACATGTTTATTAAACTCTACAGCTTCTTTTATTGTAAGCATATCAGCAGCAAAGGCTACTTCTAACATATCTGTAAAACCGACTTTCATTAAAGCAGCCCTTAATTGATCTATAGTTACATTAGGACCAAATTGACCTATTATTGATGGAGCTACTGCAGCTACTACTGTTTTATTATGATCTATAAGATCTTTTATAGGGATGAATTCAACTCTATCTAATATTTTACCATCCTTACATGCATCTACACATAAACCACACTCAACACAAGTATTAGGATCTATGTATGTTGTATGTTTTTTATCATCATATTTAATAGCATCAAAAGGACAAGTAGCTTGACATCTAAATTTATGATTTTCATCTGGAGTACAACTAGTACTACAGTCTTCAAGTTTAGCTACAATACGCTTATTTACTGCATAGTTAGTTATAGCCTTTTTTAAGTTATATACAAAGTTATTATCAAAAGGTATATCTACTCCACAAAGAGATGTAATTATTTGAAAAGTCTCTTGTGGAGATTTATCATGACATGTCATTATCATATGAAGTGTTTCATCAAAGTTTCCTATATAGTAAGACTTAACCAAGTCATCAAATAAATCGTTATATTTACTGTTCATATTTTCCTCCCATAAATAAAAATCTAAAAATGAAATTCAAAAGTTTAATTTTGTTAATTAAACTTTTACAAAGTGCATCTACGGTTTAGTTATTTGAACTTACAGATCTGAATGCAATGAAGATTTATTTTCTTTAAATTATAGATATTGTTAGTATACATTTTTTAGAAGAATTTTATGTGCTTAGGTTAAAAAATGATAAATGGGAAAATATGCTTGATGTTATAAGAAGAGGAGACAAGTTGTCTCTTTTTTATTTTATAGTTATGTTTATTTTTTATATATAGTATATAGCTTCAAGTACTAAAAGAGATAATTTTATTATAATTAAAGATAAAGGAAAGTGGGTAAAGTAAATATATGCACAAATGTGAATGGTATTGGTGGATTATGGAGTTTTTATATTATAAAATATGTAATATAAAGAATGAATTAGCAAGAAATTTGGCAAAATGACTGAAAATGAATGAAAATGACCGAAAGTGATTGACTGATGATTTTTTTTGGAGTATTATAAGGACAAGGAAGGGATGTAAATGTTAACTCAAGAGAGACATGCATTGATTTTAGATAAGTTGGAAAGGGAATCTGTTGTTTATGTGAATGACTTAGTTAAGGTGTTAGAAACTTCAGAGTTTACTATAAGGAGAGATTTAAATCAGCTTGACAAAGCAGGATTATTAAAGAAGGTTCATGGAGGAGCTACCTCATTAAATAGTAGTCTTATAAATACGAAAGATTTTGAATTTGAAGTAAGGCAAGGCATAAACAAAGAGGAAAAACTAAGAATTGCAAAATATGCGGCAAGTTTAATAGGACATGATGATTTTGTATATATAGATTCAGGAACGACAACAGAGCTTATGATAGATTATATAGAAGCAAAAGGAGCAACATTTGTTACGAATGGAGTTAGTCATGCTAAAAAGCTTATTCATAAAAACTTGACTACATATATTTTAGGTGGAGAGTTAAAACTTAAAACAGAAGCAATTGTTGGTGTAGAAGCTATAAATAGTCTACAAAAGTACAATTTTACTAAAGGATTCTTTGGAACTAATGGAATCGATGTAGAGAGAGGATTTACAACGCCTGATTTAAGAGAAGGTATGGTTAAGGAAGAGGCTTTAAGAAGAAGTAAAACTTCATATATATTAGCAGATATGTCTAAGTTTGGTGAAGTAAGCTCAATAAATTTTGGAAAACTTGAAAAAAGTAAAATAATTACTACAAAAATAGAAAATAATAAATATAGAAAAGTGACAGAAATTGTGGAGGTGGACAAATAGTGATTTATACAATTACTTTTAATCCAGCATTAGACTATATAGTTAAGATGGATAAGTTTGAGTTAGGGCATGTTAATAGAACAACTAGAGAAGATGTTTATGCTGGTGGTAAGGGAATAAACGTTTCAATAGTTTTAAACAACTTATCTGTAGAAAATAAAGCTCTTGGATTTATCGCTGGATTCACTGGTGAAGAGATAGAGAGAAGAGTAAGAGAGTTTGGTTGTGAAACTGATTTCGTTAGATTAAAAAATGGTATGTCAAGAATAAATGTTAAAATGAAGGCTGATGTTGAAAGTGAAATAAATGGGGGAGGACCTGATATTTCTAATGAAGCTTTAGAGGAGCTTTACTTAAAATTAAATGCTTTAAAGTCAGGAGACATATTAGTTCTTGCAGGAAGTATTCCAAAGACTTTACCTGTAGATATTTATGAAAGAATCATGAAAAAGTATGGAGATAGAGGTGTTAAGTTTATAGTTGATACTACAGGAGAATCTCTATTAAAGGTATTAAATTATAAACCATTTTTAATAAAGCCAAATCATCATGAATTAGCTGAACTTTTCAATGTGAAAATAAATTCTCAGCAAGAAATAGTTGAATATGGTAAGAAACTTCAAGAAATGGGAGCTGAAAATGTTCTTATATCAATGGCTGGAGATGGTGCTATATTAATTAAATCAAATGGAGAAGCTATATATAGTGAAGTGCCAAAAGGTGTTCTAAAAAACTCGGTTGGAGCTGGAGACTCAATGGTAGCTGGATTTATAGCTGGATTTATTAAAGAAGAAAAATTAGAAGATGGATTTATCATGGGAGTTGCTACAGGAAGTGCGTCAGCATTCTCAGAAGGTTTAGCAACTAAAGATAAAGTAGAAGAGTTATTAGCTGAACTAAAATAACATAGGAGGACACAAAAGATGAAGATAACAGACTTACTAAAGAAAAACGGTATTGCTATCAATCCTCAAGTTAAAACTAAGGAAGAAGCAATAAACAAGCTTGTAGATCTAATGGACGCTACTGGCAGATTAAGTGATAAAGAAGAATACAAAAAAGCAGTTCTTACAAGAGAAAGCTTAAGTACAACAGGAATTGGTGATAATATTGCTATTCCTCATGCTAAGACTACAGCAGTTAAGGAGCCAGGTCTTGCAGCAATGATATTAAGAGATGGAATAGATTATGATTCTCTAGATGGAGAGCCAGCAAAACTATTCTTCTTAATAGCAGCACCAGAAGGAGAAAATAACCTTCACTTAGATGTACTTGCAAGATTATCAATGATGTTAATGGATCCAGAGTTTAAGGATATGTTAATAAGTGCTAAGTCAGTTGATGAGTTCTTAAATCTTATTGATTCAAAAGAGAATGAAAGACAAGAAGCTGAAAATAAAAAAGAAGAAGAAGCAAAAGCAAATAATACTGGATATAGAGTTTTAGCAGTAACAGCTTGCCCAACAGGTATAGCACATACATTTATGGCTGCTGAAAGTTTAGAAAATAAAGCTAAAGATATGGGAATATCTATAAAGGTTGAAACTAATGGTTCAGGTGGAGCTAAGAACGTTTTAACTAAAGAGGAAATAGAAAATGCTGATTGTATAATAGTTGCAGCTGATAAGAAAGTTGAGATGGCTAGATTTGAAGGTAAGAAAGTTATCCAAACTAAGGTTGCTAATGGAATACATAAGGCTGAAAGCTTAATAAATGATGCAATAAGTGGAAATGCTCCTGTATATCATCATACTGGTGGAGGAGAAGAAGCTTCAGATTCTGGAGAAAAAGAAAGTGTTGGAAGACAAATATACAAACACTTAATGAATGGTGTTTCTCATATGTTACCATTCGTAATTGGTGGAGGTATACTAATAGCTCTTGCATTTTTATTTGATGATTATAGTATAGATCCAGCAAACTTTGGTATGAATACACCATTTGCTGCATTCTTAAAGACCACAGGTGGAACTGCATTTGGATTTATGTTACCAGTTCTTGCAGGATATATCGCTATGAGTATTGGTGATAGACCAGCATTAGCAGTTGGTTTCGTTGGTGGTATGCTTGCAAATGAAGGTGGTTCAGGATTTCTTGGAGCATTAGCAGCAGGTTTCATAGCTGGATATTTAATAGTAGGATTAAAGAAATTATTTGGTAAGTTACCACAAAGCTTAGAAGGATTAAAACCTGTATTACTATATCCTTTCTTTGGTATATTACTAATTGGTGCGATAATTATATTTGTTGTTAACCCTCCAGTAGGAGCTTTAAATACTGCAATGAACAACTTCCTAATGAGTATGGGATCAAGCAGTAAGATATTACTTGGTGCAGTTTTAGGTGGAATGATGGCAATAGATATGGGTGGGCCTTTCAATAAGGCAGCTTACGTATTTGGTACAGCATCATTAGCTAGTGGACAATTTGAAATAATGGCAGCTGTTATGGCTGGCGGTATGGTGCCTCCTCTAGCAATTGCTTTATGTACAACATTCTTCAAGAATAAATTCTCACCAAGAGAAAGACAATCAGGATTAACTAACTATGTAATGGGATTATCATTCATTACAGAAGGAGCTATTCCATTTGCAGCAGCAGATCCATTAAAGGTTATACCTGCATGTGTAGTTGGATCAGCTACAGCAGGTGCATTATCAATGGCATTTGGATGTGGATTACAAGCACCTCACGGTGGAATCTTCGTAACTCCAATAGTATCAAACCCACTTATGTACTTAGCAGCAATAGCTATAGGTTCAGTAGTTGGAATGGTAGTGCTTGCAGCATTAAAAAAGAAAATAGAAGCATAATGCCTCGTCACTAATGTTTAATTTATAGACATTAGTTTGATATAAAGGGAAGTTGTAAAAACAACTTCCCTTTTTGAATTATAAAATATGAAAATTTATGATTATTATTATATAGATTCATATTTAAGTGAAATAATATAAGATATTATGAATAAAATAGAATAAATTTTAATGCTTTGATTTTGGAAGGTAATTATTTAAATGTAAATAGTTTAAAAATGAAATATTTTATGGTATAATAAATAAAAATTTATATGAAGAAATAATATTTGCCACCGGGTAAATAAGATAGTGTTTAGGTATATTCCAGTAGGTCATAGAAGGAATATGTTTAAGCACTTTTTTGATTGGAGGAATTTATATGGAGAAAAAAATATTAAGAAAGTTTGCCAAGTATGTAAGCTTAAATATACTTGGGATGATAGGTTTATCTTGCTATATTCTTGCGGATACGTTTTTTATTTCTAAGGCTTTAGGTGCAAATGGACTTGCAGCCCTTAATTTTTCAATATCAATATATTGTATAATACAGGGACTTGGATTGATGATAGGTATTGGGGGAGCTACTAGGTATACAATCTTAAGATCTAAAAATAGAGACAAAGAAGCAAAGAAAGTATTTTCCAATGCTTTGACTATTGGATTAATAGTAAGTTTCATCTTAGCAATTATAGGACTGATATTTTCAAGAAAATTATCTCAGATTCTTGGGGCAGATACAGATACTATTAATATGTCAAATGTCTATCTTAAGACTATACTTTGTTTTTCGCCATTTTTCATTTCGAATAATATTTTGTTAGCTTTTATACGTAATGATGGAGATCCAAGATTATCAATGACAGGAATGATTGTAGGAAGTCTTTCAAATATTATACTTGATTATATTTTCATTTTCCCATTATCTATGGGAATGTTTGGGGCTGCCTTTGCTACATGTCTTGCCCCAATTATAAGTATAGGAGTTCTATCAATACACTTTATTAAGAGGAGAAATAACTTTAAGTTAGAGCTTATTAAACCTAATTTTAAGATAGTATCTAAAATTATAAGTCTTGGAATGTCTTCTTTTATTACAGAAGTATCTTCAGGAGTTGTACTTATGGTTTTTAACCTTATAATATTAAATATTTCTGGAAATATTGGAGTTGCAGCATATGGAATTGTAGCTAATATATCTCTTGTTATAATAGCAATTTTTACAGGAATAGCTCAGGGAATGCAGCCTCTTGTAAGTGAAGGATATGGGAAGAAAAATAAGGAACTAATGAATGGAGTTTTAAAGTATTCTATTATATTATCAGTATTTATATCAATAGTTATATATATTGTGGCAAATATTTTTTCAAAAGAAATAGTTGCAATATTTAATAGTGAAAATATTGCAGAGCTTACTATGTTAGCTATAAATGGTATTAAAATTTACTTTGTAGGCTTTATTTTTGTTGGAATAAATATAATATCAGCAGCATTTTTAAGTGGAACTAGTAATGTAAAACCAGCTTTCATGATTTCTATGCTTAGGGGATTTGTATTATTAATCCCTATAGCATATATTCTAGCTAACATTTACAATATGAACGGAGTTTGGATATCTTTTGTTGTTGCAGAACTATTAACATTTATTGTTTCTGTATGGAAACTATATGCTGATAAAAAAGTAATGAATAATAAAGATTTATAATAAAATGAAAATGCTCCTTTATTAATTTTATTTCAATAAAGGAGCATCTTTAATTAAAGACTGTATTCTTTTGGTGAGTTTCCACTAAAGTCTGCGATAGTTGCTTTTGCATCTTTAATATAGAATACTTCAAATATTGGATTTTCAGCATTTTGGTATAAAGACTTAACTAATGGACTATGTTCTATTATAGCTTTTTTAATTTCTAAGTCATTAGTGAATGTAACCTTACCATTTAATCTAATCCAAGCAAAATTAGGAGAAGATGTACAGATTTCTATATAAGGATTATTTTTTATTTCGTTATATACATCTTTTTGGTTATTTGTACAGAAATATAACTTCCCGTTTTTTTCAAACATAAATTGAAATGGACGAACTTTAGGATTACCATCTATACCTATGCTAGAAAAATATTGTACTGGATTTTCATTTAAAAAATTTACTATTTCATTCATTATGAATTCCCCCTATTAAAAGTGATTTGTTGTATTTTTTATATTACAATATTATAATAAATTTAATGATATCAATTGTATAGTAAGCACTTTAAAGTGCTATAGTATACTTTTGGATACTATTGTGAAATTAAGGGGGATTAAGATGAATAAAAATTTACCGATATGTCCAGTTGAAATTACTTTAAGTCTGATAGGTGATCGTTGGAAAGTTTTAATAATTCGTGATTTATTAGATGGAACTAAGAGATTTGGAGAACTAAAGAAGTCGCTAGGAACTATAACTCAAAAAGTTCTTACTTCAAATTTAAGAGCTATGGAGGAAAGTGGAGTATTAACAAGAAAAGTTTATGCAGAAGTACCTCCAAGAGTAGAGTATACATTAACTCAAACTGGATATAGTTTAAAGCCTATTTTAGATGCTATGGTACAATGGGGAGATAATTATAAAAAAACTCGTGAAAAAACTAGTTAGAGCGGTTAGCTATAACTAGTTTTTCTATTTGATGATTTAAATTAATATTATTGATTGTTTTATAGAATACTAATGTTATAACAAAAGATAAAATA
This sequence comes from Clostridium hominis, assembly GCF_014287825.1. Lineage (NCBI taxonomy): Bacteria > Bacillati > Bacillota > Clostridia > Eubacteriales > Clostridiaceae > Clostridium > Clostridium hominis. Next base: position 218,178 of record NZ_JACOOO010000025.1, read on the forward strand.
CATAACTGGAGGTTAGGTTATGGAAGAACATATCAATAACATAGAATTTAATAATAAAAAGAAAAAGAATAGTATTATCCAATCGGAAGCTTTTCCTGGAATTCTTTTAGTTATAGCAACAGTAGTAGCGCTTATTTTAGCTAATACCCCATTAGATAAGTATTATGAATTTATACTTAAAGATATAGGCTTTGGAGAGTTTAATCTTCATATATTCATAAATGACTTCTTGATGGCTATATTCTTTTTGGTTGTAGGTTGTGAGATTAAAAGAGAGGTTGTTTTTGGCAAGTTATCTAATATTAGAGCAGCATCTTTTCCAGTTATTGCAGCTATAGGAGGTATGGTTGCTCCAGCAATAATTTTTACCTTATTTAATTATAATAGTGGATTTGAAATAGGAGCTGGAATACCATTATCAACAGATATTGCTTTTGCTATAGGGATTTTTACTATTTTAAGTAAGCGATTAAACTTATCTTTAAAAGTATTTTTACTTACTTTAGCGGTAGTAGATGATCTACTTTCCATAGTTATAATAGGAATATTCTATTCTTCTAAGTTTAATATTCCAGCGATAATTGCAGCAGTATTTTTAACAGCTATACTATTTTTAATAAAGACTTTAAATAAGAAGAATAGATTGTGGCCATATATAATAGTAGGTTTGGGATTATGGGTTGCTATATATTTTAGTGGAATTCATGCAACAATAAGTGGAGTTATTTTAGCTTTAAGCTTACCACTAACTAAGGATGGACATAAAGATAATGATTTAAGTCTTAAGGTGCAACATAGTCTAGAACCTATTACTAACTATTTTATATTACCGATTTTTGCTTTTTCTAATACAGGTGTAAACTTAAGTGGATCAATTAATTTGTTTAAGGAATATCCTCTTATGACAGGTATAGTTTTAGGACTAGTAATAGGAAAACCTATAGGTATTATGACATTTACATATATAGCGAGCTTACTAGGGATAACTAGGAAGCCTAATAATGCTAGTTGGTTTGACGTATTTGCAGTTTCAGTATTAGCAGGTATAGGATTTACTATGTCTATATTTGTAGCTGAGTTAGCATTTAAAGGTACAGCAGAAGAATTAAATGCATCTAAGGTATCTATTTTAGCAGCTTCACTTCTGTCTATAGTATTGGCTTTCATAGTATCAAGGTTTGAAAAAAAGAAAGAGAGGAGTAGTTAATATGTTTTTAGAGATCTTGTTTATTCAAGGTCTCTTTTCATTAATATAAGGACTTTCCAGTTTTTGACTCGCAGATAGTAATAATGGTAGAATTAATAAGTACAATCATTATAGTATAGGAATTACTTTATAAATGACACCTTTATGTTAAATAAAATAAAGCTAAATAAAGAATAATATATAGTGAAAAGTAATAGTAAAGTAGAATATACTTATTATAAGAGTTTGAAAGATTAAAACAAAATATATTAAATAATAATTATTATTGATTAATTTCCGAAAAGTATATATAATATATTTAATTAAAAGCTAAGAAAGGAGTTGATAGCTTTGGCAAAGAATACTAAAGAATTAGACTTAATGATTATAGGTGGGGGTCCTGCAGGATTTTCTTCAGCTATATATGCAGCAAGAGCTAATTTAGATATGTTACTTTTAGAAGATAAAATATTAGGCGGACAAGTACGTAATAGTTATACAATAGAGAATTATCCAGGATTTAAGAAGGTAAGCGGGAGTGAACTTGCTGATATTATGCAAGACCAAGCTGAAAGCTTAGGAGCGAAAATAGATGAATTTGATGTGATTGAAAGAGTAGAGTTTAGTGGAGAAGAACTAATAGTTGAAACTGGAGATTATATTTACAAGCCAGAAGCAGTGATAATAGCAACAGGAGCAAGTCCAAAGAAACTACCTATTCCTAATGAAGAGAAATTCTCAGGAAAAGGTGTTCACTATTGTGCTGTTTGTGATGGTGCAATGTATCAAGATAAAGTTGTAGCTGTAGTTGGTGGAGGAAATTCAGCTTTAGAAGAAGCGGAATTCTTGACTAAGTTTGCTAGTAAAGTATATATAATAAGAAGATATGATTACTTCAAAGGTGAAAAAGCTATGCTAGAAGCAGTAGAAAATAATCCTAAGATAGAAATTCTTTATAATGAAGATTTGGTTAATGTTGAAGGTAGCAATTTTGTTGAAAAGGCTATTATAAGAAATACTAAGGATAATACTGAAAGAGAAATTGATCTTGAAGCTGTATTTGGATATATAGGAACTGAGCCTAAGACAGAATTATTTAAAGATTATATAAAAACTACTAAAACTGGCTATATAGTTACAGATGAAAATATGAGGACAAATGTTAAGGGTGTATTTGCAGCTGGAGATGTAAGAGAAAAAGAATTTAGACAAATAACTACTGCAGTAGCCGATGGAACAATAGCTAGTTTAGCAGCAGAGAAGTATATAGTAGAAAAAAGGAGAGATAAGTAATGATAAAAATATATTCAACATCATGGTGCCCATCTTGTGTAAAGGCTAAGAGATTTTTTGAAATGAAAGGATGGGAATACCAAGAAATAAACGTTGCTGACAAGCATGAAGATAGGGAAGAAGTAATGAGAGTTTCAGGACAAAGAACAGTTCCTGTAATTGATATTGATGGAGAAATCATCGTAGGTTTCGATAAAAAGAAAATCGAAGATGCAATGGAGTAGTACATTAACATTAATACCATATTCAGTAGCATTTCCAGAGAAAAGTGGTAAGATTAGACATGATTATAAGCAAGTTGGTGAAGAATTTACTATAGTAATTAAATAAATTATTATTTAATACAGATTATATGCAGTTTGATTTAAATAGAAAAGTTGATTTTAAATATATGAACTAAAAGAAAATGGAGCGTAAATTTACGCTCCATTTTCTTTTGAGTATGCTATGATTATGTTATTTAGCTAAAGAGTCGTAGCTTTTCCAAAGCTGATATTCATCTTTATCTTTAATTTTTAAGTAAATAGAACTTTTATCTTCTTTATTTATATAAGCAGTCACTAATTGTGTAAACTTATAACTATCTTTTTCACCTATAAGTTCCTCGCTATTCCCACTAAAAAATGATATTCCAGTCTTTTTATAGTTTTCAGGTAATTCGTTTTTAGTTTCTTTAAAGTCATAATAATAAGGAGTGTTATTAACTACAATTAAGGGCATTAAAACTCCATCTGAAGTTAATAGTACTTTATACGTGCTATTAAAAGATGCAAAAAAATTTTGACTTTTTGTATCTGTCATAATAGCAGAGCCTGTTTTTTTATATTCCTGTAATGTAGCTCCTTTTTCAGTGAATTCATTAATAGGATATTTATTAGGGATATTGTCTTGATTTACTTCATTATTGCTACAAGAAATCAATGCTGATGCGGATATTCCTAATATTAAGCTTATTAAAAATTTCTTCATACCTTTTTCATCCCCTTTAACTTTACAAGTGTAATTATCTTATTAAAGTATATGAAAGTTTTTTTATAAATATCTTTATTAAGGTTTTAAAATTATATTTGGTTAAAATAGTTTAGGTAAAAGAGATTTATTTATAAATACAGAAATTTATAGTATATATATGCAATTAAATGATATAATTAACAGTATTGGTAAAATAATTAGCTAAAGGGGGCAAAGGCTATGAATGAAAAAATATTAAATAAAAATAAACTATGGACAAGGGATTTTACCATTATAACTATCGGATCTATTATATCAATGTTGGGGAATTCAGTATCAGGGTTTGCTATTGGGCTAGTAGTACTTGATTATACTAATTCAACATTTTTATATGCATTATTTATGGTTGTATATAATTTACCTAAGATTGTAGTGCCTTTATTTGCGGGGCCATATTTAGACAGATTCTCTAGGAAGAAAGTTATTTATACTTTAGACTTTTTATCTTCTATTATTTACTTTGGGATTTTTCTTTTTATTAGTGGGGGATATTTTAACTATGGAATATTAATGGCAGTAAGTCTTTTAATAGGAGTTATTGATGGAATTTATGCGGTTGCGTATGAAAGTTTTTACCCTAACCTAATTACGAAAGGTAATTTTTCTAAGGCTTATTCAATTTCAAGTATGATATATCCACTAGCTGCTTTTATGGTTCCAGTTGCATCCTTTATATATAATTCTATGGGAACAGCAGCATACTTATTTTTGTTTAATGCTATATCGTTTTTTATTGCAGCTTGTTTTGAAGCAAGTATTAAATATAAAGAAACCCATATATCTAATGAAGAGTATAAGAAATTTGATTTTAAAGGATATAAGGATGACTTTAAAGAAGGATTATCTTATATATGGGTTGAAAAAGGTCTTCTTGTTATAACTATCTATTTTTGTTTAACTATGTTTTCAGGAGGTGCTACTCAGACGGTGCTTTTACCATTCTTCAAGAATAATCCGGGATTATTTAGTAATATTCCTATAGATGTTGTTACTTTATTTACTTTTGTAACAGGCTGCGGAGTTATAGGAAGGCTTATTGGAGGAATGATTTATTATAAATTTAAGTACCCTGTAAGTAAGAAGTTTTTAATTGCTATAACTGTTTATATGAGTATTTCTATAATTGAAGGTATTCAACTATTTATGCCTGTAAATGTTATGATGATATGCTTCTTCATCACAGGAATAATGGGTGTTACTTCATATAATATAAGAATTTCTGCAACACAAAGCTATGTACCAGATGAAAAAAGAGGTAGATTTAATGGAATATTTAATATGATATGTGCAGCAGGAGGAATATTAGGCCAACTTCTTGGTGGAGGAATGGCTGAATTTATTAGTGAAAGAAGTGTAACTGTAATCTTCTCTATTTTTAATATTTTAGCAGTGTTATTTGTAATGTATAGAGGAAGAGAGTACGTTAAGAAAATATATAATAGAAGAGTTTAGGTTGCTTGCTAAAAGGTAAGGGGGTTAACTTCGCCAAAGGTGGAATGAACTTTGCAATGGGGTAAAATTATATAAAATTAATATGAAGAAATGGAATGAGCTGAATGGGAATTAAGCTCATTCCATTTCTTGTTCTACATCATTTAATAAGTTAACATAAATCAATTCTATAGTTAATAAAATATAATTATATATAGTGTATACAAGGAAGTGATTGTATGAAAAATAAATTAAAAAGAAAAATTTATGATGAGGAATATATAAATATAAATGGTATACTTCAATATTTATTCCATGCAGGTACTGATGAAAATAATCCGGTTATGCTTTTTTTACATGGTGGGCCTGGTTCGGCAGAGTCTATTTTTGCTTATTCATTTCAAGAAAAATGGGAAGAAATTTATACTGTAGTTCATTGGGATCAGCGAGGGGCAGGAAAAACTCTTACTAAAAATCCAAATAGTTTCCCTACTATGGATTTGATGCTTGAAGACTTATATCAAATAATTCAGCATTTAAAGGCACGGTATAATAAAGGTAAGATAATATTACTTGGACATTCGTGGGGAAGTGTTTTAGGGAGTACTTTTGTATTAAATCATCCTGAAGAGGTTGAGTATTATATTGGAGTAGGGCAAGTTGTAAATATGATTGAAAATGAGAGAGTAGGCTATGAAAAGGTGAAGGAGCTAATAATAGAAGTTGATGATAAAAAGTCTCTAAAAACACTAGAAGTTCTTGGGGATTATCCAGGAGATAAGTTTGAAAATGATACTTTTATTAAAATAGGAAAGCTACGTAGACTTCAAAATAAATATAAATTGGCTATAAGCTTAAACTTTAAAATTATATCAATTGTTTTAAAAAGTCCAATTATGAAATTTTCAGATATATCATCTTTGATAAAGTCACTTATGGCTAATCAAACTTTATATTATTTTTTATGGGAATATGATTTGAACTCTTATTCCTTAGACTATAAAGTTCCTGTATATTATATTTTAGGAGAAAAGGATTGGCAAACACCTTATCCAATAGCGCAAAAGTATTTTGAAAGTATATCAGCACCAGATAAGGAGATATACATGGTTCCTAATGCAGGGCATATGACTATGATGGATGAACCAGAATCATTTTATTATGCTTTAAAGGAGGTATATAGTAGAAAAATGGTTTAAGTTTATAGTGAGATAATATTTTTATAAGAAAATATAGATTTAATTTATTATAGAGAGGTTAGCAATAAAGTCAATGTGGGGAAATAAGGTTACATATTCTTAAATTATAATTAAGAATATGTAATTTGGCTATTATAAATTGGAAAAATAATATATAATAGGGAAGGGGTTAAGTAAAGACTTTTTTAGTTGGAGGTAATTAAATGGAATTTTTAGAAATTATAAAAGCCATAATACTTGGAGTTGTTGAAGGTATTACAGAATGGCTTCCTGTTAGTAGTACAGGGCATATGATATTAGTAGATGAGTTTTTAAAGCTTAATGTGTCACCAGAATTTATGGAGATGTTTTTAGTAGTTATCCAGCTTGGTGCTATTTTAGCTGTTGTTATTCTTTATTGGAAAAAGATATTTCCCTTTACCTTTGATAATAAGGGAATGCATATAGAAAAAGATACTTTCTCTATGTGGTTTAAGATAGTAGTAGCTTGTTTACCAGCTGCAGTAGTTGGTCTTTTATTTGATGATCAGCTTAATGCATTATTTTATAACCCAACAACGGTTGCTATAATGTTAATAGTATTTGGTATCTTATTTATAGTTGTTGAAAATTATAATAAAGGTAAGAGACCAACTATTAATAGCTTAGCAGATATAACATATACTACTGCGATAATAATTGGTATATGGCAACTTATAGCTGCAGTATTCCCAGGAACTTCACGTTCAGGAGCAACTATAGTAGGAGCGTTATTAATTGGTGTATCTAGAACTGTAGCAGCTGAATTTACATTCTTCCTTGCTATACCAGTTATGTTTGGAGCAAGTGCATTAAAGCTACTTAAGTTTGGATTTAGCTTTACAGGAAATGAACTTATACTATTAGTTGTAGGGCTTGTTGTTGCTTTTATAGTATCAGTAATTGCAATCAAGTTCTTAATGACATATATCAAAAAGCACGACTTTAAAGTGTTTGGATGGTATAGAATTGTACTTGGTATTATAGTTCTAGCATATTTCTACATAATTAAATAGTTAGATTAAAAGGATTATCCAATAGTGATAGTCCTTTTATTTTTAAGTATTAGACAACCTAGGAAATATAGACCATCTCTACACAAGTTGTCTTAAGAAGTTTTTGACAGGTATTTTAAAATTAGATTTCCACAAGATAATAATGAATTTAAATTAAGGAGGAAATCTTATGAACAAATACGCAAACCAAAGCAAACAACAAGGACAACAAAATTCTATGCAGAATAATGCTATGAGCAATCAAAGCCAAGGATCAATGCAGTCAGGAATGAATAATGTTTCACAAAGCCAAGGTCAAATGCAAAGCAAGGCTCAAATAGACCAAAATATTGAGAACTTCAAAAAATCTCAACAACAAAATTCACTTCAATAGTTTAAGTAATTAATATAAATAAAAATAACCGGTCTTGTTGACTGGTTATTTTTATGTCATATTATATTAACTTAGATAGTTTGCAAATTTCTTATGAAGGTCGCCTTTAAGGTTGAAGCCTAATTCATTAAGAACTGTGTTGATAGCTTTAAGTGTAATATAAAGTTTTTCTTCATAGCAGTTTTCGCCCATATGACCTATTCTAAAGATCCTATCTTGTAGAAAATCAAAGCCTCCAGCAATTATAATATTATGCTCAGAATATAGCTTGTTAAATAAATCTTTATAATTGATTCCATCAGGAACTAATACTGTTGAAACGGTATTAGAGTGACAGTCTTTAGGTAGTAGGGCTAAACCACATTCCTTTAAAGCATATCTACAAGCTTCAGCATAACGCTCATGTCTTTGAAGTGCATCTTTATCATCTAAGAAATTATCAATAGCTTTATCAAAGGCATAAATATCGCTAATAGGTTGAGTATATGGGAACCATTTATTCTCATACCAATCATTCCAAATAGTAAGGTTGGCGTAGAAGCTTCTAATAGGAGTTTTACGGTTGTTCATAGCTTCTGTGGCATCTTTACTAATGCTTAGGAAAGTTAATCCAGGAGGAGCAGAAAGACATTTTTGAGAGCCACCTAGAGCTATATCAATATTCCATTCATCAACATGTATTTTTTCACCACCAATACTTGATACTGAGTCAACTATTGATAATATACCGTATTTTTTTAGTAGCGGACAGATATCTTTTATTGGATTTGTTATACCGGATGGAGTTTCGCAGTGAACTACTGTAGCAACCTTAAAATCATGATTTTCTTTTAAGAAATTCTCAAGGTTTTCAATGTTTATTCCATGATCTCTTTCTCCATGAAAGAATGTTACATTTCCCCCATACATTTCAGCAAAGTCTTTAAAACCATAGCCAAAGATACCATTTTCAATACAAAGGACTTTATCTCCCTCTTCAATTAGTGAAGCGCAGGCTGCTTCTAAACCAAGTATGCCTTCACCATCTAAGATTAAAACTTGGGTTTTGGTATGCATTATGCTTTGAAGTTTTTCACAAGTGTTTTTGTAAAAATCATAAAATTCTAAATCTAAGTCAGGATTAGTTATAGGTCTCCCCATAGCTTCTCTAACATTTTCTCTTATAAACGTTGGGCCAGGTGTCATTATTAGTTTTTCCATAGCTTTTAGCCTCCATAAATTCTCTTTTAATTATATCTCAGTTTTTATATGTCTTACTTTAAAACCAGCTCTTAAAGCTGTTGATATTGGAACTGCAATTAAAGTTCCGACAATACATTGAAGTGCATTAGCAAATACTGATTGAAGAGGTATTATCCAGTTTCCGTATATAAGGCCTTCAGCCACATAATATCCAACTATCATAACTATAAAAGCTATAATTAATCCTATGCTATTGTTTATAATGCTTTGCTTTTTGCTGTTAGAAGCTTTGAAGGCAAAGTACCCTATAGCATATCCCATGATTAATCTTATTATTAAAGTAAATGGAGCCCAAACTGCATATGGACTTAGGATGTCAAATAAAGCCATACCTATACCACCTGATAAAGCCCCAGCTTTTTTACCAAATACCATAGCTATAGTAAAAGACATAACATTGCCTAAATGAAATAATCCTCCACTGGTAGATCCGATTTGAATATTGATTGTTGTAGCTATATATACTAAAGCGATAAATAAACCATATATAGCTATTTCTTTTGCGTTAAATTTTGATTTGGAATTAGTGTTCATAAAATTAAAGCCCCCTTGTTTGTTAGTTGAATTTTAAATCATAATATTATAATAGGATAATGATGGAATAATGCAAGTGTATCGATACAAAAAGGTTTTGCTAGCATGAATATAAAAATATTGACTTCGTCAATGGGGAAAGGTGCTTATGGTAGGTAAAAAGTTTTGCTAACACAAAAGGGTGAAAGTTAGTAAGCTTGATAGGGAAGCTAAGTGGAGATATGACTTAATTTACATAAAAATTAATATATGGAATTATAAGGGTAAATATTTTATAATTAATAGAAGAAATTGATTTATAAAAAACGATTGATTGGAGTAGCAGTTAATGAAGATAGCGATTTGTGATGATGAAAGAGTAGAATTAGAGTTAATATCTGAATATTGCAATGAATGGAGCAAGAGTAAAAAAGATGTTTGCATTATAGATATTTTTAGAAGTGCAGAAGAATTTTTGTTTAATTATGAAGATGTAAAAGATTATGAGGTATTATTTCTTGATATACAGATGAGGGAGCTTAATGGAATGGCTTTAGCAAAAAAGCTAAGAAGCTTTGGGGAAGATATGATAATAGTCTTTATCACAGGTGATAAGGATTATGTATTTGAAGGATATAAGGTACAAGCACTAGATTATATATTGAAGCCAATTAATAAGGAGAGATTGTTTAATATTCTTGATAAGGTTAGTGAATGTACTAAAAAAAAGGAGGATTTTCTTTTTGTAAACTGTAATGGAGCTAAGCATAAGATTAGACAGTTAGATATATGTAGCATTGAAAGTATTGGACATGAAAGTATATTACATATGATAGATAAAGAAATCGTATGTAAAAAAGGCATAAGTCTTTTAGAAAATGAAGTAAAGAAAGAATATTTTTACCGCTGTCATCGATCATACTTGGTAAATTTATCTAAAATATCGACTATATCTAAAAGAGAAGTTATCTTAGAAGATGGCTTAAATGTTCCTATTGCTAGAGGGAAGTGGGAAGCTTTAAACAAAGCTTATTTAGACTTCTATAGAGGTGTAATATGTGGATAATATCTATGATTATGTTGCCAGCTATATATTTATACTACGTATGCCAGATTGGAAGTATAGAAGCTGGTAAGTTAAAGAAAGTAGTTGTATTTATTTTAATGAGTATATGTACCATAGTTAGTGCGATTTTTGTTAAAGAATATTTAGGAGCAGTATTAGGTACGATTATAATTATTTTATTTGATTTATTTTATGATGAAGAAAGTTTCCATAAACAATATAAATGGATTTTAACTTTTGGTGTAGCTGTATGTTCCTTATTTCTTTTACATAAGCTTTTTAAAAATTTTACAGAAGTAGTTGTTATTATAGCTATATTTTTGATTATGTATATATTATTGAGTAGTTATCGTAAATTAATATCTAGTAAAACTAATGTAATTGTAATAAGTATATATTTATCATATATATTTCTTGCCTATTCCCTTAATAATAGCAGATATAGTTATGTTATTTTATTTCTTGTAGTTAGTACATTTGGTGCTTTTGAGAGTATATTATTAGGTTATAACAAAATTTTCAAAAGAAAGACATCTGAATTTCAAGAAGATTTACTAACAAATCAGTATGAAGAGATTAAGACTGTATATTTGAATATGAGAGGGTTTAGACATGATTATCATAATCATATTCAAGTTATAAAAGCTCATTTGTATATGGATAGATTAGATTTAGTAGATGAATATTTATTAGAGCTAGAGGGGGAGCTTGAACGGATTGATTCTAGAGTTCGATCGGGGAATTTAATGCTAGATGCCATTTTAAATAGTAAGATTGCTATAGCTGAAAAATATAGTATTAAAGTAAAGTGTAAGGCTGAAGTTAATAAAGATTTACCTGTTAGTGATATAGACTTATGTGTTATATTAGGAAATCTTTTAGATAATGCAATAGAGTCTTGCCAGAAACTAAATGAAAATAAATTTATAAGAATTTATGTGGCAATAATTAAGAAACAACTATATATTTCTATACAAAATTCAGCTAAAGAGGAGTTGGATTTTAATGATAGGAATTATATAACTAATAAAAGAGGAAACCATGGACTTGGTATGAAGAGGGTAAATATATTAGTAAATAAGTATAATGGCTTTTTAAATCTACAAAATGAACCAGGGATTTTTGCTTCGGAGGTAACAGTACCTATATAGATAGAATTAAATTATCAATGTGCATTTCGTGCGGAATGGTATACATTTCGTGCGATTTTTTTTAATAGCTTTGTTTAAGTTATACACTAGTTATATAGTGATTAAAGCTTATAAATTTTGAGAGAGGTAAATAAGATATGATAGGAGATAACTTGAAAAAGAAATATGGATTAATTAAAAATATAATATATTGTCATAAAAAACTGAAGGAGTATAGAGGGGGAAAGTATTTTATTTTAGTGCCGCTATTTGTATTAACATCTGTAGCAGTTCCTTTAAGTATTGCAGTACTTCCTAGCGTAGTGATAAAAATTTTATTAAGCAAATTTGATATATTTAAAATGATTAGTATTGTTATGGTGGTTATATCAATAGTATGTATTCTTCAGTTTTTATTAAAGAGATTAGAAATTGTAGCAATAAATGAAACTTTTTTATTCCGTGTAAGTATTGCTAAGGAGTTTACAGCTAAAAGTATATCTATACCTTATGAAGATGTAGAAAGTCCTAAGGGAAAGGAAAGTTTTCAAAAGGCTATAGCTGCTATTTATAGTGGTAATGAAGTTGGAATAGAAGCCATGATTATGTTAGTAGCTAAGCTAGGTGTTGGAGTTTTAGGGTTAATAGTCTATGCTTTAATAACAGCAAGCTTACATCCAGTTTTAATGGTGATATTAATTATATGTCCTGTAGCAAGGTTATTTGTTTTAAATATAAATAGAAAATGGAAAGAAAACCATAAGAAAGATTGGATACCTATAGAAGTGAAAATAAGATATCTTCAAAAGGAATGTCTTGATCTTAAGCATGGAAAAGATATTAGGATGTACCAAATAGAAGGCTGGTTTGTAAAGAGTTTTAATAAGCTAATTGGAAAAAGACTTTCTTGGAATAGAAAAGAAATAATAAGGAAATTTAATTCGCAATCAGTAGAGAGAATAGTGAGTTTAATTCGTGATATTTGTTGTTATGGATATTTAATTTATGGAGTATATGGAGGGATGGATATTGCAGAGTTTACATTATATTTGGGGATAATTAGTGGGTTTAGTAGTTGGGTAGAAAAGATATTTAATAGCTATGGAGAACTTTTAGATAATAATATGATAATAAATGATTATAGGTCATATATGGAGCAGAAGGATTATTGGGAAATAGGTGGAGATAAAGAGCTTCCAAGAGAAAAAACACATACTATTACATTAGAAGATATTTGGTACACTTACCATGGAACTGAAGAGCCTGTTTTTGAAGGTTTAAATTTAACTATTAAAAAAGGTGAAAAGTTAGCTGTTGTAGGAATGAATGGGTCAGGGAAAAGTACACTTATTAAGATTATATGCGGTTTATATAAGCCACAGAAGGGAAGGGTTCTTTTAGATGGAATTGACATTAAAGAGTTTAATTTAAAAGAATATTATTCATTATATTCTGTAGTGTTTCAAGAGGTTTTTGCATTTGCATTTCCTATAATAGACAATATTATTTGTAGTACTAGTGAAAGTTATAATGAGAAAAAGCTAAGTGAGTGTATTGATGTAGCTGGATTAAAAGATAAAATAGATTCTTTGCCAAATGGGATTTGTAGCAATATGCTTAAGGATTTAGAAGATGATGGGATAAATCTATCTGGTGGAGAAATGCAAAAGTTAATGTTAGCCAGAGCTTTATATAAAGAATCATCTATAGTTATTTTAGATGAACCAACAGCAGCATTAGATCCAATAGCGGAATTTGAAATGTATCAAAAATATAATTCTTTTATTAAAGGGAAAACAAGTATATTTATATCTCATAGGCTAAGCTCAACAGTGTTTTGCGATAGAATCATATTCTTAAAGGCTGGAAAAATTATTGAGGATGGAAGTCATGAAGAGTTAATAAGGTTAAAAGGTGAGTACGCAAATATGTATGAATTACAAGCTTACTATTATCAAGAGGAGGTGGAAGCAGATGTGTGCTAAATCAAAGAATTATTTATCCTTCCATAAAGATGGATTAGAAGGTTTGAAGATGATTCACAAAGTGGATTCATCTGCTATTCCAATAACCCTTTTACATGCTTTAGTAAAAGCATTATACCCTTATATTACTCTTTTTTTAGGAGCTTTTATAATAGATTCTTTGATAGAAAGAAATTTTAAATACTCTATAATATTTGCTTTAGCACTTATAGGTGGAAATTTTGTTTTTGGAATTATTCAAGATATATTAGAGCGAGTAGATGATTATAAAGGTTGTAAGATAGGACATTTAACTACATTAGAAATAAGGAAAAAGGCATTAGAAATTGATTATGAAACACTTGAAGATGCTAAAACCTTAGAAAAACTAAATAGTGCAGTTTATTCTATGCAGTTTCAAGGTGGATTTGCAGTTTTACTTAAAAATTATTGTTCAATATTTCAAGGGATTTTCTCTATAATAGCATCTGTATCTTTAGTAGTTTATCTATGTTTTCAAATTGGAGTTCAAGATGAAGGCGTATTATCTATTTTAACAAGTATTACTGCTTCGATAATTTTTATAGTTATATTATTTGGAGTTACAATAATAAGCAATTTTATAGTTACAAAATATAATAACAATAAAAGCTTAGAGCTTTTCAATAAGCATATTAAGGCTGAAAGAACTTTGAATTATTATATAGAGCAAGTTTATAATGATTACGAAAAGGGGAAAGTTATACGTCTTTATGATATGAAGGAAATAATAGGAAAGAGATTTAGAGAGTCGAATGATTTTGTAGCAGGTGTTTTTGAGGAGTTTTTCCCAGTTAAATACTTTGTAGAAGGAGCAGGAACTTTAATTTCTGGAGTATCATTAATGTTTTCTTATATGTTTGTTATGCTTAAAGTGTTATCAGGTGCGATTACTATTGGTGGATTAACTAAATATGTAGGAGCTATTACACAATTAAATAATGGAATGATTCAAATAGTTAAAGTTAATGATGAGATTAGATTACAATGTGAGTATTTAAAGACATTTTCTGACTTCATAAAGTTAAAAAATAAGAGGGAAACAGGTACAATCCCTGTAGAGAAAAGGTTAGATAATGAGTATGAAATTGAATTTCATAATGTATCTTTTGCTTATCCTGGAAGTAGTGAAATGATATTAAAAAAACTTTCTTGCAAAATTAACATGAAAGATAAGTTAGCTGTTGTAGGTAGAAATGGTGCAGGAAAAACCACTTTTATAAAACTTATTGCAAGACTTTATGATCCTACTGAAGGGTATATTACTTTAAACGGAGTAGACATAAAAAAATATGATTATAAGGAATATTTAAAACTATTTTCCGTTGTTTTTCAAGATTTTAGTCTTTTTGCATTTCCAGTGGAAGAAAATGTTGTTACAGATGTAGAAGTAGATGAAGAGAGAGTATGGAAGACCCTTGAACTTGCTGGAGTTAAGGATGTAGTAGATGAAATGCCTCTTAATATTAAAACTCCTTTATTTAAATATGATGAAGGTGGTGTAGAGTGTAGCGGAGGGGAACAACAGAAGATTGCAATAGCAAGAGCTCTTTATAAGGATGCACCTTTTGTAATACTAGACGAGCCAACAGCGGCATTGGATCCTATAAGCGAATATGAAATATATTCAAAGTTTAATGAATTAGTTAAAGATAAAACCAGCATTTATATTTCACATCGTATGAGTAGTTGTAGATTCTGTGATGATATTATGGTTTTTGATAATGGAAAAATAGTTCAAAGGGGTAGCCATGATAAATTGATGGAGGATAAAGATAATATTTATTCTAAGTTGTGGAATGCTCAAGCTAGTTATTATACAAAATAATATAACTGTAAAAGAGAGTTATTAATAATTAAAATTTATTAAAGAAGTGGATAGATTTAAATTATCCACTTTATTTATTGTTATGTAAAAATATTGAATTTTAAATAAGATAAAATGAAAAACTATAACAACTTAGTTTTGTCGTAAAAAAGATGGGAAATAGTAAGGAAAATACTTGACAAAATTGGAGGTTTTATGTCGGAAATATCTATTACATTGAATAAACTATGTAAAGTGAGGAAAATAGAGGGTTTGTCTATATATTGTATATATGCTAAATAAAAAACATATATATAGTGTATAAAACAAAGGCTTTAGATAGAAAAACAGAGATTTTTTAAAGAAAATTCGTTAAAATTGGACTTGAACAAATATGCAGAATTTTAGTTGTTGGAGTATAATATTTTAAGTGATTATTAAATAGTTATTTACGATTATTAAGAAAAGAAAATGGGTTTAGGGGGATACACAAAGCATGGATGTAATGAAAAGAGATGGCAGCATCGTTGAATTTGATAAATCGAAGATACGTGAAGCTATAATGAAGTCTATGAGAAATGGTAGCGGTATTGTTATGCCAGACATAGCGAGGCTTATAGCAAATGATGCAGAAAAGCACTTTAATAAAGATAAGGAAATGGCGACTATATATAAGATAGAAACCTATGTTTATGATAGATTAGTGCATTATGGGCAAGGAGTAACTGCTAAAGCATATGAAGGATATAGAGCGGTTCAAGAGTTTAAGAGAAATACCAATACTACAGATGAAAGCATATTAAATCTTTTAGATAGAAATAATGAAGATGTTATGAAGGAAAATTCAAACAAGAATCCAGTAGTAGCAGCTACTCAAAGAGATTTAATAGCAGGAGAAGTATCTAAGGATATTTCAAGAAGAAAGCTTATACCAGCTCATCTAGTTCAAGCTCATGATGAAGGTGCAATTCACTGGCATGATATGGACTATACATTATCTCCTATATTTAATTGTTGTTTAGTTAACTTAGAAGATATGTTTGAAAATGGTACAGTTATAAATGAAAAGTTAGTTGAAACTCCAAAGTCTTTTGGAACAGCTTGTACAGTAGCTACACAAATTATAGCTCAAGTTTCATCTAACCAATATGGTGGACAAAGTATCACTATAAAACATTTAGCTAAGTACTTAAAGGTTACAGAAGAGAAGGCATATAAATTTTATTTAGATAAATACGAAAATGAAGAATTAGCAAAATCGCTTGCTAAGGATATGAAAATGAAGGATTTAAGAGATGGTGTTCAAACGATAAGATACCAACTTAGTACACTTCAAACTACAAATGGACAGGCGCCTTTTTCTACTATTTACTTAGAAGTCGAAGTAGGTCATCCATATGAAGAGGAAATGGCTTTAATCTGTGAAGAAATGATAAAACAAAGATTAGAAGGAATGAAGAATTATAGAGGTCAAGTAATTGGAGAAGCATTCCCTAAATTAGTTTATCTTTTAGATGAGCATAACTGTCTTGAAGGTGGAAAATATGATTACATAACTAAGCTTGCAGCAGAATGTACTGCTAAGAGATTAGTTCCAGATTACCAATCTGCAAAGATAATGAGAATGAATTATGAAGGAAATACTTTCCCACCAATGGGATGTAGATCACATTTAAGTCCATGGAAAGATGGAAATGGAGATTATAAGTGGTATGGTAGATTTAATCAAGGAGTTATATCTTTGAATCTTCCACAAATTGCCATCATAGCTGAAAGAGACATGGAACTATTCTGGGAAATGTTAGATCAAAGATTAGAGATGTGTAAAGAAGCTCTAATGATTAGACATAACATGCTTCTTGGAACTTTATCAGATACATCACCAATACATTGGCAACATGGAGCTATCGGAAGACTTGAGAAAGGGGAAAAGATAGATAAGCTTCTTAAAGATGGATATTCAACATTAAGTCTTGGTTATGTTGGTATTCATGAAATGGTTCAAGCGATGCTTGGAGTTTCCCATACTTCAGAAGAAGGAGAGAAGTTTGCCCTTGAAGTTATGAATCATATGAAGGATAAATGTGATGAATGGAAGAAAGAAACAGGATTAGGTTTTGGTCTATATGGAACTCCAGCAGAAAGTTTAATTTATAGATTCTGCAAACTAGATAGAGCAAGATATGGAGAAATACCTAATGTAACTGATAAATTATATTATACTAATTCATACCATGTTCATGTATGTGAAAATATTGATGCGTTTAGTAAATTAAAATTTGAATCTCAATTCCATTCAATTAGTAATGGTGGATGTATTTCATATGTTGAAGTACCTGATATGAGTAAAAACTTAGAAGCTGTAGAAGCTGTTATTAACTTTATATATCATAACATTCAATATGCTGAAATAAATACTAAGCCAGATGTATGCTATGAATGTGGATATACAGGAGAAATTCAGTTAGATAAAGAATCATTAACTTGGTACTGCCCATCATGTGGAAATAAAGATGAAGATAAGATGCAAGTTATGAGAAGAACTTGTGGATATATAGGTACTAATTTCTGGAACAAGGGAAGAACAGCGGAAATTGGAGATAGAGTTCTTCACTTATAGTAGTTAAAATTTTAAAGTGAAGAGTTGAGAATTAATGAAAAAGCCAGCGTAAGCTGGCTTTTAAATAATTTTTTATGGAGTGATGTATGTGAATTATTCTCAAATTAGAGCGTATGATGTAACAAATGGGCCAGGAGTTCGTACAACTCTTTTTGTGAGTGGATGTACTAATAACTGTCCTGAGTGTTTTAACAAGGATCAACAAGATTTTAATTATGGGAAGAAGTGGGATAAGGAAACGGAAGAAAAGTTTTTATCTTACGTTAAAAGCCCTAATGTTATGGGCGTAAGTATTTTAGGTGGAGAACCTATGGAACAGACTATGGATAGATCTTTAGTTGAATTATTAAAAAGAATTAAAGGTGAGACAAGAAAGAGCATTTGGCTTTGGTCCGGATTTACATATGAAAATATAATTGAAGATGAAAAGAAAAGAGAAATATTAGAGTGTGTTGATGTGCTTGTAGATGGAAGATTTGTAGTAGATTTAAGAAATCTTAATCTAAAGTATAGAGGATCAGAAAATCAAAGAGTTATAAATGTAGCTAAATCGCTAGAACAAGGAAAAGTAGTAAGTGAGATTTAGAATGCTAATTTCATAGATTTTACATATGTGTATAAATATACATGGTAGAGTTTTAGAGAAAGAAATTTAAAGAAATTTATCATTTTTAGTATAAATCTATAAATATTCCAAATAATACTAGATGAAATATTAAATGTTACTATGTTAATTAAAGGTAAAACCTATAAAGAGATAGTAATTAGTGCTTAAATAATAGTTTGGCTAGGAGGAAGTTATGGATTTATTATTATATTTTACTTTTAATTTTTTTATTTATGGATTTATTGGCTGGATATTAGAAAATTGTTTTAGTTATTTTAAAACAGGTCACATGCAAAAGGAAGGTTTTTTATATGGACCACTTAAACCCATGTATGCTATAGCCATGTCTGTTTTAGTTTTATGTTCTAAAGTAGATAATATAGATAATTATACTTTAATTACTTTCTGTTTAATAATACCTACATTTGTAGAACTGATTACAGGCCTTATAATGAGAATATATTTTAAAAAGGATTACTGGGATTACTCAGATTTAAAGTATAATTATAAAGGTATAATATGCTTATCTTTTTCGTTGATATGGACTATATTATCACTTATAGGTGTGAAATATATTCAAGAATATTTAATTGACACTTTCTATTTAAGTGTAAAACAATATTGGAATAGTTTTTGGTATTTATTTGTTGTAGCATTAGTTCTAGATAGTATGAAAACAATAAAAGGAATGAGCATAAGGAGAAAGGCAACGAATTAGATTTAGAAATGAAAATATACTATTTTATGTTATAAATTACATTTTACATATAGCTTTTAATAAATTATAATGATATAGAAAAATGAAAAGTGGTATTACTTATTTTTTAGCAATTAAAGTTAAAAAATAGATTAAATTAATTGTTGACAATATAAGTGATAGCTGATAAAATAACTTGTGTAAAGAAGAAACCGCCGTTTCTCACCTTACGGCAATGCTTAGTAGGGTTAGATTATTTGAATTATATCTAGATTTGTATATCTAGACTGTGATAGATAATAGAGGACGGCATTATGCCGTCCTTTTATTATATGTGTTTTTTCATCGAAACTTATTGGAGGTGAATGATATAAGTAAAAATTATACTTGTAACGAAAAAATAAGAGAGAGAGAAGTTAGAGTAATTGATGCTGATGGTAGTCAATTAGGAGTTATCTCTACTCAAGAAGCTCAAAGAATTGCAGATGAGAAGGAATTAGATTTAGTAATGATCTCTCCAACTGCTGTCCCACCAGTTTGCAAAATCATGGATTTAGGGAAGTATATCTACGAGCAATCTAAAAAAGAAAAAGAAGCTAAGAAAAAGCAAAAGGTTACTGCTCTGAAAGAAATAAGATGTAGTCTTACAATTGAGGAAAATGACATTGCAATAAAAGCTAGAAATGCTAGAAAGTTCTTATTAGATGGGGACAAAGTTAAGGTTACTATCAGATTTAAAGGTAGAGAAGCAACACTTGGTCATTTAGGAAAAAACATCCTAGATAAGTTTGTTTCAATGCTAGAAGATGTTTGCATTGTTGAAAAAGGTGCTAAACATGAAGGTAGAAATATGACTATGGTTTTAGCCCCAAAAAAAGCATAGACTGAGAGGAGAATTTGTTATGCCAAAAATGAAAACGCACAAAGGTGCAGCAAAGAGATTCAAAAAGACTGGAACAGGAAAATTAAAAAGAGCTAAGGCTTTCAAGAGCCATATCTTAACTAAGAAGAGCTCAAAGAGAAAGAGAAACTTAAGAAAAGCTTCTTACGTTTCAACTACACAAGAAAAAGCAATGAAGAAATTATTACCATACCTATAAGATAGAGGTTTAGGAGGATTTAAACAATGGCTAGAGTTAAAAGAGCGGTTAATTCGCGTAAAAATCATAAAAAAGTATTAAAGCTTGCTAAAGGTTACTACGGTGGAAAAAGCAGATTATTCAAAACTGCTAACGAATCAGTAATCAGAGCGTTAAGAAATGCTTACGTTGGAAGAAGATTAAAGAAGAGAGATTACAGAAGACTTTGGATCGTAAGAATCAATGCAGCTGCTAGAATGAACGGAATGTCTTATTCAAGATTCATGAACGGATTAAACGTTGCTGGAATTGATATGAACAGAAAGATGTTATCTGAAATCGCTATTAACGATGCAAAAGCTTTTGCTGATTTAGTAGTTATAGCTAAGAATGCTATAAACGCATAAGATACATAAAAAGAGCTGTCTATTAGACAACTCTTTTTATTTTATGCAAAATAGCATTTTAACATAGAATTAACAGAAATTTTGAAAAAAAACAATTGTTAAAATTAAAACATTGTGTTAAAATTTACTTAGCTAATAATTTAACAAATAAATATTGATTTATTATAATATAACTTTAAAAAAGTATATTATAATTGAGTTAATATCCCCTAAAAGAAGAGGGCATAAAAATACATTGATATTTTTATGTCTTTCTTTGTGCTTTAAAATATTTACAAAGTATAAATATTGTTTATAAAATAACAAATACGGGTGTAGCAAAAAACACATGTGATTTCAGATATAAGCTTCACATGTGTTTTTTATATATTTATTTAATTATAAATTCTTTTGAATAGCTTAAACTAGTACCACCCTTTGTGAGTTGATGAACTGTTATGGTAGAATTAGGTTCTAGAGTTAATTCATCTACTCTAAGAAGCTGTGGACTTATATATATAGTTTCAAATTCCTCATCATTTATATATACTTTACTGAATGGGGTAAAATTTTCTCCTCTTATAAAAAGTTGTTTATTTTCCTCAAAAGCATCTGTAATAGAGATTGTATCTATTCCCATTTTAAGGTTAGTAGCTATAAAAGGTGTTTCACCATTATAAATATATTTTTCACCGTAGAGCATGTCATATTGAAGCAACTCAAGATCCACCATATAATTTAATGAATTACTAGAATTGTTATGATATCTATTTAAAATACCATTATCTATGCCTACTCTATTTAATAAAGAGGAAGTAAGTTGGAAAGCCTCTAAAGTTTTATCTTCTTTAGGTAAATTAAAATTATCCCAAATTACATATTCAGTTTGAAATATTGAGTTATTTAAAAGATCTTCATCTTCAAGATCGAAAGTTGGAAGATGATCTCCATACATTACTAAAACAACTTTTTCATCTAGCTTTGATAATACATCTGTTAAGTCTTTTATAAAATTATCCATTTCATAAAGTTGATTTACATAGTAGGTAAAAGAGTTAGTATCTTCTTCACTTTCAAGTCCGCTTACAGTAATTCTAGGATTATCTAACAAGGCTTCACTTGGATAGTGACCATGACCTTGAACTGATATTGTATAAATAAAATCTTTTTTATCAGTAGAATTTAAAGCTTTTAATATTTCATCTGTTAAAATATAATCTTTACTCCAACCAGTAGGGGTAGTATCTGTGTTAGCCATATATTCTAAAGAAGTAAAGGTGTCAAATCCAAGTTGTGAAAAGACAAAATCTCTATCATAAAATGTACCAGTATTATTATGAATAGCGTGGGTGCTATAATTATTATCCTTTAAGGTATAATTAACACTTTCACAAGTTGTTTCTTTTAAAATTGTTTTATAAGGATATTCACCAGGTCCAAAAAAATCTAAACTCATACCTGATATAACTTCAAATTCAGTATTTGCAGTTCCAGCACCTACAGAAGGAACATTTAAATATCCAGAGGAATAGTTGTTGCTTAGCTCTCTAAAATATGGAATTGGATCTTCTGAAAAACTTAATCCCTTAACTAATGTAGGATCAAAAAATGATTCTAATTGAATCATTATAATATTAGGTAAATCCTCATTAGATTTAGTAGTAAGTTTATTGCCATTAGATGCTATTAAAATAGGATCTTCTTTCGCTATATCGCTATTTAAAATATTAGCTATAGTTTCTTTTGAATAATTGCTAGGTTTTTTAATACCTGTATTAAGCAAGGTATTTGAGAAACAATAAGGAAAACCATAGTCTAAATAAGCAAAGGCAATATTCCCAAAATAATCAGCTAAAATGTTAGTGGAAATTAATACTTTAGTACTTATTAATAGGAATAGACTAAGTATTATAATAGCTAGTCCGTTTTTTTTGTAATTAATTGATGACTTCAGCTTTGGTCCACGAATATATAAAATAATTAAATAGACAAGTAAAGCTAGTAATCCAATACCTATTACTACCATAAAAAATGGGGATAAATATGATGAAGCAATTTCAAGCCCATTTTTTATTAACCTAAAGTCAGTAGCAGTAAAGGGAGTGACCCTACAACGCAATATAATTCCGTTTGTAATACCAAATCCAAGCCAAACAGCTGAAATTATAAAAAGGACAAATTTACGTCTTTTGAATAAAAAACTAAAAGATAAAGTAAATAATATTATTAAAGCATTATAAAAAAACACTATGGGACTTTTAAATATATAATTAAAAAAGTCTGAAAAAGTTTTTCTGCCTAAAATTTCAATTATTAGATTAATAAATATTGCAGTAAAAATACAAGTATAAATTGGGTGTGAAGATACCCTTTTTGCTAAGTTTTTCATATAAACATCTCCGTAACAAAAATTAGAAATTCTATAAACTATTATACAATTATTGTAAAAAAAATCAATCAAAAAATAATATATGATTTATGCTTAATTTTGGTTATAAGAAAAATGATTTAAATTAAAAAATCAGAATTATTTC
>NZ_JACOOO010000047.1:0-179170 GCF_014287825.1 Clostridium hominis
GGAAGGGATAAACGCTGAAAGCATCTAAGCGTGAAGCCTACCTCAAGATGAGATTTCCCATAGCATAAGCTAGTAAGACCCCTTGAAGAACACAAGGTTGATAGGTCAGAGGTGTAAGTGTGGTAACATATTTAGCTGACTGATACTAATAGGTCGAGGGCTTGACCAATAAAAATATAAAATTCATGTGCAATTTTCAGAGAACATTCTGAATACATCTAGTGATGATGGCGTAGAGGAAACACTCCTTCCCATTCCGAACAGGAAAGTTAAGCTCTACAGCGCCAATGGTACTGCACGGGAGACTGTGTGGGAGAGTAGGACGTTGCTAGGTAATGTGGCTCGATAGCTCAGTCGGTAGAGCAGAGGACTGAAAATCCTCGTGTCCCTGGTTCGATTCCTGGTCGAGCCACCAGGTATGGCGCCATAGCCAAGTGGTAAGGCAGAGGTCTGCAAAACCTTTATTCATCAGTTCAAATCTGATTGGCGCCTCCAAAAAACCTACAAGCATTGCTTGTAGGTTTTTATTTTTGCTTAATAGCAAAGTTTATATATTTTAGATTTATATTCATTAAAAAAATATACACAAAAAAACAATATATCCACAGGTAAATTTTATTTACCTGTGGATATATTTTATATTAGTGGATAACTATTAAATTAACTAAACATATCTTTCTTATATAAAAGTATTGCAACAAACCCTGTTAATAGGAATGTAAAAATCATTATTATATTAAAGGCAGCAGGATCATCGGGTTTAAAAGGAAGTAAAACATTCATTCCAAATATACCACCAATGATAGTTGGAATAGCCATTAATATTGTAACTGATGCTAATACCTTCATAACTATATTAAGATTATTTGAAATTACTGAAGCAAAGAAGTCCATTGTACTTGCAAGTATATTACTATATATATCAGTCATTTCAATTGCTTGCTTATTTTCAATAATAACATCTTCTAAAACATCTTGGTCTTCAGGATATTTCTGCATTATTTCAAGCTTCAGCATCTTCTCTAATGTTATTTCATTTGCTTTAAGTGAAGTAGAGAAATAAACAAGAGATTTCTCTAATGAATGAAGTTGTATAAGTTCTCTATTTTTCATTGACTTATGTAATCTTTTTTCAATCATTAAACTTTTTTTGTCAATTTGTCTTAAATATATTAAATAATATGTAGAAACTCTATTTAATATTTGAAGAATGAATCTTGATTTTTTAAATGAGAAGAAAGATTTGACCTTATTGTTTATAAAATCAGTTAATATTCTACTGTTTTTTAAGCAAACAGTTACTATTTGCTTTTCAGAATGAATAATTGCTAAGGGATATGTATCATATGTTAAAGAGTTATCTTCCATTTCTGTAAAAGGAATATCTACTATTACTAAAAGATAACCATCTTCAAAGTCAATACGAGAAGTTTCTTCATCATCTAAAGGAGCTCTTAAAAAACTTAAGGGAACTCCTGTCTTTTTTGAAACTAATATAATTTCTTCCTCAGTAGGAGCTACCATATTGACCCAACATCCAGGTTCAATACTATTTAAAGCTTTTAAATGAGGATTTGTTTCACTTAAGCTTTTGTATATCTTAATCATAGGATACCTCCAATAAATTGTGTAATATTATTATATTTATTAGTATATCATAATAAAATTAGTAATAGATTTAAAACCTTAGATTAAGGTAGATTTTTTAAAGATTTATTGACTATTTTCATATAACCTAAGAATAAGACGAAATTTAGGAATGGAATTATACTATAATAATTAGTATAATCATAACATTGTCAAAATTATTATATTTTATGGGGGATATATATTATCATGCATAGAGAAGTTGTACACGGAAGGAAAATTCCTGCTATAATGATATCACTACTAGCTATAACTATTGCTTTATATGCCATTGAAATTGCTGAAATAATGGTAGGTAAAACTTTTCAAGTTTATAGAGTAATAGAAGTTGTTTTATTACTAATGATAGTATTTGTATTATTTAAGGAATTTAAACGCTGTAGTTTATCTTATAAATATTCAATCATTGCAGATAAGTTAATAATCAATAAATTAAATTGTAAAGGAGATAATATCTTAGAAAGCATAAGAATGCAAGATATTGTTTTTATAGGTAAGAGAGTTGAGATACCTAAAAAGCTATCAAAGATTAAATCACATGGTAGTTACTTAAGTACTATAACTACTTCTAAGAAGTGTTATTGTGTATATAAAAAAAATGGACAACTAATTAAATTTTCATTTGAACCAAGTGAAAGATTATTAAGAAGAGTATATGATAAAGTTAATATAATAAATGGTGAAGCTAATTAAATAGCTTCACCATTTATTTTTCTTTAAAAAATTCATCTTTAATTTCATTTAATAAAGTATTATTTGTTATTAAATCTACTGCAGTAGCTGCTAATGCTAATGAAGCCTTCATAGATTGCTCAAAAGCAAAGTTAGATATTGTAGCTTCTGAAAATTCTTTAGTGCCGTATCTAATTCTATTATCTTCAATTATATTTACATAAGGATGTATACAAGGAACAGTTTTACTTACTATACCAATGCTTAATCCTGAACGAACATCTTTTGGTGAACCAATATCGATTATTCCATTCTCCTTTAGATTATGACTAAATAATCTATTTAAAGTTCTATTAGTAATCAATTCTTCATTAGGACACTCATATAGAGAAAAGGAATATTGAACTCTAATAAGTTTAGAGACATATATAGCTATTTCTCTTAATTTATTTTCTGCTATTTTTGCTATATCCATTTCTGTAGCTCTTATATAAAATTGAGCTTCACTTTCCATTGGAAGTAGAAGTGGAGTAAAGCCACCTTGAGATAGTATTGAATTAACCTCAACATCTTTAGGGAATCCTTTTAATATAGAATTTAGGATATTAAAAGTTAATAATATACCATCTAAAGATGTATAAGTATCGTTGTTTAAAAAGCTTAAACCACTATTGCCTAATAATTTGATTTTTAAAGGGACTATGGCAGCAGAAGTACCACTTTCATTGGTTGTTACATCAGGATGTGCTACTAATACCGCATCGATATCTTCAAAAACTCCTTGTTTAACCATGATGGATTTTGTACCACCACGATATTCACCTGGGCAGCCAATTACTATAGCAGTTCCACCTATATTCTCAATAACCTTAGAAAGGGCTAAGGAAGCTCCTAAGGATATAGTGGTTAATAAATTATGCCCAGTTAAATGTCCTTCTCCGGGGACAGCATCATACTCACATAAAAAGCATATCTTAGGATAAGTATTTCCTTTTGAAGCATAAAAAGATGTTTCTAAATCAAGAAAATTCTTTTTCACATCAAACCCATGTGATTCTAATAAATTACATATAGAATCACAGGCAGAGAATTCCTTATAGCTATCTTCAGGATTATCATATAACTTTTGGTTTAGGTCATGTAATTCATCATAACATGTAGATAAATAAGAAATCATTTCTTGGTTCATTTAGTGATTCCTCCATTTTAAAGTTTTAATATTATTTTCCCATAAAATATTTATTTTATAGCTTTTTTAGATTAAAGTATAAAAATATTAATTCTTGTCCAAAATTTAATATTAGATAGGGAGGGGTTAAAATGATTAATAACAAAGAAATAATCGTAAAAAAGAAAAGATATTGTAAAATTTGTGGTGAGGCTCATTATGATGGTATAATGATTATAAAAAGTTTCATATGTGATAATTGTGTAAATAGCATCACTAATGAAGAGTTTGATGATAAGCAATATGAAGATATGAAAAACAAAATAAAAGATATATTATTTTAGAAGTTAAGTAATATACCCTACATACTTGAAAGGTGGGCTTATTTATGGGTAAAGGTAAATTAATTATTATAGAGTCAGGATCAGATGCTAGCGGAAAAGCAACTCAATCTAAAAAGTTATATGAAAGACTTATTAATGAAGGTTATAATTGTATGAAAATAACTTTTCCAGATTACGATAGCGAATCTTCTGCGTTAGTAAAGATGTATTTAAGAGGTGACTTCGGAAGTAATCCTAATGATGTTAGTCCTTATGTAGCATCAACTTTCTATGCTGCTGATAGATATGCATCTTTTAAAACAAAGTGGGAAAATTTCTATAATGAAGGCGGAATAATAATATCAGATAGATATACTACTTCAAACATGGTACATCAAGCAGCTAAAATGGATGAAGAAGAAAAAGAGAAATTTTTAAACTGGTTATGGGACTTAGAATTTAACTTATATGGTATACCAGAACCAGATCAAGTTATATTCCTAGATGTAGATCCTATGGTAAGTCAACAGTTAATGAAAAATAGATTGAACAAGATAACCGGTGAAGAAGAAAAGGATATTCATGAAAGCAATGAAGAGTACTTAGTAAATTCATATAATAATTCACTAAAGATTGCGGATAAATATAGCTGGAATAAAGTTAAATGTACTGAAGGAACAGCATTAAGAACTATTGATGATATCCATGAAGAGATATACAAGAAGGTGAAAGAAACAATCTAAAAAGTTAGAAGAGACTTACAAATTAAACTATTGTAAAATTATAGATATATTTTGCGTAAAACTAACATAAAAAGTATTAAAACACTTAAATAATATGATAAAATAATATAAAAGGGAAATATATTGAGTGGAGGTAATTTTATGAAGTTAGTAATAGCAATAGTACAAGATGATGACGCATTAGATTTAATTGAAGAACTTAACGATAAAGGTTTCAGGGTTACTAAATTAGCGACTACTGGAGGTTTCTTAAAATCTGGTAACACAACATTAATGATAGGTGTAGAAAAAGAGAAAGTTACTGATGTAGTTAAAGTAGTTGAAGATGTTTGTAAGATGAGAAAAGAAATAATACCAACTCCAACTACTATGTCTAATGGAACAGGTATGTATATGCCATATCCTATGGAAGTGGAAGTAGGAGGAGCTACTATCTTTGTATTAGATGTAGACCAATTTATTAAAGTATAAATTTATAAATGAAAAAGAGGCGTGAGTATGAGAAAGTTTATTGGGTACAAAGACTTAATTATAAATTTCAACAAGCGATGTTCAAATGGAACTCTTTCTCATGCACACCTTATTTGTGGTGAGGATGGAATAGGAAAGAGCGTCCTAGCTTTAAATCTAGCTAAACTAATATTAAAAGGCGACTTAGATAGGGAATATGTAGATATTATAAATTATAAGCCTGAAAAAACTTCTTTTGGAGTAGATGACGTAAGAGGTATTATAGAGGAAGTTCAAAAAAAGCCTTTTGAGGGAGATAAGAAGGTAATTATTATTCATGAAGGTAATAAACTTACAGTTCAAGCTCAAAATGCATTATTAAAAACTATAGAGGAACCTCCTTTAGGGGTTTACATAATAATACTATGTGAAAGTTTAGAGTTGGTTCTAGATACTATAAAGTCTAGATGTGAAATATTTAAATTAACGCCATTATCAAAAGAAGAATTATACGAGTATGTTGAAATAAAAGGCTATGATAAAAATGCACCAGAAACGAAGGCAGCTATAGCATTTAGTTCAGGAATTCCTGGAAGAATAGATAGATATCTTAATGATGATAAGCTTAAAGAATTAAGAGATAAAGTTATAATGTTATTAATTAAAATAACAAAAAATGATCCCGAAGCTCTTTTAGAAGAAGAAGAAGTTTTAAATTCTTATAAAGGAGATAAAGAAGAAGTGCTAAGTATAATTGGGGATTTCATAAGAGACATATTAATACATAAGGAAATAGAAAACGAAAATCTAATTATAAATAGTGATAAGATAAATGAAATAAAAGAGCTTACTAGAGAAATGTCCTTTAGAAAGCTAAATAATTTAATAAGTAGTATTGAAGAAGCTAGAAGAAACATTAAAAGTAATGTCAATTGGGCAATAACTATAAGGGTTATGCTTATGAGCTTTTTGGAGGTTTAAAAAGGATGATAAAAGTCGTAGGAGTGAGATTTAAAAAGGCAGGAAAGATATATTATTTTGATCCAACTGATTTAAAAATAGAAAAAGGTAATTATGTAGTTGTAGAAACAGCTAGAGGAATAGAATTTGGTGAATGTGTAATTGGAATAAAGGAAGTAAGAGAAGAAGATATAGTAGCACCACTTAAGAGTGTTATTAGAATAGCTTCACAAGAAGATATAGATAAGCATTTTGATAATAAAGCTAAAGAAGAAGAAGCTTTTAATATATGCTTTAATAAGATTCAAGAACATAATTTAACAATGAAGCTTATCGATGTAGAGTACACATTTGATAATAATAAAGTTATATTCTACTTTACTGCAGATGGAAGAGTAGATTTTAGAGAGTTAGTTAAGGATTTAGCTACTATATTTAAAACACGTATTGAGTTAAGACAAATAGGAGTTAGAGATGAAGCTAAGATGCTAGGTGGATTAGGACCTTGTGGAAGACCTATGTGTTGCTCATCATTTTTAGGTGATTTTGCATCAGTTTCTATAAAGATGGCTAAAGAACAAAATTTATCTCTAAATCCAACAAAGATATCAGGGATATGCGGACGTCTTATGTGTTGTTTAAATTATGAGCAAAGTACATATGAAGATATTAGAAAGAGAATGCCTCAGGTTGGTTCAATAGTCAAAACTGAGGAGGGAACAGGAGAAGTTATAAGTAATAATACTGTTAAGGAAACAGTAAGAGTAAAATATAAGAGAGCTGGAGAAGAAGTAATTAATGACTTTAATATAGATAATATCGAATTAATAGAAGGCAATTATGAAGATTCAGTAGATGATTCAGATATTAAGTTAGAGATAAGTTCTGAAGAAGATAAAAAATTCATTAAGGCATTAATTAAAGACAACTAAGGAGGAGATTATGAAAATATCAATAAGAATTTATAATTTAAATAAGTCTGCTGATATAACAACTATTAGAAATATACTCACAAATGAAGAAGGTATAGTAGCTTGCGAAATAAATAAAGTTAAAAAAGAAGTTCAAATAGTGTATGATAATTTAACAATAACATCAGAAGATATTATAAATCTTATTGAAATGGCGGGATATATGATCGAGAGTTAGTGTCAAACTTTATGTCATGTATTAAAAATACTTTGAAAAAAATATTGACTATGATACAATAGAGATGAAATTTAATAAGTGAGGGGGTTTTTTTAATGGCATACGTAATAGAAGACTCATGCGTAAACTGTGGAGCTTGTGCAGCTGAATGTCCAGTTAACGCTATTAGCCAAGGAGATACTCAATTCGTTATAGATGCAGATACTTGTATCGATTGCGGAAACTGTGCAAATGTTTGTCCAGTTGGAGCACCAGTAGCTGAATAGTTGATTGAAAGGGTCACCAAAGTGGTGACTCTTTTTTTAATGCTTTAAAAGCACAGTTAACGGTGTATTATTAGGAAAATCTTTAATATTAATTTCAGAAGTATTTGTGTTAAAAATATTTTTGCATTTAGATATATAGTCTAAGGGACCATTAAAATAAAAATCACAATTATCACATTTATAGCACATTGGTATAATATATTTAGGAGTAAGTAGCTCTGATAATTTATAACTTTCACTACCATTTAAACAGATATTTCCACCAATAGGAAGAAATAGAACATCTACATTTTTCAATGTATTTATTATTTCAGCATTAAGAAAATGTCCTAAATAGCCAAGGTGACATAGTCTTAACCCATCTATTTCATAAAGGTATATATAGTTTTTACCACGTTTTAATCCTTCAACAGCATCACTATATGATAAATAACCTTTAATCTTAATATTATTTTCACTATAAATTTCATCACGTGTGACTATCTTAGCACCATATTTACTTAAATCAAAGTTACTTATTTTATGAAAATCCTTGCTAAATGTTATTATATCAACAGTAGTATCTAAATCTAAAAGTTCTAATGGAGTAAAGGGGTCTATAAGAATTTTTTTTGATAAAGATGTTTTTATTAAAAAAGTACTATTTCCTAGCCATTTAATCTGCACTTGTTATCACATCCTAAAATCTTGTTTAACATCTATATTTTAAGAGTATTGACTAAATAAAACCTAAATATTACAGAAATTAAATGAATTTTATTTAAAAGGGAAAACTTTAAAGATAGACACTTAAAAAATATTTGTATATAATTAAAGTCAAAGAAAGTCAAAGATGTTTAGGAAGGTGTTTTTATGGCAAGAATATCAGATGTTATAGCTGAATTTATAAATAATATGCTAGAAGAGAAAAGTAGCAAGGAAATAATAATTCAGAGAAACGATTTAGCTGATAAATTTAATTGTGCCCCATCACAAATCAACTACGTATTGACTACTAGGTTTAGCCATGAAAGAGGTTATATTATAGAGAGTAGAAGAGGCGGAGGCGGGTATATAGTAATTAAGAAAATATCACATGATAATAATGAAAAAATTGCTATGATGCTTAACGAATCTATTGGTAGAAGTATTACTTATCAAGGAGCATTATCTTTAGTTCACTACTTATTAGAATTAAGCTTAGTAACTGAAAGGGAATGTGAGCTTATAAAAATGTCTGTTAACGATAGGAATTTAACATCAGTGGAAGATAAAAATAAAGTTAGAGCAGATATATTAAGGGGTATGATGGCTGTTATTTTATCATAGTAATTAATATAAATTTAAATTTAATAGTTAATTAATTAAATTTTATATAAATTATAACCTAGGGTATGGAGGTATAAGAATGATATTTGGGAGGTTTACTGAAAGAGCACAAATAGTTCTGATAGAAGCACAGCAAGAGTCTCAAAAGTTTAAGCATGGGTATATAGGAACTGAACATGTACTTTTAGGGATATTAAAAGAAAATGGGTATGCTAGTCAATTATTAACTACTAAAGGATTAACTATAGATAAGGTTAGAAGTCTTACAGAAGAGTATTTAGGCTTTGGAGATGAAGAGATATTATCAGGAGATATATTATTAACTCCTAGAACAAAAAGATTATTTGATGATAGCTTAGAGGTAGCAAGAAAATATGGTCAAAATTTTATTACTCCAGAGCATATTTTATTATCTTTAATTAACGATGGTGAAGGTGTAGCTTATGCAATACTTACAAGTTGTAAAGCTGATATTAACTCAATGAAAGATGATGTAGAGAAATATATCACGGGAAGTGAATTAAAAGAAGTTAAAAAGACTCCTTCAAAAGAAAAGAAGAGTAATAAAACACCTATGTTAGATCAATACAGCAGAGATTTAACTCAATTAGCAAAGGATCAAAAATTGGATCCTGTCGTAGGAAGAGATAGTGAGACACAAAGAGTTTTAGAGATTTTATGTAGAAGAGTTAAAAATAATCCATGTTTAATTGGTGAACCAGGTGTTGGAAAGACTGCAGTAATAGAAGGATTAGCTCAAAGAATAATTTTAGGTGATATTCCAGAAAGTCTAAAAGATAAAAGGATTTTAACTTTAGATATAACTGCTATGGTTGCTGGGGCTAAATATAGAGGAGAATTTGAAGATAGATTAAAGAAAATTATGGCTGAATTACGTCAGGAAGAGGACATAATTGTATTTATAGATGAAATACACACTATAGTTGGAGCTGGAGGAGCTGAAGGGGCAATAGACGCATCTAATATTTTAAAACCTGCATTAGCAAGAGGGGAAATAAAGTGTATTGGTGCAACTACTATAGATGAGTATAGAAAGCATATAGAAAAAGATGCAGCATTAGAAAGAAGATTTCAACCAGTAAATATTGATGAGCCATCTCCAGAGGATACTTTACAGATATTATTTGGACTAAGAGATAAATATGAAGCACATCACAAAGTTAAGATAACCGACGAAGCATTAAAAATGGCAGTTAGTTTAGGAGAAAGATATATAAATGATAGGTATATGCCAGATAAGGCAATAGACTTAATTGATGAAGCGGCAGCAAAGGTAAGAATATCTAAGCTAACATTGCCACCTGAAATAAAGGAAAAAGAAGTAGCTATAGAAAAAGCTATAAATGAAAAAGAGGATGCCATAAAAAATCAAGATTTTGAAAAAGCTGCTAATCTAAGAGATAAAGAAAAGCAGTTAAGAGACGAGTTTTATGAAATTCAAAATAGATGGAACACAAAGAATTGTTCTGAAGTTTATCTTGTAGATGAAGAAGATGTAGCTAAAGTAGTATCAACTTGGACTAAGGTTCCTATAGCACGACTTACAGAAAAGGAATCAGATAGACTTATACATTTAGAAGATATATTAAAAGAGAAGGTTATCGGTCAAGATGATGCAATAAGTGCTATATCAAGAGCTGTAAAGAGAGCAAGAATTGGACTTAAGGATCCTAATAGGCCTATAGGAACTTTTATATTCTGTGGACCAACAGGAGTTGGAAAGACAGAGTTATCAAAAGCTTTAGCTGAATCTATGTTTGGTAATATGAATAATCTTATACGATTAGATATGTCAGAATATATGGAGAAGCATTCAGTTTCAAGACTTATAGGATCACCACCAGGATATATAGGATATGATGAAGGTGGGCAACTATCAGAGGCTGTTAGAAGAAAACCTTATTCTGTCGTATTATTAGACGAAATTGAAAAGGCACATCCAGATATATTTAATATTTTACTTCAAATTATGGAGGATGGAAGATTAACAGATAGTAAAGGGAAAATGATTAATTTTAAGAATACTATAATTATAATGACTTCCAATGTAGGTGCTGAAAATATTAAAAAGCAAAAACAAGTTGGATTTGCATCAAATCAAGATAATGGTAAAGCAGAATATGAAAAAATGAACGAAGTAATTCAAAGTGCATTGAAAAAAGAATTTAGACCAGAATTTTTAAATAGATTAGATGAAATAATAATCTTTAATCAACTAAATGAAGAAAGTATATTAAAAATAGTTGATATTATGATAAGTGAAACAATGGGAAGATTAAAGGAAAAAAATATATTTATCGACTATGATAAAGACTTAAGCAAATTTATTGCTGAGAAAAATAAAGAAAAAGATTTTGGTGCAAGGCCTTTAAGAAGAATAATTACGCGAGAAATAGAAGATAAATTAAGTGATGAAATAATTAAAGGTGATATTGTTGATGGAGATAAACTTCTAATTCAATGTAATGAAGAAGGAATTGAGTTTGCTGTAAATAAAGAGTAAATCATATTTAATATATAAATTTTGTAGATAAGATTGGTTAAATATGGAGATTTAATATTAATGTGAAAAGTAAAAGAAGCTTAAATATAAATTTAGGCTTCTTTTTTGTGGCTAAATTATTAAACATAGAATTATTATAAAAGTAAAATATGTAGGGGAAAATAAATAAGAGATTAATATGGAGGAAGGAAAGTATATGTTTAGTAATTTGATTGGGCAAGAGAGAAAGTTCAGAAATTTAATCAATGGTCAGTGGTGTGATAGTAAGAGTGGGAACTTTATTGACATTAAATCACCAACAGATGGGAAAATAGTTGGAAAGGTTCCAGCAATGACAAAGGATGAGGTAAATGAAGTGATTGTGGCAGCACAAAAGGCTCATAACCAGTGGAGGGATATTCCTATAAATGAAAAAGCAAAAATTCTTTATAAAGCTGCTGATATATTGCAGGAAAGAATAAATGATTTAAGTGATATTCTCATAAGGGAAATTGCCAAAGATAAAAAAAGTGCCGAATCTGAAATTAATAGAACCGCTGATTATATAAGATTTACTGCAGATACAGCTAAAAATATATTTGGAGAAACTATAGCAAGCGATAGCTTTCCAGGGTTTGATAGAAGTAAGATATCTGTTGTAACTAGAGAGTCTATGGGAGTAGTACTTGCAATATCTCCATTTAATTATCCTATAAACTTATCTGCATCAAAAATTGCACCAGCATTAATAGCCGGTAATACTGTGGTTTTAAAACCTGCTACTCAAGGTAGTCTTTGTGGATTATATTTAGCAAAAGTATTTGAAGAGGCAGGAATTCCGGCAGGAGTCTTAAATACGGTAACAGGAAGAGGTAGTGAAATAGGCGATTATATAGTTACTCATCCAGAGATAGATTTTATAAACTTTACAGGAAGTACTGAGATTGGAATGCGAATAGCAAGTATAACAAGTATGGTTCCTTTGTTGATGGAGTTAGGAGGAAAAGATGCAGCAATTGTATTAGAGGATGCAGATCTTGACTTAGCAGCCTCCAATATAGTGGCTGGAGCATATTCTTATTCAGGACAAAGGTGTACTGCTGTTAAAAGAATATTAGTAATTGATAAAGTAGCTGATGAATTAGCAGAAAAGATTAAGAAACACGTATTAGAGCTTAAGGTTGGGAATCCAACTGATGAAGGTGTAACCATAACTCCGTTAATAGATAATAAATCCGCTGACTTTGTTTGGGAGTTAATAGATGATGCACGAGAAAAAGGCGCACATTTATTAGTTGGAGGAAAGAGAGACGGAAATATTATTTATCCAACTTTATTTGATTTTGTTACAGAAGATATGAGATTAGCATGGGAAGAGCCTTTTGGGCCGGTATTACCTATTATTAGAGTAAAGGATAAAGAGGAAGCTATAAAGATAGCAAATGAGTCTGAATATGGATTGCAAGCGTCTGTATTTACTAAAAATATTGATGAAGCCTTTTATATAGCAAAGAAGTTAGAGGTTGGTACTGTTCAAATTAATAATAAACCAGAAAGAGGGCCAGATCATTTCCCATTCTCAGGAGTAAAAGCATCTGGAATAGGTACTCAAGGAATTAAATATTCAATTGAAGCTATGTCTAGGTTGAAGGGAACGATAATTAATTTAAAATGAGAATTAAGAATTAAAATTAATGAAAAAAGCCAGCAATATGCTGGCTTTGATACATTGTAGAAAAATTTTAATTTTATAATACTTAATTATAAAATTAAGCTAATAATTAGATGTTAAGAGCTGTATCGATAGCAGGTTTATCAAAACCTATTATTATAGTTCCGTTTACATCTAGAACAGGGACTCCCATTTGCTTAGATTTCTTTATCATTTCTTCTCTAGCTACCATATCATCTTGAACATTTAATTCTTCGAATTCTACCTCTTTAGATTTTAAATAACTTTTAGCCTTATCACACCAAGGACAAGTATTAGTTGTATAAACTTTAACCATAAGTACCTCCTAAAATAGTAAATTTAATATTAATATATCATATAATATTAATTAGAAATAGTTATTTAATCACATTACTGTTATCTAGGTTAGAATTAATAACCATATTTTCTAAAGAAGAGTCAGTAAAGTTATTAAGAGAATTAGTACTCATGTCTTTTGGCGTATAATCAGATAAAATATTTTTACCGTTCATATTATCATAATAAGATTTTGGAATCATAATAACATCTCCCTAAACTTTTTATAATTAGTATTAGTAAAATTGATAAAAATATACAAAAGATTTTTATCAACTGGTATAGACATCTATAAATCTGCACGTTATAATATGCTTAGGAGGCGATACTATGATTGATAAGAGTAGTCCTATACCAGTATACTTCCAGTTAAAAAATGATTTAGTTAAAAAGATAGCTCAAGGTCTTTGGAAACCTGGAGAATGTATAGCAAGTGAGAGAGAATTATGTGAAATCTACGGTGTAAGTAGAATGACGATAAGACAAGCTATAGGTGAGTTAGTTCAAGAAGGGGTTTTAACTAGATTAAAAGGTAAAGGTACGTTTGTATGTGAACAGACTGTAAAGCAACAAGATATGATGAGTTTTACAGAGATGATAAAGCAAACAGGTAGAGAGTTAAAGACAGAAGTTATTAACTTCGATGTAATAGATACACCAGACGATATGCAAGATATTTTTATGCTTGATAAAGTTTATAAGATTGAGAGAAGAAGAATAGTTGATGGAGAGTGTATAGCAGTTGAGACTGTATTTATACCAGTAGATTATTGCGGGCATATTAATGAAGAGATGCTAAAAGGGTCATTATATAAAATTTTAGAGAATTTTGGATACTCAATAAGCAATTCTACTTCTTCTATAGTAGCAGCAGATATAACAGATGAAGTAAAGGAAAAGTTTAATACTAAAGAAAACTTTCCAGTGCTTAAGATGATAGGTAAAACCTTTGCTAATAAAAATAAATTATTATTTATTGAAGAGGCATTATATAGATCAGATAAATTTACATTACAAGTGAATATTTCACGTAGAGAGGGAGAGATATTATGAAATTAATAGTTACAAAAAATTATGAAGAATTAAGTAAAATAGCAGCAGAGGAGTTTGCTAAAGTTGTAATAGAAAAACCTACAGCAGTTTTAGGATTAGCTACTGGAGGATCACCAATTGGAATGTACAAAGAGCTAATAGCTAAGTGTGAAAATAAGGAATTAGATTTTTCTAAATGTACTTCAATAAATTTAGATGAGTATATAGGATTAAATCCAGAACATGAGCAAAGCTATAGAAACTTTATGAATACAAACTTATTTAATCATATAAATATTGATAAGACTAAGACTTTTGTACCAAATGGTTTAGCAAAGAACTTAGAAGAAGAATGTAAAAACTACGATAATAAGATTGAAGAGCTTGGTGGAATAGATGTTCAATTATTAGGTATCGGTAACAATGGACATATCGCATTTAACGAACCAGGAGATGAGTTATCAGCAGGAACTCATATAATTTCATTAACAGAGAGTACTATAGAGGCAAATGCTAGATTCTTCGATTCAATAGATGAAGTTCCAAGAAAAGCGTTAACTATGGGTCTTGGTGGAATAATGAAAGCTAAAAAAATAATATTAATAGCATCAGGTGAAGGAAAAGCTGAAGCTATTAAAGGGTTATTCTCAGGAAAAATCACTACAGATAATCCAGCTACAATGTTACAAATGCATAGAGATGTAGTAGTTGTTGTTGATGAAGCTGCAGCAAAACTAATAAAATAGTTATAATTTGTAAAAAATCATCGTTAAAATTATTAACGATGATTTTTTGTATTTTATATATTTTTTTATTTTAATTATGATATATTAGAAAGAGTGAAATAAGTTAAGAATACTTATATATAAGTATAATAGAAGTGGTGAATCGGTATGGCAAAAATAAAAACAGTTTATGTGTGTAAGGATTGTGGGTATGAAACACCAAAGTGGTTAGGAAAATGTCCAGATTGCAACAATTGGAACACCTTTGAGGAAGAAGTAGTTCAAGCTAAAAGCACAAGTAAAGCTGTAACTACATCAAGAACACCTAAGAAGGCAGCAAAGAAACTTACAGAAGTAACGTCTAGTAAAAGCGATAGAATAGTTACAGGAATTAATGAGTTTGACAGAGTTATGGGTGGTGGAATAGTAAGAGATTCTATTACTATAATTACGGCTAGACCAGGTGCTGGAAAGTCAACCTTATTATTACAAGTTGCTGATTGTATAGCTAAGAAAGGGCATAAGGTTATATATGCATCAGGAGAAGAAAGCGATAGTCAAATAAAGAATAGAGCTGATAGAATATTAGATAATATAAATGAAAATATATGGGTAGTTCAAGAAACTAGTTTAGATAATGTTGTTGATTCTATAGAAGAGATAGATCCAGATTTAATTATTATAGATAGTATCCAGACATTTACTATGGAAGGATATTTACCTGCAAGAGCTGGTTCTCCAACTCAAACTATGGAATGTGCTAACGAATTATTAAGAGTTGCTAAAAATGATAAGAGACAAAGAGCTGTTATAATAGTTGGACAAATGACAAAAGCAGATGAGCTCGCTGGACTTAGGGCTTTAGAACATTTAGTGGATACTGTACTTATAATAGAAGCTGATAGCGATGAAGAGCTAAGAGGACTTGTAAGTTCAAAAAATAGATTTGGAAGTACTGGAGAAACAGGATTTTTTCAAATGACTGAAAAAGGTATGATGTCTATAGATAATCCATCTGAATTTTTTATGACCAAAAGGGATGAGGGAGAATTAGTATCAGGAAGTACATTAACAGTTATTAAGGAAGGATCAA
This sequence comes from Clostridium hominis, assembly GCF_014287825.1. Taxonomy (NCBI): domain Bacteria; kingdom Bacillati; phylum Bacillota; class Clostridia; order Eubacteriales; family Clostridiaceae; genus Clostridium; species Clostridium hominis. The sequence continues at coordinate 16,069 of NZ_JACOOO010000047.1, forward strand.
GACCTATAATAACAGAAATAGAAAGTTTAGTATCAAAGACGTTTACCCCTTATCCAACTAGGATAGGAGAAACTTTAGGAAAAGATAAATTAAATACACTAATATCTATTCTTGAACAAAGAGGTGGAATAAATCTTTACGATAAAAATGTAATAATAAAAACCACTGGTGGAATGAGAATTAGAGAGCAAGGTATTAATTTAGCAGTAATAATGAGTATAGTATCTTCGGTTAAGCAAAAAGGAATAGAAGGAAATATTGCTTTTATTGCTGATGTAGGATTAACTGGAGAGCTTAAAAAAGTGCCTTCTTTAGAAAGTAGAGTTAAAGAGCTTGCTAGAATGGGATTCAAGAGAGTATATGTAGCAAAAGATTCTTTTTCTAAAGGAACTGTATTTAAAGGAATAGATGTTATAGCATTAAAAACTCTAAATGATGTAATATTCCATGTCTATAGGTAATAAGTAATAGGGATTTATAATAATATAATTAATAATTAGGTGAGTATAATGAGGATAAAGGAAGATAATGAAATTAAAAATATACTTAAATTAGTTAGTCCAGGAACAAGCTTAAGAGAGGGATTAGATAATATTTTAAGAGCTAAAACTGGTGGACTAATAATAATTGGTGATAATGAAAATGTAATGAAGCTAGTTGATGGTGGATTTAATATTAATTCAGAATACACTCCTGCATATGTGTATGAATTAGCAAAAATGGATGGAGCAATTGTTATAAGTGGAGATCTAAAAAAGATAGTATGTGCTAATGCTCAACTTATTCCAGACTCAACGATAGCTACATTTGAAACTGGAACTAGACATAGAACGGCTCAACGAATAGCAAGACAAACAGGAACTCTTGTTATAGCAATTTCGCAAAGAAGAAACATAATTACAATATATAAAGGCGATTTAAAATACATACTTCAAGATAGTAGCGTTATTTTAGCAAGAGCTAATCAAGCAATACAAACTCTAGAAAAGTATGTTAATGTATTAGAAAAAGTTATTAATAACTTAAACATTCTTGAGTTTCAGGATTTAACTACGTTATTTGATGTAACTACAGCTATTCAAAGAACAGAAATGGTAATGAGAATAGTTGAAGAGATTAAAAAGTATATAGTTGAATTAGGAAATGAAGGAAGACTTATTTCCATGCAACTTAATGAGTTAATAAAATATATTGAGAGAGATGGAATACTTCTAATAAAAGATTATTGTAATGATCAAGCTGATGGCGATGAAATATATAAAGAAGTTCAAAAATTAAGCTCTGAAGAACTAATAGATTTAGATAACTTATCTAAATTATTAGGTCATGGTGGAGTATCTCTAGTGGATACTTTAATATCTCCAAAGGGATATAGAATTCTTTCTAAGATTCCTAGAATACCAACGAGTATAATAGAAAACCTTATTAAGCATTTTGATAGTCTTAAAAATGTTATTAAAGCATCAAAGGAAGATCTTGATATGGTTGAAGGTATAGGGGAAGCAAGAGCTACAGCGATAAGAAATGGATTAAAGAGAATTAAAGAGCAGATATACTTAAAGAAAGAATTATAGAATATTTGGTATATAATTCTTTTATATGGCAAAAATAATATGGCAGTAGTAATACTGCCATATTATTTCTATCTGAAATTAAATTTTCCTAAAGTATTAATTTTATTATCTTCTTTTATAAGCACGTCATATAAACTTATATTAAGTGCATTACATAAAGAAGTAAGATAAAATAAATTATTACCCATTTCTCGCTCGATTACTTCACGACAAGTTTCACATGGTTCACCGTTTATATGGCTATTTAAGCTCTTATAAAAGTCTTCAAGGCTATCTTGGTCTTGAGGTGAAGATTGTTTGTCTGCATTTATCTTAATGCAACCACAATTTGTAACGGCCTTAGCAACAGCTCTATTTACTCTAGCACTAGACTCGGAATATTTTGTTAAAATATCTAAAATACTTTTATGTCTTAGTAGTGAATCATCCACATCATTTTGGAAGTTATCAAATATAACGTCCTTCATCTCGCCTCAACTCCTTAGAATAATAATGCTTGTAAGTTAATTATAGTTTTTTTCAGATAATTCTGTCAATATATCCATCGGCCGAAAGATTAATATTATAATAATAAATGTAATTAGTTTTTGATAGGGGGTAAATAAATATATTTATTATATAATTAGATAATTACTGATTTAAATAATAAATACTGTGTTATAATTAATATGGTTATTTATGTATCTATAAAATAAATATAAGGGTATAATAGAAAGTATAACATTTGTGAAAAAAGGAGGTTAAAAAGTGTTAAAAAGAGTATTTAGAGCAATAATTACTACTATAGGACTTATTTTAGGATATGTAGTAGGAGATGGATTGCTAAATGTGTTAAATGATTTAGGGGTGAAGCTATTACAGAGTCTAATAAGTAAGATAGTATTTTTGTTATTTGTTATTTTAGTTTTCGGTATTATATTATATTTTATATCACCTACTATCTACAAAGGACTTAATAAAATAATAGACACCGTAGAAAAAAATGTTCAGAAGGTAAGTGCTAGTGAGTTAGTATATGGAACCGTTGGGACTATAGTTGCATTACTTATAGCATCTCTTATTGGAATTCCTGTTTTAGGCATTCATCCTATAGCGGGACCAATATTATTTGTATTAATTGAATTAGTAGCAGTGGTAATTGGTATAAAGATATTTGTTGAGAAAAAAGATGATATTAATGTTATGATTGGAAACATGAAGAAAAGCTCTTCAAAAGATAAAAAACATAAAAATAATACTAAGAATATATCTAACGTATTAGATACATCTGTAATTATCGACGGTAGAATCTTTGATATATGCAAGACTGGATTTATTGCAGGAACTTTAATTATACCAAGTTTTGTATTAGATGAATTAAGACATATTTCAGACTCTTCAGATGCATTAAAAAGAAATAGGGGTAGAAGAGGTTTGGATATATTAAATAAGATTCAAAAAGAACTTGAGATAGAAACAGAAGTATGGGAGGGAGACTTTCCAGAAATAGCTGAAGTTGATTCTAAATTATTAAAATTAGCTCAAACATTAAACGGAAAAGTAATTACTAATGATTATAACTTAAATAAGGTTGCTGAAGTTCAAGGTGTGCCTGTGTTAAACATTAATGAATTAGCTAATGCAGTTAAGCCGGTAGTTCTTCCAGGAGAAGAAATGAAGGTTGTTGTGAATAAAGAGGGAAAAGAGTCATCTCAAGGTATAGCTTATTTAGACGACGGAACTATGATAGTAGTTGAAGGTGGAAAGAAGTTTATAGGAGAGCAACTAGATGTAATAGTAACTTCTGTATTACAAACGGCAGCAGGAAGAATGATTTTTGCAAAACAAAAGGAGAATTAAGATTAGCTTATGACTAGTGTTATTATATTAGCCGGTGGAAAAGGAAAAAGAATGGGGAGTAAAGTTAGTAAGCAGTTTATTGAGATAAAAGATAAGCCAATTCTATACTATACTTTAAAAAGGTTTATAGACAATAAAAATATAGACCAAATATTTTTAGTTTTACCTAAGGATGAAATAGAGTATTGCAAAAAAGAAGTTTTAGAAAAGTACTCATTAAAAGTTGATAAAATAGTAGAGGGTGGATTTGAAAGACAGGATTCTGTATATAATGCTCTTAAAAGAATGGACAACACAGATATAGTTCTTATTCATGATGGGGCAAGACCAATAATTTCTGATAAGATAATTGATGAAGGAATTAAATACGCTAGAGTTTATGGAGCTGCTGCGCCAGGTGTTATGCCAAAAGATACTATAAAAGTGAAAAATGAAGAGAATTTTTCTGTAAATACTCCAGATAGAAGCTCCTTGGTTGCTATTCAAACACCACAAGTATTTAAGTATGAAAATATAATGAGATGTCATGAAAAAGTTAAAGAAAATGGTGATATAGTTACAGATGATACTATGGTGGCTGAAAAATATGGCTATAAGGTTTATCTATATGATGGTGAATATACCAATATAAAAATAACTACTCCGGATGATATAATTTTAGCGGAAAGGCTTGTATAGACTAATAATTACTAATGTTGACATAAGTTTTTTAGGACTATATAATAATAAATTATAAATATTAAATTTAAAGCAGTGAAGAAGAATAGTAGAAATCGCTTTTTCAGAGAGAGAGTCCTTGGCTGTAAGATTCTCAAATAGATTTTGAACCAGCTTCGGAGTTATAGGTAAAAACTATCGGTTTAACACCGTTATCATTATCAAGAGCACAAATTTAGGTGGTACCGCGATATAAGTCGCCCTAATTATATAATTAGGGGCGATTTTTTTTATAATTAAAAGTTAAGAGTGAGTAGTGCAGTTTAAAATTCATCATCAACTTTAACTTTTTACTTGTAGAATAATATGCTAAATTTCATAGTTGATTTTAATTATGAATAGCGATGATTAATATAAACAAATTGGAGGAACTAATTATGAAGATGTCAAATATGTTAGTATCAACATTAAGAGAAGTGCCAGCAGAAGCTGAAATTGATAGCCACAAGTTAATGCTTAGAGCTGGAATGATTAGAAAAATGGCTGCTGGTGTATATAACTATATGCCAATAGGTTTAAAGGTATTAAAAAATGTTGAAGATATAGTAAGAGAAGAAATGAATGCAGCTGGAGCTCAAGAATTTTTAGCATCAGCTCTTTTACCAGCTGAATTATGGCAAGAATCAGGTAGATGGGACGTATATGGAGCAGAGCTATTTAGATTAAAAGATAGAGGGAGCAGAGAGTTTTGCTTAGGACCAACTCATGAGGAAGTATTTACTGATATTGCTAGAAATGAAATAAAATCTTATAAGCAATTACCAGTTAATCTTTATCAAATTCAAACTAAATATAGAGATGAAAGAAGACCAAGATTTGGAGTTATGAGATCAAGAGAGTTCATAATGAAAGATGCTTATAGCTTCGATAAAGATCAAGCAGGATTAGATTTATCGTATGATAAAATGCATGATGCTTACGTAAAGATATTCAACAGATGTGGAATAGATGCTAAATGTGTTGCTGCTGACTCAGGAGCTATCGGAGGATCAAATTCAGCTGAATTTATGGTTAAATCAGAGGTTGGAGAAGATGATGTAGTATTCTGTACTTGTTGTGATTATGCAGCTAATATAGAAAAAGCTCCATCAACACCAGATGTTGCTGAAACTGAAGAATTAAAAGACATGGTTAAGACTGAAACTCCAAATGCTAGAACAATAGAAGATTTAGTTAAGTTCTTCAATACAACTGAAAAGAAATTTGCTAAAACTTTAATCTTTAATGCTGATGGTAAGATAGTTGCTGTTATGGTTAGAGGAGATAGAGAAGTTAATGAAGTTAAAGTATCAAATGCTTTAGGTGGGGTTGTAGATTTAAATATGGCTACAGCAGAAGAAGTATTTGCAGCTACTAACGCTAAAGTAGGATTTGCTGGACCAGTAGGTATAAAAGTAGATGCTTTATTAGTGGATGAAGAAGTTTCAAAGATGTTTAACTTTATAGTTGGAGCTAATGAAACAGGATATCACTTAGAAAATGTTAACTATGGAAGAGATTTTGAAGGAACAGTTGGTGATTTTAGAAACATTACTATAGGAGAAAAGTGCCCTGAATGTGGAGGAGAAGTTACTATCGCAAGAGGTACTGAAGTAGGTCATATCTTCAAATTAGGAACTAAGTATTCTGAAGCTATGAATGCAACATTTATAGATGAAAATGGTAAGAATGTACCATTTGTAATGGGATGCTACGGAATAGGTGTTACTAGAACTATGGCTTCTATAATAGAACAACACCATGATGAAAATGGTATTGTATGGCCTCTTTCAGTTGCACCATATCATGTGTCAGTAATTCCTGTAAATATTAAAGATGAAGCTCAAATGGAAATTGCTAATAAGCTATATAATGAATTAAGAGCTATGGGTGTAGATGCTATATTAGATGATAGAAATGAAAGACCAGGAGTTAAGTTTAAAGATTCAGAGCTTATTGGAATTCCAATGAGAGTTACTGTTGGTAAAAAGATTACTGATGGAGAAGTTGAATTTAAGTTAAGAGATGGAGAAATGGAAGTAATAAAAATTGACTCTGTTTTAGACACTGTAAAAGCTCAGTTTGAGAAGCAAGGGGTAAGATTATAAGGCAAATAAAACTTGTTTTTTAGGTGGGAAATAAGTAAGTTTTAAAATATATTTTAATTAAGGAGGTTTGAAGAGGATGAAAGTTTTTAATAGCTTAACTAGAAAAAAAGAAGAGTTTGTGCCGTTAGAGCCAGGAAAGGTTAAGATGTATGTTTGTGGACCTACAGTATATAACTTCTTTCATATAGGTAACGGTAGAACATTTATTGTTTTTGATACTATAAGAAGATACTTTGAATATAGAGGATACGAAGTTAACTTTGTTCAAAACTTTACTGATATAGATGACAAAATGATAAACAAAGCAAATGAAGAAGGAACCACAGTAAAAGAAATTGGTGATAAATATATCTGCGAGTATTATCAAGATGCTGATGGATTAAATATTAAGAGAGCTACTGTAAATCCAAGAGCTACTGAGTATATAACTGATATTATAGAGTTCGTAAAAGGTTTAGTTGATAACGGATATGCTTACGCAGTAGATGGAGATGTATATTTTAGAACTAAAAAGTTCGAATCATACGGTCAATTAATTGGTCAAAATTTAGATGATTTACAATCAGGTGCTAGAATAAATATTGATGAGAGAAAAGAAGATCCAATAGATTTTGCTATTTGGAAAGCTCAAAAACCAGGTGAGCCTGCTTGGGAAAGCCCATGGGGACTTGGAAGACCGGGATGGCACATAGAATGTTCTTGTATGGCAAAGAAATTATTAGGTGATACTATAGATATACATGCTGGTGGTATGGATTTAACATTCCCACACCATGAAAATGAAATAGCTCAAAGTGAAGCTTTAACAGGAAAGAAATTTGCAAACTACTGGTTACACGCAGCATTCTTAAATGTTAATAATCAAAAAATGTCTAAATCATTAAATAACTTCTTAACGGCAAGAGATGCGTTAAAAGAATATGATGCAGATGTTATAAGATTCTTAATGCTTTCAGGACATTATAGAATTCAATTAAACTTTAGCAATGAATTATTAGATTCAGCAAAAGCTTCAGTTGAAAGATTATATAATGCTATAGGAAATTTAGAAAGCTTAATAAGTGAAGTTAAGATAGAAGTTATGACTGATGAAGAAAAGAAATATGTTGATAGTTTAGATTCTTATAGACAAAGATATATAGAAAAAATGGATGATGATTTTAATACTGCAGATGCGATTTCTGTTTTATTTGATTTAGCAAGAGATATAAATACCAATGTAACTATTAATTCGTCAAAAGAACTTTGTGAAAAAGCTTTAGAATTAATAAGAGAACTAGGTATGCCTTTAGGAATACTACAAAAAACAACTAAAGTAAGCTTAGAGGAAGAAGTTGAAGCTTTAATTCAAGCAAGACAAGATGCAAGAAAAAATAGAGATTTTGCTTTAGCAGACAAGATAAGAGATGACCTTAAAGCTAGAGGGATAATTTTAGAAGATACTCCTCAAGGAGTTAGATGGAAGAAAGCAGATTAATAATTAATTAATAATGCAAAATGTACAATGAAAAATTAATTTAGAAACTTCTTGAAGTAGTTTCAGAAAATATATTATAACAAAGTCAGCTTTGCTGACTTTGTTCATTAATTTACAATTTATCATTTTAAGTTTTTCATTAATATAACGAGGTGAAAAATGTTACAGGATTATAGAGAAAAGGAATTTACACCTAAAGATGCTAGATTATTAAACCCACTTCAGCTAGCTTTAATAGGAGATGCTGTTTATGAGCTTTTCGTAAGAAATTATATATTAGCTAATAATATAGAGTTAACAGCACATAAAATTCATGTGAAGGCTATTGGATATGTAAAAGCGAAGAGCCAATCTACTATTATGCATTTATTAGAGGAAGAATTGACAGAAGAAGAAAGTTACATATTTAAAAGGGGAAGAAACACAAAATCTGCTACAGTTCCTAAAAATGCAGATGTGAGAGATTATAGAATGGCGACTGGTTTTGAGACACTTATTGGCTACCTACATTTAATTGGTAATTATGAAAGATTAAATTATATAATGAATAAAGCAGTGACTACAGAACTTAATAAGAAATAAAGGAGAGTCCATTATGGCTAAAAGAGAAAACCCAAGAAGAAAAGAAAGAGAATTTAATAAACTACAAGAGAAACAAAATAGAAGTGAAAGAAAAAGAGAATATCTTGAAAATAAAAAAAATAGAAATAATGGTGCAGCGGATAATAGAATAAAGAGAAATAACGTAGAATTTGGAACTGAAGAAATAAGAGAAGATTTAGTTTTAGGTAGAAATGCTGTAATAGAAGCATTAAAAAGCAATACGACAATAGAATATATAAGTGTTGCTAAAGGTGATTTAGAAGGTTCTATAAAGGTAGTTCTTGGTTTAGCTAAAGAAAAAAATGTTATAGTTAAAGAAGTAGATAGAAGAAATTTAGATCAAATGTGTGGAGGAGCAAGTCATCAAGGTGTTATTGCTAAGGTTACTCCATTTAAATATTCTGAAGTAACAGATATTATAAACCGTGCTAAGAGAAAAGGTGAAGATCCTTTCATAGTAATATTAGATGAAATAGAAGATCCTCATAATTTAGGTTCAATAATAAGAACAGCAGAGTTATGTGGTGTTCATGGAATAATTATTCCTAAGAGAAGAAATGTTGGTGTAACGCCTACTGTATACAAATGTTCAGCAGGAGCTATTGAACATATGAGAATAGCTAAAGTTACTAATATAAATGCAACAATAGACCAATTAAAAGAAGAAGGTATATGGATATATGGGGCAGATATAGACGGTAAGGATTTCAGCTATAATACAAACTTCTCTGGACCATGTGCTCTGGTTATAGGTAGTGAAGGTAGAGGAATTTCTAAACTTACATTAAAGAAATGCGATGTATTAGTTAAAATACCTATGATTGGAAAAATTAACTCTTTAAATGCTTCAGTTGCAGGTGGTATAATGATGTATGAAGTCTTAAAAGGAAGATTAACAAAATAATTGTTATATAAAGGTGTTCAATGTGAAAATTATATTTGTTGATGGTTACAATGTAATAAATAGCTGGGGTAATTTAAAAAGAGAAAAAGAAACCAGTTTAGATAGTGCTAGACAAAAACTAGTTGATATATTGCACAACTATGGAGCTATTAATGGATGTAAGATTGTTATTGTTTATGATGGTCATAAGGTAACTGGTAATATCGAAAACAAATACGAACACAATAAAAATTTGTTAGTTGTATTTACTAAGGATGGAGAAACTGCTGATGCTTATATTGAAAGAGAAGTACATAATTTAGGAAGAAGATTTGAAGTTTATGTTGTGACGTCTGATTCCTTAGAACAACAAACAATCTTTCAAAGGGGTGCTGTTAGAATATCGAGTGTAGAATTTTATAATTTAGTACGAGTAGATATTGAAGATGTAAAAAAAAGCAGTAAAAAAGCTCGGGTATCAGCTAAAAATACTTTAGAAGATAATCTAGATGATGATGTTTTAAGAAAGTTAGAAGCTATTAGGAGAAGTTAAATTCGGGTATTAGGGGGTGGAGGAATTTTATGAATGAAGAAAAAGCTTTTAATTCTGTAGAAAGTTTCTATAAATGTGAATCCGAAGAACAAATAGTTGAAGAAGCTAAAAAAGGTAATAAAAGAGCTCAAGAGTTTATTATTTCTAAGTATGAGAACTTTGTTAAGGCTAAGGCTAAATCTTATTTCTTAATAGGAGCAGATAAAGAGGACATATACCAAGAAGGCATGATAGGATTATATAAAGCAATAAGAGACTTTAATGGAGAAAAGTCTACTTCATTTAGAGCTTTTGCAGAATTATGTATTACACGACAAATAATAACTGCGATAAAAACAGCTACGCGACAAAAGCACATTCCTCTAAATACATATATATCTTTGAATAAACCTGTATCAGAAGAAGAATCAGATAGAACATTATTAGACATAATATCTAATATAAGAATAACTGATCCTGAGGAGCTTATAATAAGTCAAGAACAGAAGGAATTCATTGAAGAGGAAATAAACAAAGTATTATCAGACTTAGAAATTCAGGTATTACAATCCTATTTGGAAGGTAAGTCATATCAAGAAATAGCTTGTGATTTAGATAGGCATTCAAAGTCTATAGATAACGCTCTACAGCGCGTTAAGAAGAAACTTGAAAAATGCCTTGTAAATAATAAATAATGTATTAATCTATATTGACAAAAAAAACAAATGCTAGTAAACTTTATAATTGGTATATTAAAGTGTATTACACTTTAATGCTCACGTAGCTCAGTCGGCAGAGCGTCGCCTTGGTAAGGCGGAGGTCGTCGGTTCAATCCCGATCGTGAGCTCCAATTATATACATTTAGAAATGCAAACGCTAGGCAAGGTGTATCTAAAGAAGTAAGGAGGAATTTCAAATGGCAAAGCAAAAATTCGAAAGAAGCAAACCACACGTTAATATCGGAACAATCGGTCACGTAGACCACGGTAAGACTACATTAACAGCAGCAATCACTACTGTATTATCAAAGAAGGGATTCGCTGAAGCGTTCGATTACGCAGCAATCGATAAAGCTCCAGAAGAAAAAGAAAGAGGAATCACAATCAATACTTCACACGTTGAGTATGAAACAGAAAACAGACACTACGCTCACGTTGACTGTCCAGGACATGCTGACTATGTTAAGAACATGATCACTGGTGCAGCACAAATGGATGGAGCAATCTTAGTTTGTTCAGCAGCAGATGGTCCAATGCCTCAAACAAGAGAGCACATACTACTAGCTTCAAGAGTTGGTGTTGAATACATCGTTGTATTCTTAAACAAAGCAGATATGGTTGACGACGAAGAATTATTAGAATTAGTTGAAATGGAAGTTAGAGAATTACTTTCTGAGTATGAATTCCCAGGAGATGACATTCCAGTAATTAAAGGATCAGCTTTAAGAGCATTAGAAAACCCAACAGATGCAGAAGCAACAGCTTGTATCATGGAATTAATGGATGCTGTAGACAGCTACATCCCAACACCAGAAAGAGCAACAGATAAGCCATTCTTAATGCCAGTAGAAGACGTATTTACAATCACTGGTAGAGGAACAGTTGCAACAGGAAGAGTTGAAAGAGGAGTTCTTCACGTATCAGACGAAGTTGAAATCGTAGGATTAATGGAAGAAAAGAGAAAAGTAGTAGTAACAGGAATAGAAATGTTCAGAAAGTTACTAGATGAAGCTCAAGCTGGAGACAACATCGGAGCATTATTAAGAGGTGTTCAAAGAACTGACATCGAAAGAGGTCAAGTATTAGCAAAAGTTGGATCAGTAAATCCACACAGCAAGTTCGTAGGTCAAGTATACGTACTTAAGAAAGAAGAAGGTGGAAGACATACTCCATTCTTCGATGGATACAGACCACAATTCTACTTCAGAACAACAGACGTTACAGGATCAATCAAATTACCAGAAGGTATGGAAATGGTTATGCCTGGAGACCACATCGATATGAACGTTGAATTAATAACTGAAGTTGCTATGGACGAAGGTTTAAGATTCGCAATCAGAGAAGGTGGAAGAACTGTAGGTTCAGGAGTTGTTACTTCAATAATCGCTTAATATTAAATTGATTAAAAAAAGTATAAATTCTAACATAATATAATTAGCGGACATAAAGGGCTGGGTTACATTACCTAGTCCTTTACAAAGCTGATATTATTGACATAATAATGGTTTTATGATAATGTGTTTAAGTAATTAACGAAATACTGAAACACAATAGCATAGAGACTTATGATTATTTAAATACTGGAGGTGCAGACTGTGAGAGTTAAGATAACATTAGCATGCACAGAGTGTAAGCAAAGAAACTATAACACAATGAAAAACAAAAAGAACAACCCAGACAGAATGGAAATGCACAAATATTGCAGATTCTGTAAGACACATACAACTCATAAAGAAACAAAATAATTAGCTTATATAGTAATGACACATACTCGCAATAGTTTAAGGATGTGAAACGATGGCTATTAAAGAAGGTGTAAAAACTAAAAGTAACTCTGAGAAAAATAGTATCGCTAAATTTTTCAGAGAAATTAAGGCAGAGGTTAAGAGAATAACTTGGCCGTCTAAAGATGACACAAAGAAAGCGTTAATTGCAGTTGGCGTAGTTGTACTAATATATATTGTATTAGTAGGTGGGTTAGATTATATTTTTTCAAGCCTCTTTAAATTAATTTTTAATCTGAAATAAAGGAGGTTTAGGTGAAATTTTTCATCTAAAAAATATATGAGTGAAAGAGCAAGATGGTACGTAGTACATACATACTCAGGTTATGAAAATAAAGTGAAGGCTAATATAGAGAAGACTGTTGAAAACAGAAATCTAGAATCTTTAATTCATGATATCCAGGTTCCAATGGAAGAAGTTATTGAAGAAAAAGATGGTAAACAAAAAGTTTCACTTAAAAAGAAATTTCCAGGGTATGTACTAATTAAAATGCTAATGACTGATGAGTCATGGTATGTGGTTAGAAACACAAGAGGTGTAACGGGATTCGTTGGACCGGGTTCTAAACCAGTACCGCTTACTGATGAAGAAATTGAAACTATGGGCGTTGTAGAAGTGCCAGTGGATATAGATTTAGAAGTAGGTGAAAGTGTAGTTGTTATTTCAGGACCGCTTAGAGAATTCGTAGCGATTATCCAAGAAATAAGTATTGAAAAGCGTAAGATAAAAGCTTTAATCGATATGTTCGGAAGAGAAACTCTTGCTGAACTAGATTTCAATCAAGTTGAGAAATTAGTTTAATATTACTATATAAACTAATGTTTTTAATTAAGTGGGAGGATTATTATAAAATCCGTATTACCACAGTATAGGAGGAATAGTAAATGGCTAAGAAAGTAACAGGAATGATTAAATTACAACTTCCTGCAGGTAAGGCAACACCAGCACCACCAGTAGGTCCAGCTTTAGGACAACACGGTGTTAATATTATGGGATTCTGTAAGGAGTTCAATGCAAAAACTGCTAATCAAGCTGGATTAATAATACCAGTTGTTATAACAGTTTACCAAGATAGATCTTTTAGTTTTATCTTAAAGACTCCTCCAGCAGCAGTTCTAATTAAGAAAGAATTAGGATTAGAAAGCGGATCTGGAGTACCAAACAAAACAAAGGTTGGTAAGCTAACTAAAGATCAAGTTAGAAAAATTGCTGAATTAAAAATGCCAGACTTAAATGCAGCTTCAATCGAATCAGCTATGAGCATGATCGAAGGAACAGCAAGAAGTATGGGCGTTACTATTGAAGAGTAATTCTTTAAAAATAAGTGGGAGGTAAAAACCGTTAGTACCACGTAGGAGGCTTATTATGGGAAAGAAATATGTTGAAAGTACAAAATTAATAGATAAAAGTGTTTTATACACTCCATCAGAAGCTTTAGATTTAGCTGTTAAAACTGCTAAAGCTAAGTTTGATGAAACTGTTGAATTACACGTAAGATTAGGGGTTGACCCAAGACATGCTGATCAACAAGTTAGAGGAGCAGTTGTTCTTCCAAACGGAACTGGTAGATCAGTTAGAGTTTTAGTATTCGCTAAGGGTGCTAAGGCTCAAGAAGCTCAAGAGGCTGGAGCAGATTTCGTTGGAGCTGAAGAATTAGTTCAAAAGATCCAAGGTGAAAACTGGTTCGACTACGATGTAGTAGTTGCAACTCCAGATATGATGGGTGTTGTTGGTAGATTAGGTAGAGTATTAGGACCTAAGGGATTAATGCCAAATCCAAAATCAGGAACAGTAACATTCGATGTAGCTAAAGCTATCGCTGATATCAAAGCTGGTAAGGTTGAATATAGAGTTGATAAAACTGCTATCGTTCACTGCCCAATCGGAAAGGTTTCATTCGGAGTTGAAAAGCTACAAGAAAACTTCCACGCTTTAATGGAAGCTTTAGTAAAAGCTAAACCAGCAGCTGCTAAGGGACAATACGTTAAATCAGTATCTGTATCAAGCACTATGGGACCTGGAGCAAAAATTAATCCAACTAAAGTTTTAGATTAATTATTGACATAACGTTAAGTTTATAATATAATAAATTTCGTTGTGAAAAAAGAATACTGTTTCCGTAGACAGTAGGTGCCGAAAGGTTTAAATAATTGCCTACCTAGGAATCAAAATAAGGTAAGTAATTATTTTGGTCTTCCTATGTCTATGGGAAGACCTTTATTAATATATTTTGCAGTTAAGAAACTGTGAGGAGGTGGACACACAGTGATGAACAAGAATAGAACATTAAAAGAAGCTAAAGTAGCTGAAATTAAAGAAAAGTTAGAAAAAGCTCAAGGTGTTGCATTAGCTAACTACCAAGGTTTAACAGTTGAAGAAGATACAATGTTAAGAAAGAGCTTAAGAGAAGCTGGTGTTGAATATAAAGTTTACAAAAACACTTTAGTAACATTAGCAGCTAGAGAATTAGGTTTAGAAGACTTAGTTCAACACTTAGAAGGACCAGTTTCAATAGCATTAGGATATGAAGATGCTACTGCTCCAGCTAGAGTATTATTTAACTTTGCTAAGGATCATAAGAAATTAGAGCTTAAGGCAGGAGTTGTAGAAGGTATTGTTTATGACAAAGCTGGAGTTGAAAAACTTGCTACAATCCCATCAAGAGAAGTTCTTATCGCAAAACTTCTTGGAAGCTTCAAGGCTCCATTATCAAACCTTGCATACTTATTAAATGCAATCAAGGAAAAGAAAGAATCAGAATCAGCTGAATAATTGCTGGTTATTAATTTTAAAAAAGAATTTGGAGGGAATTTAAAATGACAAGAGAAGATATCATTCAAGCTATAAAAGAAATGACAGTTTTAGAATTAAACGAATTAGTTACTGCATGTGAAGAAGAATTTGGTGTTAGCGCTGCTGCTCCTGTAGCTGTTGCTGGTGCTGTTGCTGGTGGAGCTGCTGCTGAAGAAAAGACAGAGTTCGACGTAGTATTAACTAACGCTGGAGCTAACAAAATAAAGGTTATCAAAGTTGTTAGAGAATTAACTGGATTAGGATTAAAGGAAGCTAAAGAAATAGTTGACGGAGCTCCTAAGACAATCAAAGAAGCTGTAGCTAAAGAAACTGCTGAAGAAATGAAAGCTAAATTAGCTGAAGTTGGAGCTGAAGTAGAAGTTAAGTAATTTCTATTTAAATAAAAAAGGTGCTATAAAGCACCTTTTTTATTTGCCAATACATTAATAAAATGGTGTTTGTTGGGCAAAATACTATTATATTAGATGTATATAATTAATATACAAAAGTATTGACAAAAAATATTGCTTATGGTACTATTACAAAATGTACTGTTCAATATGGAAAACTATATATTCTTGCGGAAAATGAGTATAATTTTTTGGAAAAAGGTTATACTAAGACGTGATGCCTCCGAAAGCATAAGTCCCTAGGGAAAGTGTGCTTTTGGTTATTTTACTTTATACAAGGGGTGAAAATTCATGGTACATCCTGTCCAAGTTGGAAAAAGAACTAGAATGAGTTTTGCAAAAGTTAAAGATGTAACTGAGATGCCAAACTTAATAGAAGTACAATTGGATTCTTACGAATGGTTTTTAAGAGAAGGATTATTAGAAGTCTTTGATGATATTAATCCTATTACTAACTTTACTGGGAATCTTGTGCTTGAATTCGTAGACTACAAACTTGATATGGACAATATTAAGTATTCGGTGGAAGAGTGTAAGGAGAGAGACGCTACTTATGCTGCTCCATTAAAAGTGTCTGTAAGACTAACAAATAACGAAACTGGAGAAATAAAAGAACAAGAAGTGTTTATGGGAGATTTCCCATTAATGACTGAACAAGGTACTTTTGTTATTAATGGTGCTGAAAGAGTTATCGTAAGCCAATTAGTAAGATCTCCAGGTGTTTACTACAATTATTCAGTTGATAAGAGCGGTAAGAAATTATTCTCTTCAACTGTAATACCTAACAGAGGAGCATGGTTAGAATACGAAACTGATTCTAACGATATTATCTATGTAAGAATAGATAAAACAAGAAAGCTTCCAATAACTATCTTAGCTAGAGCTATGGGCTTCGGAAGTGATCAAGAGCTTTTAGAATACTTCGGTGAAGAAGAAAGATTTAAAGCTACAATAGAAAAAGACAACACTAAAACTAGAGAAGAAGCATTATTAGAAATATACAAGAGATTAAGACCAGGTGAACCACCAACTGTTGATTCAGCTGTATCTTTAATAGACTCTTTATTCTTTGATGCGAAGAGATATGATCTTTCTAGAGTTGGTAGATACAAATTTAATAAAAAGTTAGCTATTAACTTAAGACTTATAAATCAAATAGCAGCTACTGATATAATAAACCCTACAACAGGTGAAGTTATGGTTGAACAAGGGCAAAAAATCAGCAGAAATATGGCTGAAGCAATCCAAAATGTTGGAATTAATTCAGTTGACATATTAGTTGAAGATAGAGTTTTAAGAGTAATAGGTAACCATTTTGTTGACATTCATAAGTTTGTAAGCTTTGATATAAGCGATTTAAACATTAGAGAAGCAGTTCATTACCCTACTCTAATGGAAATATTACAAAATTATGATGATGAAACTTCAATTAAAGAAGAGATTAAAAAGAACATAAATAGATTAATACCTAAGCATATCGTTAGAGATGATATATTTGCAACTATAAGTTATGAAATAGGTTTAGCTTATGGTGTAGGATATACAGATGATATCGACCACTTAGGTAATAGAAGATTAAGATCTGTTGGTGAGTTATTACAAAACCAATTTAGAATTGGTTTATCAAGAATGGAAAGAGTAGTTAAGGAAAGAATGACTATTCAAGACCAAGAAGCGATAACTCCACAAATGTTAATCAACATTAGACCAGTATCAGCAGCTATAAAAGAATTCTTTGGTAGCTCACAATTATCTCAATTCATGGATCAAACTAATCCATTATCAGAATTAACTCATAAGAGAAGATTATCTGCATTAGGACCAGGAGGTCTTTCAAGAGAAAGAGCTGGTTTCGAAGTAAGAGACGTTCACTATTCACATTATGGTAGAATGTGTCCAATTGAAACACCTGAAGGTCCAAATATAGGTCTTATCAACTCTTTAGCTACTTATGCAAGAGTTAATGAATATGGATTTATTGAAACTCCATATAGAGTTATAGATAAAGATACAGGTATAGTTACAAATGAAATTAGATACTTCACAGCTGATGAAGAAGATTTATACTTAGTTGCGCAAGCAAATGAGCCGATTGGAGAAGACGGAAAGTTCATTGACAGTAGAGTTACTGTAAGACATAAGCATGACATTTTAGTTGTTGCTGCTAAGGAAGTTGACTTAATTGACGTATCTCCAAGACAAATCGTTTCTGTTGCTACAGCTATGATTCCTTTCCTTGAAAATGATGACGCATCAAGAGCACTGATGGGTTCAAACATGCAACGTCAAGCAGTTCCACTATTAAAGCCACAAGCACCAATAGTAGGTACAGGAATAGAATATAGAGCAGCTGCAGATTCAGGAGTATTACCTAAGGCTAAAAATGCTGGTAAGGTAATATACGTTTCAGCTGATGAAATAAGAATAAGAAGAGATGCAGATGGCGGAATTGATACTTATAAGTTACTTAAGTTTAAGAGAAGTAACCAAGGTACTTGTATAAATCAAAGACCTTTAGTTGATAATGGTGAAATAGTATTTAAGAACCAAGTATTAGCTGATGGACCATCAACTGATTTAGGAGAAATTGCATTAGGTAAAAACATCAGAATGGGATTCATAACTTGGGAAGGTTATAACTACGAGGATGCGATGCTAATTTCAGAAGAATTAGTTAGAGAAGATGTATTTACATCTATCCACATCGAAGAATATGAATGTGAAGCAAGAGATACAAAGTTAGGACCAGAAGAAATAACAAGAGATATTCCTAACGTTGGAGAAGATGCTTTAAGAGATATAGATGAAAGAGGTATAATCAGAATCGGTGCTGAAGTTAGATCTGGTGATATCCTTGTTGGTAAGGTAACTCCAAAGGGAGAAACAGAATTAACTGCTGAAGAAAGATTATTAAGAGCGATCTTTGGTGAAAAAGCTAGAGAAGTTAGAGATACTTCTTTAAGAGTTCCACATGGAGAAGCAGGTATAATCGTTGATGTAAAAGTATTTACAAGAGAAAACGGTGATGATCTAAATCCAGGTGTTAATGAACTTGTAAGATGTTATATAGCTCAAAAGAGAAAAATATCTGTTGGAGATAAGATGGCTGGTCGTCACGGTAACAAAGGGGTTATCTCAAGAGTTTTACCAGAAGAAGATATGCCATTCTTACCAGATGGTAGACCACTACAAATTTGTTTAAATCCACTAGGGGTTCCATCACGTATGAATATCGGGCAGGTATTAGAGGTTCACTTAGGATGGGCTGCAAGTCAATTAGGATGGCATATAGCTACTCCGGTGTTTGATGGTGCAACTGAAAGTGATATTGAAGCATGTTTAGAAAAGGCTGGATATAATGCAAATGGAAAGACTGTATTATACGATGGAAGAACTGGGGAAGCGTTTGATAACCCTGTTACAGTTGGTATAATGTATATCTTAAAACTTGCTCACTTAGTTGATGATAAGATCCATGCTAGATCAACAGGTCCATACTCATTAGTAACTCAACAACCACTTGGAGGTAAAGCTCAATTTGGTGGTCAAAGATTCGGTGAGATGGAAGTTTGGGCATTAGAAGCATACGGTGCTGCTCATACACTACAAGAAATACTAACAGTTAAGTCAGATGACGTTGTTGGTAGAGTTAAAACTTACGAGGCAATCGTAAAGGGTGAAAACATACCAGAACCAGGAGTTCCAGAATCATTCAAGGTTCTAATTAAAGAGCTACAAGCTTTATGTTTAGATGTTAAAGTATTAAATGATGCAAATGAAGAAGTTAGATTAAAAGAGTTTGCTGAAGAAGATATGGATGATTTAGAGGTAAATATTGAAGGAACTGAAGAAATAGTTAATGATATCCCAGTAGGGGATGATAGCTATACTTCAGGTGAAGAAGAATCAGAAGAAGAGATAGAATTCGATGCTGAGGCATTCACACTTGATGGGTTCCATGAAGAAGAATTAGAACTAGATGATTTTGTCAATGATGAACACTAAAATTGAAGGGAGGATATACCCTTGTTTGAATTAAACAATTTTGATGCTATACAAATTGGTTTAGCTTCACCTGATCAGATTAGAGAGTGGTCTAGAGGTGAAGTTAAGAAACCTGAAACAATTAACTATAGAACATTAAAGCCAGAAAGAGATGGTCTATTCTGTGAAAGAATATTTGGACCTATGAAAGACTGGGAATGTCATTGTGGTAAGTACAAAAGAGTTAGATACAAAGGTATCGTTTGTGATAGATGTGGAGTTGAAGTAACTAAGGCTAAAGTAAGAAGAGAGAGAATGGGGCACATTGAACTGGCTGCCCCAGTATCTCACATTTGGTACTTTAAAGGAATTCCATCAAGAATGGGATTACTTTTAGATATGTCACCAAGAGCTTTAGAAAAAGTTCTTTACTTTGCTTCATATGTTGTAATAGATCCAAAGGAAACTCCATTACTTAAGAAGCAATTATTAAGTGAAAAAGAGTACAGAGAAGCAGTGGATAAGTTTGGTGAAGAAAGCTTTGTAGCTGGAATGGGTGCAGAAGCTGTTCAAGATCTTTTAGGTGAAATAGACTTAGAAGGTCAAAGCAAGGATCTCAAAGAAGAACTTAAAACTAGCACAGGTCAAAAGAGAGTAAGAATAATAAGAAGACTTGAAGTTGTTGAATCATTCAAAAAATCAGGAAATGATCCAAGATGGATGGTTATAAATGTTATTCCAGTAATACCTCCAGATTTAAGACCGATGGTTCAATTAGATGGTGGTAGATTTGCTACTTCTGACTTAAATGACCTTTACAGAAGAGTTATAAATAGAAATAACAGATTAAAGAAGCTTTTAGATTTAGGAGCTCCTGATATAATCGTTAGAAATGAAAAGAGAATGCTACAAGAAGCTGTAGATGCTCTTATAGATAACGGTAGAAGAGGAAGACCAGTTACTGGTCCTGGAAACAGACCTCTTAAATCATTATCAGATATGTTAAAAGGTAAGCAAGGTAGATTTAGACAAAACTTACTTGGTAAGAGAGTTGACTACTCAGGAAGATCAGTTATCGTTGTTGGACCTGAGCTTAAGATGTACCAATGTGGTTTACCAAAAGAAATGGCTTTAGAATTATTTAAGCCTTTCGTTATGAAAAAATTAGTAGAAGATGGAATAGCACACAATATTAAGAGTGCTAAGAGAATGGTTGAAAGAGTAAACAATCAAGTATGGGATATACTTGAAGAAGTTATTACTGACCATCCAGTTTTACTAAACAGAGCACCTACTCTACATAGATTAGGTATTCAAGCATTCCAACCTGTATTAGTTGAAGGAAGAGCTATTAAGCTTCATCCATTAGTATGTACAGCATATAATGCTGACTTCGATGGTGACCAAATGGCTGTTCACGTACCTTTATCAGTAGAAGCTCAAGCAGAAGCTAGATTCTTAATGCTTGCAGCAGGTAATATAATGAAACCTTCAGACGGTAAGCCTGTATGTGTACCTACACAGGATATGGTTCTAGGTTCATATTACTTAACTATGGATAAAGAAGGTGCAAAGGGTGAAGGAAGTTATTTTGCTGATATAGACGAAGCTATAATGGCATATAACACTGGAGCAATTGCAGTTCACGCTTCAATTAATGTTAGAATGTTCAGAGAAGTTAATGGTGAAATGAAACATGGAATCATTAAAACAACTGTAGGTAAGATTATATTTAATGAATCTATACCTCAAGATTTAGGATATGTTGATAGAGAAAATCCTGAAACAATGTTCAATCTTGAAGTTGACTTCTTAATAACTAAAAAGACACTTGGTGTTCTTATAGATAAATGCTATACAAAGCATGGCCCAACTAATACATCAATAATGCTTGATAAGATAAAAGCTTTAGGATACCATTATTCATCAATTGGAGCAGTAACAGTAGCTGCATCTGATATGATAGTACCTGATGCTAAGTATGAACTTCTTAAAGACGCAGAACAAACTGTTGATAAGATAGAAAAGATGTATAAGAGAGGGTTCATATCAGAAGATGAAAGATATGAAAGAGTAATCGAAAAGTGGAGTAAAACTACTGAAGATGTTGCGAATGCACTTATGGATAGTTTGGATAAATTCAATCCAATATTCATGATGGCTGACTCTGGAGCCAGAGGATCTAAGGCTCAGATAAAACAATTAGCTGGTATGAGAGGACTTATGGCCGCTCCATCAGGTAAGATTATCGAGTTACCAATCAAGGCATCATTCAGAGAAGGTCTTTCAGTATTAGAATACTTCATATCTACACACGGTGCTAGAAAGGGTAATGCCGATACAGCACTTAAAACTGCCGACTCAGGATACCTAACAAGAAGACTTGTTGACGTATCACAAGATGTTATCGTAAGAGAAGAAGATTGTGGTACTGACAGAGGTATAATAGTAAGCGAAATCAAAGAAGGTAACGAAGTTATCGAAGGATTAGCTGAAAGACTATATGGAAGATATACTGCTGAAGATATCATTAACCCTGAATCAGGAGAAGTAATGGTAGCTAAGAATCAATATATCGACGGACATATGGCTGATAAAGTTGTTGCAGCTGGTGTTAAAAAAGTTAAGATTAGATCTGTATTCACATGTTCTTGTAAGATTGGTGTTTGTGCTAAATGTTACGGTATGAATATGGCTACAGCTCAAAAAATAAATATTGGTGAAGCTGTTGGTATAATAGCTGCACAATCTATCGGAGAACCAGGTACTCAGCTTACAATGAGAACATTCCATACTGGTGGTGTTGCCGGTGCGGATATCACTCAAGGTCTTCCTAGAGTTGAAGAATTATTTGAAGCTAGAAAACCAAAGGGATTAGCTATAGTTAGTGAAATTTCAGGTTCTGTAAGAGTAGAAGAAACTAAGAAAAAGAGAACTGTTTATGTAATGGGTTCTGACGGTGAAGAGCGTAGCTATGATATACCATTTGGATCAAGATTAAAAGTTTTAGATGGAGATGTTGTAGAAGCTGGAGATGAAATAACAGAAGGTTCAGTTAACCCTCACGATATTATGAATATCAAAGGTGTTGAAGGAGCTAGAAGATACTTACTTTCTGAAGTTCAAAAAGTTTATAGACTTCAAGGGGTTGATATCAACGATAAGCACTTAGAAGTTGTTGTTAGACAAATGACAAGAAAAGTTAAGGTTTCAGATTCAGGAGATACTGATTTACTACCAGGAACTATGATAGATATGTTCGACTTCGAAGCTGAAAATGAAAGAGTAAGAGAGTTTGGAGGAGAAGAAGCACAAGGTGAAATTGCTTTATTAGGTATTACTAAAGCAGCGTTAGCTACTGATAGTTTCTTATCAGCTGCATCATTCCAAGAAACTACTAGAGTTCTTACAGAAGCAGCAATCAAAGGTAAGGTAGATCCTTTAGTTGGATTAAAAGAAAATGTAATTATAGGTAAGTTAATTCCAGCTGGTACAGGTATGATGAAATACAGATCTGTAGACCTAGATGTAGACAATGAAGAAGAAGAAATTGAAGCAATTGATGTAATTGAATAATACAATGTAAATTTATTGACATGTGTATGCTTAAATGATAAAATACCAATTGTGTGATTTTTAAAAAGCTACACTACAAGATAAATGTCTGCATGATTCATAGAGACATGCAAATGTCTCTATGAACTTTATAATGAGGGGGGATTTCATGTTAGACAAAATTGTAGGAAAGAAAGTCATAGGCGTAAAACAATGTCAAAAACTCATTAAAAACGGCAATGTTTTATATGTAGCTAAAGATGCAATTAGTAAGCTTGTATTACCTTTAATAGAGCTTGCTAAAGAGAATAACGTAGAGATAGTAGAGATTTCTACTATGAAGGAACTAGGGAAAATGAGTGGTATTGATGTTAAATCAGCTGCTACATTAGTACTTAAGGATTAATATGCGTTTATCTTATTTAATATAGATAAATAAATTTCAGGAGGTGACAAAATGCCAACTATAAGCCAATTAGTAAGAAAAGGTAGAAAAACTGTTGTTAACAAATCTACAGCACCAGCACTTAACGAGTGTCCACAAAGAAGAGGAGTTTGTACTGTTGTAAAAACTACTACTCCAAAGAAGCCTAACTCAGCTTTAAGAAAAATTGCAAGAGTAAGACTTACAAACGGATTCGAAGTTACTGCTTACATCGGTGGTGTAGGACACAACTTACAAGAGCACAGCGTTGTTCTTATAAGAGGTGGAAGAGTTAAGGACCTTCCTGGTGTTAGATACCATATCGTTAGAGGAGCACTTGACTGTGCTGGAGTAGCTAACAGAATGCAAGGAAGATCTAAATACGGTGCTAAGAGACCTAAGAAAAAATAGTTTCTTAAACTAAAATGGTGCTTATCTTCGGCATTGATTATACACTATAGATAGCAATACATATGGTTTATATAAATGTAAGAAGCGAAGCACTTTGCGGTAGGGTAAGACTTTACCGAGTACCGATGAACTTAAATTTAAAATTGTTAAGGAGGGAAGAAAAGTGCCAAGAAAAGGATTTATCGCTAAAAGAGATGTATTACCAGATCCAATGTATAACTCAAAAGTTGTTACTAAGTTAATAAACAACGTTATGGAAGATGGTAAAAAAGGAGTAGCACAAAAGATATGCTACGAAGCGTTTGAAATAATGGCGCAAAAAACAGGCAAAGATGCTTTAGAAGTATTCGAAGAAGCTATGAACAATGTAATGCCTTTATTAGAAGTTAAAGCTAGAAGAATAGGTGGTGCTAACTACCAAGTTCCAATAGAAGTTAGACCTGAAAGAAGACAAACTTTAGGTTTAAGATGGATTTTAGCTGCAGCTAGAAAAAGAGGCGAAAAAGTTATGGCTGAAAGATTAGCTGGAGAATTATTAGATGCAGCTAACAATACTGGCGCTGCTGTTAAGAAGAGAGAAGATACTCATAAGATGGCAGAAGCAAACAAAGCATTCGCTCACTACAGATACTAATACAAAACTGTTTTGGCTTGTGCCAAAACAGTTTTGTCGAATATAAAATTACTCATTGAGAGGAGGACATAAAATGGCTAGAAAATATCCATTAGATAAATTCCGTAACTTCGGAATAATGGCTCATATAGATGCTGGTAAGACTACAACTACTGAGCGTATATTATTCTATACAGGAAAAACTCACAAAATCGGTGAAACACATGAGGGTGCTTCACAAATGGACTGGATGGTTCAAGAGCAAGAAAGAGGTATAACAATTACTTCTGCAGCAACAACTTGTTTCTGGGAAGGTCATGAATTAAACATCATTGATACCCCAGGACACGTAGATTTTACAGTTGAGGTTGAGAGATCATTAAGAGTTCTTGACGGAGCTGTTACAGTACTTGACGCTAAGAGTGGGGTTGAACCTCAAACTGAGACTGTTTGGAGACAGGCAGACAAGTACGGTGTTCCAAGAATGATTTATGTTAATAAGATGGATGCTACAGGTGCTGACTTCTTCAGATGTATAAACACTGTAAGAGATAGATTAAAAGCAAATGCAGTTCCAATACAAATACCAGTAGGTGCTGAAGCTGACTTCAGAGGTATGATTGACTTAATAGCTAATCATGCTATCATAACTTATGATGATTTAGGTACAGATGTAAGAATAGAAGAAATTCCTGCAGATTTAGCTGATCAAGCTGAAGAGTATAGAATGGCTATGATTGAAGCAATCGCTGAAACTGATGAAGAATTAATGGAAAAGTACCTTGAAGGTGAAGAAATAACTGAAGAAGAGTTACATGCTGCTTTAAGAAAAGCTACTATAGCTAACGAAATAGTTCCATGTATCTGTGGTTCTTCATATAAGAACAAAGGTGTTCAAGAAATGATTAATGGGGTTGTTGCTTACTTACCATCTCCATTAGATATCCCAGCTATCCAAGGAACTAGCTTAGAAGGTGAAGAAGATTCAAGAGAAGCTTCAGATGAGGCTCCAATGGCTGCTTTAGCGTTCAAAATTGCTACTGACCCATTCGTTGGAAAGCTTGCATTCACAAGAATTTATTCTGGTACAATGAACAGTGGTTCATATGTTCTTAACTCTACAAAGGGTAAGAAAGAAAGAATCGGAAGACTAGTTAAAATGCATGCTAATACAAGAGAAGAAGTTGAATCTTTAGAAGCAGGTGAATTAGGAGCGGTAATCGGATTAAAGAACACTACAACTGGTGATACTTTATGTGATGAAAACTCACCAATCATACTTGAATCTATGGAATTCCCAGAACCAGTTATATCTGTAGCTATCGAGCCAAAGACAAAAGCTGGTCAAGAAAAGATGGGATTAGCTTTATCTAAGTTAGCTGAAGAGGATCCAACTTTCAAAACTTGGACTGATCAAGAAACAGGTCAAACAATTATCGCTGGTATGGGTGAATTACACTTAGATATCATCGTTGATAGACTTCAAAGAGAATTCAAAGTTGAATGTAACGTAGGAGCTCCTCAAGTTGCTTACAAAGAAACTATTAGATCTGCTGTTAAAGCTGAAGCTAAGTACGCTAAGCAATCAGGTGGTAAGGGTCAATACGGTCACGCTGTAATTGAAATGGAACCAACTGAAGGAGAATACGTATTTGAAAATGCTATCGTTGGAGGAGCTGTTCCAAGAGAATACATTCCTGCAATTGATGCTGGTATCCAAGAAGCTTCTAAGAACGGTATAATAGCTGGATACGAAGTTATAAACTTCAAAGTTAAGTTAGTACACGGTTCTTACCATGAAGTTGACTCATCAGAAATGGCATTCAAAATTGCTGGTTCTATGGCGTTCAAGAACGCTATGCAAAAAGCAAGTCCAGTATTACTTGAACCAATGATGAAGGTTGAAGTAACTGTTCCTGAAGAGTACATGGGAGATGTTATTGGTGACATCAACTCAAGAAGAGGTAGAATGGAAGGAATGGAAGCTGTTAATGGAGCTCAAGTTATAAGAGCATACGTTCCACTAGCAGAAATGTTCGGATATGCAACTACTTTAAGATCTAGATCTCAAGGTAGAGGTAACTACTCAATGGTATTCGATCACTATGAAGAAGTTCCAAAGAGCATTCAAGAAGAAGTAGCTGGAAAAAGATCTAAATAATATGTAATAATTTTTTATGATGTTGTTCATAATTAGATTATGGGCTTCATCATAAATATTAAATATAAACTAAAAAATAATTAATTTAAATAATTGTAAAATTTAAAACATAACAGAGTAAATATTCTGTTGAGTAAAAATTTTATTTCCATAAGGAGGAATTTCAAATGGCAAAGCAAAAATTCGAAAGAAGTAAACCACACGTTAATATCGGAACAATCGGTCACGTAGACCACGGTAAGACTACATTAACAGCAGCAATCACTACTGTATTATCAAAGAAGGGATTCGCTGAAGCGTTCGATTACGCAGCAATCGATAAAGCTCCAGAAGAAAAAGAAAGAGGAATCACAATCAATACTTCACACGTTGAGTATGAAACAGAAAACAGACACTACGCTCACGTTGACTGTCCAGGACATGCTGACTATGTTAAGAACATGATCACTGGTGCAGCACAAATGGATGGAGCAATCTTAGTTTGTTCAGCAGCAGATGGTCCAATGCCTCAAACAAGAGAGCACATACTACTAGCTTCAAGAGTTGGTGTTGAATACATCGTTGTATTCTTAAACAAAGCAGATATGGTTGACGACGAAGAATTATTAGAATTAGTTGAAATGGAAGTTAGAGAATTACTTTCTGAGTATGAATTCCCAGGAGATGACATTCCAGTAATTAAAGGATCAGCTTTAAGAGCATTAGAAAACCCAACAGATGCAGAAGCAACAGCTTGTATCATGGAATTAATGGATGCTGTAGACAGCTACATCCCAACACCAGAAAGAGCAACAGATAAGCCATTCTTAATGCCAGTAGAAGACGTATTTACAATCACTGGTAGAGGAACAGTTGCAACAGGAAGAGTTGAAAGAGGAGTTCTTCACGTATCAGACGAAGTTGAAATCGTAGGATTAATGGAAGAAAAGAGAAAAGTAGTAGTAACAGGAATAGAAATGTTCAGAAAGTTACTAGATGAAGCTCAAGCTGGAGACAACATCGGAGCATTATTAAGAGGTGTTCAAAGAACTGACATCGAAAGAGGTCAAGTATTAGCAAAAGTTGGATCAGTAAATCCACACAGCAAGTTCGTAGGTCAAGTATACGTACTTAAGAAAGAAGAAGGTGGAAGACATACTCCATTCTTCGATGGATACAGACCACAATTCTACTTCAGAACAACAGACGTTACAGGATCAATCAAATTACCAGAAGGTATGGAAATGGTTATGCCTGGAGACCACATCGATATGAACGTTGAATTAATAACTGAAGTTGCTATGGACGAAGGTTTAAGATTCGCAATCAGAGAAGGTGGAAGAACTGTAGGTTCAGGAGTTGTTACTTCAATAATCGCTTAATATTAAACTGATTAAAAAAGTATAAATTCTAAAATTAATTTAAATAAGAGCGCTATATAAATGTCATGACTTTAATAAAAAGAGTAAGGGGACGCCCTTACTCTTTTTTTATTTTAAAAAAAATTTTTTATAATGATAATGTTTAACATAAGAGATTTAGGGAAAAATTAAAAAAGGCAAACTAAAAAAGGTTAAAATTACATTCAAATAACTATTGATAAAAATTAAAAATCATTATAGAATATTAATTGCAAATTGAGAAAAAACACAGAAATTATTTACTTAATAATCTAATAAAAACGATGAAAAAACAATGAAAAAAGTCTTGATAAAGATATGTAAACATAGTATAATGAAGAAGTTGTGTAATATGACGCGATGAATCAAGAGGTTGTCGGACTTCCGGGTTATTCTTGAGGAGCAAGTTAGGATCTAGAATCCAACGACAGTGGTAAGTTTCGTGTTTTATCATATGAAACACCAGGAACAGTTTACAGAACTATCACTGTTGTGCGTTAGAAGTAAAGCGTACATGAAAAGGAGGGAAACCAGAATGTCAAAACAAAAAATAAGAATCAGATTAAAGGCTTTTGATCATACAATATTAGATCAATCAGCTGAGAAAATCGTTGAAACAGCAAAGACTACAGGTGCAAAGGTTGTAGGTCCAGTACCACTACCAACTGAGAAAGATGTAATAACAATCTTAAGAGCTGTTCACAAATACAAAGATTCAAGAGAACAATTCGAAATCAGAACACACAAGAGATTAATCGACATCGTTAATCCATCACCAAAAACTGTTGATGCTTTAATGAGATTAAACTTACCAGCTGGTGTGGATATCGAAATAAAGCTATAATTAATATTTAAACAAAAAGTTGAACGGTTATGATTGCTAAGCAATCCGCTAATACGTTTAGGAGGTGTAAATACATGAAAAAAGCTATAATCGGTAAGAAAATAGGTATGACTCAAATATTCGATGAGAATGGTAAGGTTGTTCCTGTAACTGTAGTAGAAGCTGGCCCATGTGTTGTTGTTCAAAAGAAGACTATCGAAAAGGATGGTTATGAAGCAATACAAGTAGGTTTCGGTGAAGTTAGAGAAAAGTTAGTGAATAAGCCAGTTAAAGGTCATTTCGCTAAAGCAGGAGTTTCTTTAAGAAGAAAATTAAAAGAGTTTAGATTAGATAACGTTAACGAATACGAAGTAGGTCAAGAAATAAAGGCTGACGTTTTCGCTGCTGGTGAAAAAGTAGACGTTTCTGGAGTTTCTAAAGGTAAGGGATTCCAAGGGGTTATCAAGAGATGGAATGCTAACAGAGGACCAATGTCACACGGTTCTAAGTTCCACAGAGCAGTAGGTTCTATGGGAGCTTCATCAGATCCATCAAAAACATTCAAAAACAAGAATATGCCAGGACACATGGGTGCTGTTAACACTACAGTAATGAACTTAGAAGTGGTTAGAGTTATCCCAGAAAAGAACTTAATACTAATAAAGGGTGGTATCCCTGGTGCAAACAAGAGCACAGTAGTAATAAGAAACGCTGTTAAAGCTTAATTCTGTAGAAAGGAGGAAATAGGATGCCTACAGTAGGATTATTTAACAAAGAAGCAAAGCAAGTTGGAGATATCCAATTAAATGATAAAGTATTCGCAGTAGAAGTGAACGAAGCTGCAATGCATCAAGTAGTTGTTGCATTATTAGCTAACAAGAGACAAGGAACTCAATCAGCTAAAACTAGAGCTGAGGTTAGAGGAGGCGGAATCAAGCCTTGGAGACAAAAGGGAACTGGTAGAGCAAGACAAGGTTCAATCAGAGCACCACAATGGATCAAAGGTGGAGTTGTATTCGCACCAAAGCCAAGAGATTACAGAATGTCAATACCAAAGAGCATGAAAAGAGTTGCTATGGTATCAGCATTAACTAGCAAGGTTCAAAACAACGAAATGGTAGTTTTAGAAAGCTTAGATTTCGAAGCACCAAAGACAAAGCAAGTTGTTAATATGTTAAAAGCTTTTGAAGCTAAGAAAACATTAATAATAACTGCTGAATCTAACGAAAATGTTTATAAATCTGCTAGAAATATTGAGGGGGTAGCAGTATTACCTGTTAACAACATCAATGTTTATGATTTATTAAAGTATCCAACAGTAATGGTAACTAAGGATGCCGTAACAAAGATTGAGGAGGTGTACGCATAATGAAGTTAACAAGCCACGATATAATAAGAAAGCCTGTTATAACTGAAAAATCTATGACTGCTATGGCAGAAAAGAAGTACACTTTCATAGTTCATATGAATGCTAACAAAGTTCAAATTAAAAGAGCTTGTGAAGAAATTTTCGGCGTTAAAGTTGAAAAAGTTCAAACAATCAGAACTATGGGAAAAACTAAGAGAATGGGCGTACATGTTGGTAAGAGAGCTGACCAAAAGAAAGCTATCGTTACTTTAGCTCAAGATAGTAAAGCTATTGAATTCTTTGAAGGAATGCAATAATTAGAAAAGCGTAGTATTGGCAGCAAGCCAGAGAAGCTTAAAGAAGGAGGGAATTAGCATGGCAGTTAAAAAGTTTAGACCTACTACACCATCAAGAAGAGAAATGACTATGGCTACTTTTGAAGAAATAACTACAAATAGCCCAGAGAAATCACTTCTTGTTTCTTTAAAGAAAACTGGTGGTAGAAATGCTCAAGGTAAAATAACTGTAAGACACCACGGTGGTGGAGCTAAGAGAAAATACAGAATAATAGATTTCAAGAGAAATAAGGATGGTATTCCAGCAAAAGTTGCTACTATAGAATACGATCCAAATAGAACAGCTTACATTGCGTTAGTTGTATATGCTGATGGAGAAAAGAGATACATACTTGCTCCAGTAGGATTAAAGGTTGGAGATACTATTGTATCTGGACCAGAAGCAGATATCAAAACAGGTAACTGTCTTCAATTAAAGCACATGCCAGTTGGTACAGTAATTCACAATATCGAATTACAAGCTGGTAAAGGTGGTCAAATGGTAAGATCTGCTGGTACTTCAGCTCAATTAATGGCTAAGGAAGGCAACTATGCTACATTAAGATTACCATCAGGTGAAATGAGATATGTAAGAATCGAATGTAGAGCTACAATCGGAACAGTTTCTAACACTACTAACGATATCATCAACATTGGTAAAGCTGGTAGAAAGAGACATATGGGATGGAGACCTACAGTTAGAGGTTCTGTAATGAACCCTTGCGATCACCCTCATGGTGGTGGTGAAGGTAGATCACCAATCGGTAGACCAAGTCCAGTTACTCCTTGGGGTAAACCAGCTCTTGGATACAAGACTAGAAAGAATAAGAAATATTCTGATAGATTTATAATTAAGAGAAGAAAAAGCAAGTAATTGAAGAGAATTTTAATTCTCTTCGAGGTTTGCTAAGCCTAGAGATTATGAAGGGAGGCAAAAATAGTGAGTAGATCAATTAAAAAAGGGCCTTTCGTACACGAAGGACTTTTAAAGAAAATAGAAGAAATGAACGCTAATGGTGAGAAGAAAGTTGTTAAAACTTGGTCAAGAAGTTCAACAATATTCCCACAAATGATCGGTCATACAATCGCTGTTCACGATGGAAGAAAACACGTTCCAGTTTATGTTTCAGAAGATATGGTTGGACATAAGTTAGGAGAATTCGTTCTTACTAGAACTTATAAAGGACACGATTACGACGAGAAAGCATCAAGAAAGAGAAAGTAATCTCAGAAAGGAGGAACATAAATGGAAGCTAGAGCTATAGCTAAATACGTTAGAATATCTCCGATGAAAGTAGGAGTTGTTCTTGATTTAATAAGAGGAAAGAGTGTTAACGAAGCTTTCGCTATTTTACAATATACTCCAAAGGATGCTGCAGTTGCTATAAACAAAGTTTTAAAATCAGCTGTTGCAAACGCAGAGAACAATCATGACTTAAACGTTGAAAACTTATATGTTGCAGAAACATTCGTAGGTGCTGGTCCAACATTAAAGAGATTCAGACCAATGGATCACGGTAAAGCATTCAGAATCAACAAAAGAACAAGTCATATTACAGTAGTAGTTAAAGAAAGAGCTTAATAAAGAAGGAGGGAAAACAAGTGGGTCAAAAAGTACATCCTCACGGACTTAGAGTAGGAGTTATCAAAGGTTGGGATGCAAAGTGGTACGCTGATAAGAAGACATTTGCAGACAACTTAATCGAAGATAACAAAATAAGAGAATTCGTAAAGAAGGAACTTTTCTCAGCTGGTATTTCTAAGATAGAAATCGAAAGAGCAGCAAAGAGAGTTAAGTTAAATATATATACTGCTAAACCAGGCGTAGTTATTGGTAAAGGTGGATCTGGAATCGAAGCTTTAAAAGCTAAGGTTGCAAAATTAGTAAACGGAAAGAATATCTTAATCAACATCGTTGAAGTTAAGAATGCAGAAGCTAATGCTCAATTAGTAGCTGAAAATATAGCTGCTCAATTAGAAAAGAGAGTATCTTTCAGAAGAGCTATGAAGCAAAGCATCCAAAGAGCTATGAGATTAGGAGCTAAGGGTGTTAAGACTGCTTGTTCAGGAAGATTAGGCGGAGCTGAAATCGCTAGAACTGAACAATATCATGAAGGAACAATTCCACTACAAACATTAAGAGCTGATATCGATTATGGATTTGCTGAAGCAGATACAACATACGGAAAAATCGGAGTTAAAGTTTGGGTTTATAATGGAGAAGTTCTTCCAACTAAAAAAGTTGAAAAGAAGGAAGAAGTTAACGCATAAGAAAGGAGGAATAAGTCATGTTAATGCCTAAAAGAGTAAAGCATCGTAAGGTACAACGTGGTAGAATGAAAGGTAAGGCAACTAGAGGTAATTTCCTTGCATACGGAGATTTCGGTATACAAGCGCAAAACTGTGGTTGGATTACAAGCAATCAAATTGAGTCTGCCAGAATTGCTATAAATAGATACATTAGAAGAGGTGGAAAACTTTGGATAAAAGTATTCCCAGATAAGCCAGTTACTGAAAAACCAGCTGAAACAAGAATGGGTTCTGGTAAAGGTTCACCAGAATATTGGGTAGCTGTAGTTAAACCTGGTAGAGTATTATTTGAATTATCAGGAGTTAACGAAGAAGTTGCAAGAGAAGCAATGAGACTTGCATCACACAAACTTCCTGTAAAGTGTAAGTTCGTTACAAGAAGAGATTTTGAGGAAATGGGTGGTGAAGAATAATGAAGGCTAGAGAGTTAAAAGAATTAAGAGCAAATAATCCTCAAGATTTAAAGGTTAAATTAAACGACCTTAAAGCTGAATTATTCAATTTAAGATTCCAATTAGCTACAGGTCAATTAGAAAATCCTATGAGAATAAAAGAAGTGAAGAAATCTATAGCCCAAATCAAAACCATCATAAGAGAAGAAGAGATCAGGGCATTTGAACAGTAAATCTGGAAGGAGGTAGCCCCTAATGGAAAGAGGATTAAGAAAAAAGAGAATCGGTAGAGTTGTATCTGACAAAATGGATAAGACTATCGTTGTTGCTGTTGAAACTAAAGTAAGACATCCACTTTACGGGAAAACAGTAAACAGAACTACTAAATTTAAGGCTCATGATGAAAATAATGAAGCAAGAATTAATGATAGAGTATTAATAATGGAAACTAGACCATTATCTAAAGATAAGAGATGGAGACTTGTTGAAATAGTTGAAAAGGCTAAATAGGCTTTAAAGACTGAAAGGAGGGTAAAATTCAATGATACAACAACAAACCTTACTAAAGGTAGCAGATAACTCAGGTGCAAAAGAAATTATGTGTATCAGAGTTCTAGGCGGATCAAAAAGAAAGTTCGGTAACATTGGAGATATAATAGTTGCTAGCGTTAAAAGTGCAACACCAGGCGGAGTTGTTAAAAAAGGTGACGTTGTAAAGGCTGTTATAGTTAGATCAGTAAGAGGATTAAGAAGAGCTGACGGTTCATACATCAAATTTGATGAAAACGCAGCAGTTATAATAAAAGACGATAAGCAACCAAGAGGAACTCGTATCTTCGGGCCTGTTGCTAGGGAGCTAAGAGATAAAGAATTCAATAAAATATTATCATTAGCACCAGAAGTTCTATAATAAGGAGGTGGCTAATTTGAAGTTACACGTTAGAAAGAACGACACAGTAGTAGTTATTTCTGGTAAAGATGCTGGAAAGACTGGTGAAGTTTTAAAGGTATATCCAAAGACAGGAAAGGTTCTTGTTCAAGGAGTTAACATAGTAAAGAAACACCAAAAGCCAACAAGAGCAAATGCTCAAGGTGGTATAATTGAAAAAGAGGGAGCTATATTCAGCTCAAAAGTTATGTTATACTGCACAAAATGCAAAAATGCTACAAGAATTAGCAACAAAATCTTAGAAGATGGTACTAAGGTTAGAGTTTGTAAGAAGTGCGGAGAAACATTCTAGAATTTGAAAGGAGGTACTTATAATGACACCAAGACTTCAAGAAAAGTACAAAAATGAAGTAGTTCAAGCGATGATTGAAAAGTTCGGATATAAAAATATTATGGAAGTTCCAAAGCTTGAAAAAATAGTTATAAACATGGGAGTTGGAGAGGCTAAAGATAACCAAAAGGTTTTAGAATCAGCTGTTGCAGATTTAACTTTAATCACTGGTCAAAAGCCAATCTTAACTAGAGCGAAGAAATCAGTTGCAAACTTTAAGATAAGAGAAAACATGGCATTAGGATGCAAAGTAACATTAAGAGGAACTAAAATGTTTGAATTTGCTGACAAATTAGTGTCAATAGCTCTTCCAAGAGTTAGAGACTTCAGAGGAGTTTCAGATAAGGCTTTCGATGGTAGAGGAAACTATTCATTAGGAATTAAAGAGCAATTAATATTCCCAGAAATAGAGTACGATAAAATCGATAAAGTTAGAGGAATGGATATAATCTTCGTTACTAGTGCAAACACTGACGAAGAAGCAAGAGAATTATTAAGATTCCTTGGAATGCCATTCGCTCAAAAATAAGGAGGGAAAACTGTGGCACGTAAAGCTATTATTGAAAAGTGGAGCAAAACACCTAAATACACAACAAGAGCTTATACAAGATGCAGAATATGTGGAAGACCACATGCAGTACTAAGAAAATTTGGTATTTGTCGTATATGCTTTAGAGAACTTGCTTACAAGGGTGAAATCCCAGGATGTAGAAAAGCAAGTTGGTAGACTTGAACCAGTGAAAGGAGGCAAATTAAATGGTTATGACAGATCCTATCGCAGATTTACTAACTCGTATTAGAAATGCAAACTCTGTGAAACACGAAGTTGTAGAAGTACCTTCTTCAAACGTAAAGAAGGCTGTTGCAAATATATTATTACAAGAGGGATACATCAAAAATATTGAAGAATATAATGACGGTGTAGTTCCAATGATGAGAATAGCTCTTAAATATGGCTCAAACAAAGAGAGAGTTATAACTGGTATAAAGAGAATATCTAAACCAGGTTTAAGAGTTTACTGTAAGAAAGACGAAGTTCCAAGAGTTCTTAACGGACTAGGAGTTGCTGTTATATCAACTTCTAAAGGAATAGTAGTTGATAGAGAAGCTAGAAAAATGGGATTAGGCGGAGAAGTTCTTTGCTACGTTTGGTAGTTTCTAAAACAAAAAGAGAAATTAACTAGATTAACATATATATCTAACAAGTAAAATAGGAGGTGCGATTATGTCAAGAGTAGGTAGATTACCAATAGCTATCCCTGCTGGTGTAACTGTAACTGTTGCTGAAGGTAACGTAGTAACTGTTAAAGGACCAAAAGGTGAATTAGTTAAAACTATGGCTAAAGACATTAATATTGCAGTTGAAGACAACCAAGTTGTTGTAACTAGACCTAGCGATGTAAAAGAGCATAGAGCTCTTCATGGATTAACTAGAGCTTTAATCAACAACATGATTATAGGAGTTGAAAAAGGATTCCAAAAGACTCTAGAATTAGTTGGTGTTGGTTACAGAGCTCAATTACAAGGTAAAAACTTAGTAATGAACTTAGGATTCTCACATCCAGTTGAAATAAAGGCAGTTGAAGGGATAACTTTCGAAACTCCAGCAGCTACTAAAGTAGTTATATCTGGTATAGATAAACAAGTAGTTGGAGCTGTTGCAGCTGATATAAGAAAATGGAGAAAGCCAGAACCATATAAGGGTAAAGGTATTA
Source organism: Clostridium hominis (assembly GCF_014287825.1). Classification (NCBI taxonomy): domain Bacteria; kingdom Bacillati; phylum Bacillota; class Clostridia; order Eubacteriales; family Clostridiaceae; genus Clostridium; species Clostridium hominis. The sequence goes on from NZ_JACOOO010000047.1 coordinate 52,218, forward strand.
AGTTTGAAGGCGAAGTTATCAGACGTAAAGAAGGTAAGACTGGTAAGAAATAATAGAAAGGAGTGAACCGTATGTTTAAAAAGGTAGACAAAAATTCAAATAGAGTAAAGCGTCACCTTAGAGTACGTAAGAAAGTTTCTGGTACTCCTGAAAGACCAAGACTTTCAGTATATAGAAGTGAAAAGAATATATACGCTCAAATTATAGATGATGTAAATGCTGTTACTTTAGTATCTGCTTCAACTTTAGATAAGGATTTAAACTTAAAAGTTGGTGGAAATAAAGAAGCTGCAAAGCTTGTTGGTGAATTAATCGCTAAGAGAGCTGTAGATAAGGGTATAACTGAAGTTGTATTTGACAGAGGTGGATACGTATATCACGGAAGAGTTCAAGTATTAGCTGATAGCGCTAGAGAAGCAGGCTTAAAATTCTAATAAAACAAGGAGGGAAATCAATGAGAATCGATCCTAGCACACTAGACCTTAAGGAAAAGGTTGTTTTTATAAACAGAGTTACTAAGGTTGTTAAGGGTGGTAGAAACTTCAGATTCAGCGCTTTAGTTGTTGTCGGTGACGAAAACGGACACGTAGGCGTAGGAATGGGTAAGTCAATCGAAATCCCAGAAGCAATTAAAAAAGGTATCGAAGACGCTAAGAAAAACATGGTTAGCGTTGCTATAGTTGGAACAACAGTTCCTCACGAAATATATGGAAAATTTGGAACTGGTAAAGTTCTAATAATGCCAGCTAAAGAAGGTACAGGAGTTATCGCTGGAGGTCCAGCAAGAGCTGTCCTTGAATTAGCAGGATTAAAGGATGTTAGAGCTAAGTCTTTAGGTTCAAACAATCCAAGAAACATGGTAAATGCTACAATCAATGGTTTAGCAAGCTTAAGAACAGCTGAAGATATAGCTAAGTTAAGAGGCAAAACTGTTGAGGAAATTTTAGGTTAGGAGGTATAAGCAATGGCAAAGATAAAGGTTACTTTAGTTAAGAGCTTAATCGGAAGAAAGAAAGACCATATCGCTACTGCAAATGCCCTTGGTCTAAGAAAAATCAACAAGACTGTAGAGCATGAGGATACTCCTCAAATCAGAGGTATGATCAACAAAGTTGACTACTTATTAAAAGTAGAAGAAGTATAAGAACGAGGAGGTGCACTAAGATATGAAACTTCATGAATTAAAACCAGCAGCTGGAAGCAAAAAAGCTCCTAAAAGAGTTGGTAGAGGTACTGGTTCAGGTTTAGGAAGAAACGCTGGTAAAGGTGAAAAAGGACAAAACGCTAGATCAGGTGGTGGAGTAAGACCTGGTTTTGAAGGTGGTCAAATGCCTTTATACAGAAGACTTCCTAAGAGAGGATTCACAAATATCTTCGCTAAAAAGTACGTTTCTATCAACGTTGATAGATTAAACATATTTGAAAATGGTACAGAAGTAACTCCTGAATTATTATTAGAAACTAGAGTAGTATCTAAGGTTCTAGACGGAGTTAAGATATTAGGTAACGGAACTATAGAAAAGAGCCTAACTGTTAAGGGATGTAAATTCTCTAAACAAGCGGCAGAGAAAATCGAAGCAGCCGGAGGAAAAGTTGAGGTGATTTAATATGCTATCAACCCTACGTAATGCCTGGAAGGTTCCCGAATTAAGAAAGAAATTTTTATGGACGATATTTTTAGTAGCAATTTTCAGGATAGGGATACATATTCCTGTTCCTGGGATTGACACATCATATTTGACACAAGTAACTGAATCTGGAGGATTATTAAGTTTTTATAACTTGATATCAGGAGGAGCTTTAAAAAACTTTAGCATATTTGCTTTAGCAGTTTCTCCATATATTAATGCTTCAATCATAGTGCAATTATTAACAATTGCAATTCCTTCATTAGAACAACTTTCTAAAGAAGGTGAGGATGGTAGAAAGAAGATACAAAGTATCACTAGATATTTATCAATAGGAATAGGATTCGTTTTAGCAATGGGAATATTCACTATGATATCTTCTCAAGGTGCTGCTACTGGATTAAACACTGCTGAAAAAGCAGTAGTATTAATTTCCTTAGTAGTTGGATCTACATTCTGTATGTGGCTTGGAGATCAAATAACTCAAAGAGGATTCGGTAACGGGGTATCAATATTAATATTTGTCAATATCGTATCTCAATTACCAATGACTTTAATGTCATTATTTACATTAAAGGAAGCTGGTCAAGTAGGAATAGTTGAAATTACCTTATTCCTAGTAGCTGCAATTGCACTACTAACAATAACTATTTTCTTCTCATTAGCAGAGAGAAGAGTGCCTGTACAATATGCTGGTAAAGCTGTTGGAAGCAAAGTTATGAAAGGGCAATCTACACATATTCCACTAAGCATTATAGGATCAGCAGTTATTGCTATAATCTTTGCAATGTCAGTAATGATGTTCCCTGAGACAATAGCTAATTTCTTCCCTGGTAAGAGTTGGTCAACATGGATTTTACATAGTCCATATAGTATATTCAATAAAGAAACATGGATGTATCCAGTATTCTATGCTGCGTTCACTATATTCTTTACTTGGTTCTATACTCAAATCACTTTTAAACCAGATGAAATGGCTGAAAATCTTCATAAATCTGCTGGATTTGTTCCAGGTGTTAGACCGGGAGCTCCAACAGAGAAGTATTTTGAAAAGTTACTTACTAAAGTATCTTTAATCGGAGGAATATTTGCAGCGATTTTAGCAGTATTACCAACGTTAGTTAATAACTATACAGCATTCAAAGGAATTCAATTTGGTGGAACATCTGTATTAATTTTAATCGGAGTTGGATTAGATTTCTCTAGACAACTTGATTCACAATTAGTAATGAGACACTATCAAGGATTCTTAAAATAGATTAATAATGGAGATGATGCCCGTGAAGATAGTATTATTAGGTCCTCCTGGGGCTGGAAAAGGAACACAGGCAAAATCAATTAGTAATAGATATTCTATACCACATATTTCTACTGGGGATATCTTTAGAAAGAACATTTCTGAAGGAACCCCATTAGGGATAGAAGCAAAAGGTTACATTGATAAAGGACAATTAGTTCCAGATGAAGTAACTATTAATATGGTTAAGGATAGACTTACTTGGGAAGACTGTAAAAATGGATATCTATTAGATGGTTTTCCAAGAACTGTTGCTCAAGCAGAAGCTCTTGAAGGGTTTTTAGCAGATAGAAATGAAAAGTTAGATACTGCTCTTTCAATAGAAGTACCTAGCAGTTTTATTCTTGAAAGAATGACAGGAAGAAGGGTATGTCCATCTTGTGGAGCTAGCTATCATGTAAAGTTCAATCCACCAACTAAAGCTGGTGTGTGCGATGTTTGCGGAAGTGATATAGTACAAAGAAAAGATGATACTGAAGAGACAGTTAGTGAAAGACTAGAGGTCTACGAAAGACAAACACAACCACTGATTGATTTTTATAATAATAAAAACTTATTATCAACAGTAGATGGAACTAAAGCTATAAACGAAGTTTTTGAGAGTATCTGTAGTATATTAGGAAGTGTTAAATAATGATAATTATTAAGACTGAAAAAGAAATTGACCTAATGAGACAGGCAGGAAAAATCGTTGCTGAAACTTTATTACTTGTTGAAAAAAAGGTTAAACCAGGAGTAACTACTGCTGAACTGGATAGAATAGCAGAAGAATTTATAACTAAGCATGGGGCAAAACCTTCATTTAAAGGGCTCTATGGATTTCCTGCTTCACTATGTATATCGGTTAATGAGCAAGTAGTTCATGGAATACCAGGAGGTTATGTATTAAAAGATGGAGATATTATCAGCGTTGACTGTGGAGCTGAAATAAATGGATTTCATGGTGATGCAGCAAGAACATTTGCTGTTGGTGAAATTTCCGAAGAAGCAAGAAGGCTTATAACTGTAACTGAAGAATCTTTCTTCAAAGGAGTTGAAGCTGCTGTAATTGGAAATAGGCTATCTGATATTTCTCATAATATACAAAAACATGTAGAGGCTAATGGTTTTTCAGTTGTAAGAGATTTCGTAGGTCATGGAATAGGCAGAACCGTTCATGAAGATCCTGAAGTTCCTAACTTTGGTAGACCTGGCCGTGGTCCCAAGTTAGTTACTGGTATGGCACTAGCTATAGAACCTATGGTTAACATAGGAACATATAGAGTGAAAACCGCAGGTGATGATTGGACAGTTATTACTGCAGATAAGAGCTTATCAGCTCACTACGAAAACACTGTTGTAATTTTACCAGATGGGCCAGAAATATTGACACTGATTAAATAAGTGTTGCTTAGTTATAAATTCGCATGATACCAAGAGGTGGCTTGTAAATTTATGGCTAAGGTAATCATCGAGGTGAAAAATTTGCAAAACAATGACTTAATTGGAAAAGTTGTTCTTTCAATATGTGGAAGAGATAAGGATCATTATTATGTTATTGTTAAAAAGTTAAATGATGATTATTACCTTCTTAGTAACGGAAGGACTAAAACTATTCAGATGCCGAAGAAGAAAAAGCTAAAACATTTTACTGTTTTAGAAGATGTAAATGATGAGATTAAAGCATCAGTTATATCCCAAGATAGAGGTGCTGATTTAAAGATTAAAAAATTTCTAAAAGAAAAAGGCATTGTTAAGGAGGGTTGATTACCTTATGTCAAAAGATGATGTAATAGAAATGCAAGGTGTAGTTTTAGAAGCTTTACCTAATGCAATGTTCCAAGTTGAGTTAGAGAGTGGTCATAAGATTCTAGCTCATATATCAGGAAAGTTAAGAATGAACTTCATAAGAATTCTACCTGGAGATAAGGTTACTATAGAACTTTCTCCATATGACCTAACAAGAGGAAGAATTACTTGGAGAGCTAAATAAATTAAACTAAGTAATTAGTTTACCATAAATAACAAGGAGGGTTAGCGATGAAAGTAAGACCATCAGTTAAGCCTATTTGCGAAAAGTGCAAGATTATAAGAAGAAAAGGAAAAGTAATGGTTATCTGTGAAAATCCAAAGCACAAGCAAAAACAAGGCTAATATAATTAAGTATTAGACATATGTATTTACAAATATTAATATATTGACTTTTTACTGAAATTTCAATATTATTATATAGGCGTTAAATTAGATGAAAATAGTTTTTAGGTACGGCTGACAATAGGAAAATTTCTATTGACCTAAAAATTTATTATAAATAAAACAAGCAAATACAAGTGCATTTCAATTATCAGGAGGTGTAAATTAATGGCAAGAATAGCAGGTGTTGACCTACCAAGAGAAAAAAGAGTTGAGATAGGTCTAACATATATATACGGAATAGGTTTATCAACTTCACAAAAGATTTTAGCTACTACTGGAGTTAATCCAGACACTAGAGTTAAGGATCTTTCAGAAGAAGAAGTAAATGAAATCAGAAACTACATTAAGAACTTATTAGTTGAAGGTGACTTAAGAAGAGACACAGCTTTAAACATTAAGAGATTAGTAGAAATCGGATGTTATAGAGGAATTAGACATAGAAAAGGTCTTCCAGTTAGAGGACAAAAAACTAAGACTAATGCTAGAACTAGAAAAGGTCCTAAGAAGACTATCGCAAACAAGAAGAAGTAATAAGGAGGGAAACTCATGGCAGCTAAACAAGTCAAAAAGACTAGAAGAAGAAAAGAAAGAAAGAATGTTGAGCACGGTGCTGCACACATTCAATCAACTTTCAATAACTCAATAGTTACTTTAACTGATGCAGTTGGAAATGCTTTATCATGGTCAAGTGCTGGTGCATTAGGCTTCAGAGGATCAAGAAAGAGCACTCCTTTTGCAGCACAAATGGCAGCAGAAACTGCAGCTAAAGCAGCTATGGAACACGGTTTAAAGAGTATAGAAGTATACGTAAAGGGACCAGGTTCAGGTAGAGAAGCAGCTATCAGATCATTACAAGCTGCTGGATTAGAAGTAACTTTAATTAAAGATGTTACTCCAATTCCACACAACGGATGTAGACCACCAAAAAGAAGAAGAGTCTAGTTATTATATAAATTCAACAGGAGGTGTAACGAATGGCAAGATATACTGGAGCTACATGTAGATTATGTAGAAGAGAAGGTCAAAAGCTATTCCTTAAAGGAGATAGATGCTTTACAGATAAATGTGCTTTCGTAAGAAGAAGTTATGCACCAGGACAACATGGCGCAGCTAAGAAGAAGATGTCTAACTACGGAGTTCAATTAAGAGAAAAGCAAAAAGCTAGAAGAATATACGGAGTTTTAGAAAGCCAATTCAGAACATATTATGAAAAGGCTGATCATATGAAAGGTATTACAGGTGAAAACTTACTTAAGTTACTAGAAATGAGACTAGATAACGTTGTTTACAGACTAGGGTATGGTGCTTCAAGAAACGAAGCTAGACAATTAGTTACTCATGGACATTTCTTAGTAAATGGTAAGAAGGTAGATATCCCTTCATACAAAGTTTCAGTAAATGATGTAGTTGCTGTTTGTGAAAAGAGCAGAGGAACTGAAAAGTTCAAGACATTTGTTGAAAATCCAAAAACATTACCAAAATGGTTAGAAGCTAACGTTGAAAACTATGAAGGTAAAGTTGTTGCTGAACCAGCTAGAGAAGACATTGACGTACCAGTTAACGAAACTCTAATCGTTGAGTTATACAGCAAATAATAAATTAATATTTGTTTTAAGACAAATATATCTTAGATTTAAGTATGGAATCAGTTGCCCTCGTAATAAGGTTGCCATTTTAAATATAAGGAGGGTTTGTACATGTTAGAAATAGAAAAGCCAATAATCGAGTGTATAGAATCGAATGAAGATGGTACTTACGGTAAGTATGTAGTAGAACCACTTGAAAGAGGTTACGGTATAACACTTGGAAATGCTATGAGAAGAATACTTTTATCATCACTTCCAGGTGTGGCTACTACATCAGTTAAAATAGACGGAGTATTACATGAATTCTCAACTGTACAAGGTGTTAAAGAAGATGTTACTGAGTTAATCTTAAACATTAAATCTTTAGCATTAACAATGGAAGGTGAAGGTCCAAAGACTATCTACATAGATGCTCAAGGACCTGGAGTAGTAACAGGTGCAGATATAAAAACAGATGGAGACGTTGAGGTTGTGAATAAAGACCTACATATTGCAACTTTAGACGATAACGGAAAGTTATATATGGAGTTAACTGTTAATAGAGGTAGAGGATACGTTACTCAAAATAAAAATAAGAGTGATGAACTTCCATTATCATCAATAGCTGTTGATTCTATATACACTCCAGTAAAGAGAGTTAACTTCACTGTAGAAAATACAAGAGTTGGTCAAATTACTGACTACGATAAGTTAACTTTAGAGATCTGGACTAATGGAACTATTAAGATTGATGAAGCTATCAGCTTATCAGCTAAGATTCTAATTGAGCACTTTAAGTTATTCATGTCTTTAGGAGTAGCTACTAACGACGTTGAAATTATGATAGAAAAAGAAGAAGATAAGAAGGAAAAAGTCCTAGAAATGACAGTTGAAGAACTAGATCTTTCAGTTAGATCATATAACTGTTTAAAGAGAGCTGGTATCAACACTGTTCAAGAATTAGCTAACAAATCAATGGACGACATGATGAAAGTTAGAAATCTAGGAAAGAAATCCTTAGAAGAAGTTGAAAGAAAGCTTAAGGAATTAGGCTTAAGCTTAAAACTAAGCGACGAGTAGTAAGTAAGGAGGTAAATTCCATGGCAGGTTATCGTAAGTTAGGTCTTTCTACAGACCAAAGAAGAGCTATGTTAAGAAGTCTTGTTACAAGCTTTTTAAAGCATGGTAAAATAGAGACTACTGAAACAAGAGCTAAAGAAGCTAGAAGTATAGCTGAAAAAATGATCACTCTTGCTAAAAGAGGAGATCTTCACGCTAGAAGACAAGTTTTATCTTACGTTTTAGAAGAAGAAGTAGTTAAAACTTTATTTGAAGAAATCGCTCCAAAGTATGCTGACAGAAATGGTGGATATACTAGAATGATTAAAAAAGGCCCTAGAAGAGGGGACGGAGCTGAAGTTGTTATACTTGAATTAGTATAATATATTAGGGGATTAAGTTTATACTTAATCCCCATTTTGTATATAATTAGATATTATATAAAAGTTTTACCTTTTCTCTTAAAGTATATACACTTGTAAATAATTTAACATGATATATAATTAATTTATGGAAAAAATATAAAGTTTTTATATGATATTTATTATTACTTTCTAAGGGAGGGATTGAATTGACAAAAATGGTTGAGTGTAAAGACTTAGTTTTTAAATATGAAAATTATGAAGATAAAGCTCCGAAGTATGCTATAAATGGTGTAAACCTTGAAGTAGCGCAAGGAGAATTTCTAGTTATATTAGGACATAATGGATCTGGAAAATCAACTATAGCAAAGCATATGAATGCTTTATTATTGCCAAGCGAAGGAACTGTGGTGGTAAACGGGCTAAATACTTCAGATGATAAAAATTTATGGGATATAAGAGCTGCAGCAGGAATGGTTTTTCAAAATCCAGATAATCAATTAGTTGCAACTATAGTAGAAGAAGATGTTGCCTTTGGACCAGAGAATTTAGGAGTACCTCCTGAAGAAATTAGGGAAAGAGTTGATGAAGCTTTAGAAAAAGTAGGTATGCTAGAATATAAAAAGCATGCACCACATTTATTATCAGGTGGACAAAAGCAAAGAATAGCCATTGCAGGTATTTTAGCTATGAAGCCTAAATGTATAATATTTGATGAACCTACAGCGATGTTAGACCCATCAGGACGTAAAGAAGTTTTACGTAATATAAAAGAAGTAAATAAGAAATATGGAATAACTGTAATATTAATAACTCACTATATGGATGAAGCTGCTGAAGCTGATAGAGTTGTTGTTATGGATGGCGGAAAAGTTATATTAGAAGGAATACCTAGAGATGTATTTTCACAAGTTAAGAAAATGAAAGATATAGGTTTGGATGTACCACAAGTAACAGAACTATGCTATGAGTTACAAAAATTAGGTATAAATATTGATACTAAAATTTTAAATGTGAATGAGATGGTGAGCGCGATATGTCAATTAAAATAGAGAATTTAACACATATCTATATGCCAAAAACTCCTTTTGAAAAAAAGGCATTAGATGATGTTAATTTATACATAGAAGATGGAGAGTTTATTGCTTTAATAGGACATACAGGATCAGGAAAATCAACGTTAATACAACACCTAAACGGCTTATTAGAGCCAAGTAGTGGAAAGATTATAGTTGATGACATTGATATAACAGAAAAAGGTGTCAAGCTTTCTGATATTAGAAAAAAAGTTGGATTAGTGTTTCAATATCCAGAATATCAATTATTTGAAGAAACAATTGAAAAAGATATAGCCTTTGGACCTACTAATTTAGGGTTAGGTCAAGAGGAGATATTAGTAAGAGTTAAAAGAGCCATGGAGATGGTTGGACTTGATTATGATAAATATAAAGATGTTTCTCCATTTGAATTAAGTGGTGGGCAAAAAAGAAGAGTTGCAATTGCTGGTGTTATTGCAATGGAACCTAAGGTTTTAATTTTAGATGAGCCTACAGCTGGATTAGATCCAAAAGGAAGAGAAGATATTTTAGCTCAAATTAAAAAATTACATGATGAGTATAAGATGACTATAATATTAGTTAGCCATAGCATGGAGGACGTTGGTAAGCTTGCTAAAAGAATAGTAGTTATGAATCATGGGAAAGTAGCTCTTCAAGGAGAACCTAAAGATGTATTTAAAGAAATAGATACATTAGAAGAAATAGGTCTTGGAGTACCACAAGTAACTTACTTAATGAGAGAGTTGAAGAGAAGAGGATTTAATGTTTCTGATGAAGTATTTACAGTGGAACAAGGAAAAGAAGAGTTATTAAAAATATTTGTTAATGATAAAAAATCTAATATGGGAGAAAAGTAATTATGATTAAGGATATAACTATAGGTCAATATTTACCTGGCGATTCATTTGTTCATAAATTAGACCCAAGAACTAAAATATTATTATCAATATTATTTATAGTTTGCCTATTTGTAATTGATAAATTTATAGGGTATGCATTTGTTGTTGCTTTCTTAGCATTAGTAGTATATATATCACAAATCCCACCGAGATATTTATATAAGGGATTAAAACCTGTATTTTTCTTAATAATTTTAACTGCAGCTTTAAATATATTTATGCTTAGAGGTGGAACTTTATTATTTGAATTTGGTTTTATTAAGATATATGAAGAAGGAATAAGAACAGCTGTATTTATGGCTGCAAGATTAGTATTGCTTATAATGGGTACATCCGTATTAACACTTACTACATCACCTATAGAGCTTACAGATGGCATAGAAAGACTATTAAAGCCTATAGGAAAGGAAATAGCTCACGAGCTTGCTATGATGATGACAATAGCATTAAGGTTTATTCCTACTCTTATAGATGAAACTGATAAGATTATGAAAGCGCAAAAGGCAAGAGGTGCTGATTTTGAAACTGGAGGAATAGTTCAGAAGGCTAAGAGTTTAATACCTTTATTAGTACCACTATTTATAAGCTCATTTAGAAGAGCAGATGAGTTAGCTATGGCAATGGAGGCAAGATGCTATAGAGGGGGAGCAGGGAGAACTAGAATGAAGGTATTAAAGTTCTCATCAAAAGACTTTATAGCTTTCGGAGTTTTCTCACTTTTAGTTATAGCAAGTTTTGCAATAAGATTTGCTATGTAATATTAAATCAGTAAGGTGATAATGTGAATAATATAAAGCTAACAATAGAATATGATGGAACAAATTATTATGGATGGCAAAGACAAAAAGATAAAATAACTATACAAGAAGCAATAGAAGTAGCTATTGCTTCTATTACTAAAGAAACTATTGAAGTTATAGGATCATCTAGAACCGATGCAGGAGTTCATGCAAAAGGTTTTGTAGCTAACTTCAAAACTAATAGCTCTGTGCCACCAAAGAGGTTTAGAGAGGCATTAAATACTAAATTACCAGATGATATAGTTATAATTAAATCAGAAGAGGTAAATGATGATTTTCATGCGAGGTATAATGCAAAAGGAAAGACTTATGAATATAATCTTTTAAATACAGAAGCACCTTCTGCTTTACTTAGAAACTATTCTTATCATCCTAAGTATGACTTAGACGTGGACGCCATGAAAGAAGCTGCTAAATATTTTGTAGGAACTCATGATTTTATAGCATTTAGAAGTCAAGGAAGCTCTGTGAAAGGAACGGTAAGAACAATTTTTGATTTAAAGGTAGAAAAAAAAGATGAAATTATAAAAATTTCGGTGACAGGTGATGGTTTCTTATATAATATGGTTAGAATAATAGTTGGAACACTTATTGAAGTAGGTAGAGGGAAGAACAAACCACAGTATATAGAAGAAATTATAGCAAAAAAGGATAGGAAATTAGCTGGATTCTGTGTGCCAGCTAAGGGATTGCTTCTAAAAGAAGTTTATTATTAAAAAAATTCAAAAATTTGTTGACACACCCGAAACCGTGTATTATAATAAGTTTTGTTTGTTAGAATATTTATGTAGGTAAGATCCGCTAGCCCAGGATCTTAACATAAATCGGTAATTATAAAAAATTACTTTAAATGTAAGTTCAGGGAGGGAAAAACATGAAATCATACATTGCAAAAGCACAAGAAGTTGAAAGAAAATGGTATGTTGTTGACGCTGCTGGAAAGCCACTAGGAAGAGTTGCTTCTCAAGTTGCTTCTATCTTAAGAGGAAAGAACAAGCCAACATTTACACCAAACGTTGACTGCGGAGATCACGTAATAGTAATCAATGCTGAACAAGTTGTTTTAACTGGTAAGAAGTTAGATCAAAAAATGATGAGAAAATACAGCGGATACGTAGGTGGATTAAAAGAAACTCCATATAGAGAAGTTTTAGCTAAGAAGCCAGAATTTGCTTTCGAAGAAGCTGTTAGAAGAATGCTTCCATCAGGAGTATTAGGAAGAAAAATGCTTGGTAAATTAAAAGTATATAGAGGTTCTGAGCACGATCACGAAGCTCAAAAACCAGAAGTACTTGAATTAAAGTACTAATACAACAATCTCGGGAGGAGGAATAAAAAATGGCAAAAGTTCAATACATGGGTACTGGAAGAAGAAAAAAATCAGTTGCAAGAGTTAGACTTGTACCAGGAAATGGTAATGTAGTTATCAATAAAAGAGATATCGAAACATACTTTGGTTTAGAAACTTTAAGAATGATCGTTAACCAACCATTAGTTTTAACAGGAACTAAGGAAAAGTTCGACGTTTTAGTTAATGTTCACGGTGGTGGATTCACAGGTCAAGCTGGAGCTATCAGACACGGAATAACTAGAGCTTTAATTAAATCAGATGAAAACTTAAAGTCTGAATTAAAGAAAGCTGGTTTCGTAACAAGAGACCCAAGAATGAAGGAAAGAAAGAAATACGGTCTTAAAAAGGCTAGAAGAGCTCCACAATTCTCTAAGAGATAGTTTGGTGTTCAAAGAGAGGTTTTACCTCTCTTTTTTTTACTCAATTATTAGAAATTTCTTCCAACTACAAAACATAAAATTATTAATATTTTTAAATTTAATCTATTGTTATTTGGTTTATTTATAAATATTTAATAATGTACTTTTAAAATTTATCTAAATGAATATAGTTATATTAAATCTATGTTAAAAAACGGGTAGAACTCTTAACAATTGTTAAGAATTATTGTAAACTTACTCTAGAAAATAAATTAACTTTAGTATTATATAGAAAAGGAGAATATTATCTTTGGATACTTTAATGGTTATAATTAAGTTATTAGGTGGTTTAGGACTATTTATTTACGGAATGAAATTAATGGGTGATGGTCTTGAAAACGCTGCAGGAGAAGGTTTAAAAAAGATACTTGAAAAGGTAACTAAAAATCCGATTATAGCAGTTATAGTTGGGGCAATAGTAACTGCAGTTATTCAAAGTAGTAGTGCTACTACGGTAATGGTAGTAGGATTTGTTAATGCAGGTCTTATGAATCTTGCACAAGCAGCAGGAATCATAATGGGGGCTAATATTGGTACAACAATAACAGCTCAACTTGTAGCCTTTAAATTAAGCACAATAGCTCCAATATTTGTTTTTATTGGTGCTATGATAGTTATGTTTGTAAAAGTAAAGAGAACAAGAGAAATTGGTAATATCATTTTAGGATTTGGTATTTTATTTACAGGAATGGGTTCTATGAGTTCAGCAATGAAGCCATTAACTGATTCAGTAGTATTCCAACAAATATTATCAACTGTTGGTGGTAACTTATTCTTAGGTGTTCTTGCAGGAGCTTTAATAACAGCAATATTACAAAGTTCATCTGCAACTACAGGTATTTTAGTAGCATTAGCTACAGCTGGAGCATTAGACATAAATCAAGCATTACCAATAATAATGGGATGTAATATAGGTACTTGTGTAACTGCTATGATAGCAACTGTTGGTACAAATAAGACAGCACATAGAGCAGCTTTATTACATTTAATATTCAATATAGTTGGTACCGTAATATTCTTACCGCTTATAGCTACAAATATATTAGGAAATTTCGTATCTGGATTTACTTCAGATGTAAGCAGACAAATAGCAAATTCACATACTATATTTAATGTAGTTAATACGTTAATAATGGTGCCGTTAATACCTATATTAATTAAGATCGTTACTAAATTAATTCCAGGTGATGATGACGATGAAAAGGCTGGAGTAAAATATATAGATGATAGATTATTAGAAACACCAGTAATTGCTGCTGGACAAGTTATTAAAGAAACTATTAGAATGGCTAACAAATCTAAGAAGAGTTTAGAATTAGCTATGAGTGCATTTACTAGTAATGATGAAAGATTAGCTCAAAAGGTTTATGAAAATGAGAATGTAATAAATATTCTTGAAGAATGTATTACAACTTATTTAGTTAAATTATCTAAATGCGATTTATCAGATAAAGAAAAGAATATAGTAGCAGCTACATTCCACATAGTTACTGATATAGAGAGAATTGGAGATCATGCAGAGAATCTTGCTGACTTAACAATTCAAAAGATAAATAAAAGATTAGAATATAGTATTGAAGCTTTAGATGAATTAAGATCAATATATGAATCAACTTTACAAGCTGTAGATATAGCTATTGAAAGTTATGAAAATAGAGATGTTGAAAAAGCTAAGACTGTTATGGATGTAGAATCACAAATAGATAAGAAACAAAGAAAATTCAGAGATTTACACATAAAGAGATTATATGATGGAACTTGCAATGCGTATGCAGGTGCGGTTTTCCTAGATCTATTAAGTAACCTTGAAAGAATAGGAGACCATTCAACTAATATAGCTGAGAGTGTTATAGAAAATAATTAATAAGTCAAAAGATGTTATAGAGTAAAATCTATAACATCTTTTTTTATCTAATTTAGTTATAAAAGATAGATATTAAATTTAACTAATATAAGATGGTATAAAGAATGAAGCATTAAAGAATACTAATATCAGATATGTTTAGTTGGAGGAATAATATGAAAAAGATTATTATATTTGCATTTAGTATTTTTGTTCTATTATCAATTTGTACAATTCCTACAAAAGCAAGTATGGAAAGTGATGACTCTAAAGTTGTATTAATAGATCCAGGTCATGGAGGAATTGATGGAGGAGCCCAATCTAAGAATGGAACTATTGAAAAAGATATAAATCTTCAAATAGCATTAAAGCTTAAAGAAAACCTAGTTAGTAAAGGATATACTGTCTATATGACTAGAGATGAGGATGAAGGTTTATATCAAAAAGGAAGTACTATTAGAGAGAAAAAACGTGATGACCTAAAAAGAAGGGCAGACATGAAAGTAGAAACTAATTGTGATATCTTTGTTTCTATACATCAAAATATGTTTGCTCAAAGCAAGTGCTATGGAGCACAGGTGTGGTATGCATCTAATGATAAGAGCTCAACATTGGCTAATGTAGTTCAAGATTCCTTAAAAGAGACAATTAAAGATAATAATAAAAGAGTTGCTAAGCCTGCTGGTGAAGCATACTTAATTCTAAGAGATAAGTTTGATGGAGCATCAATATTAGTTGAATGTGGATTTTTATCTAACCCTGAAGAGGAAATAAAACTAAAGAGTGAAGAACATCAAAATTTAATAGTTGATGGAATTTCTTTAGGAATAGATAGGTATTTCAGTGAAAATAGTAATAATACTAACGAGAATAGCAATTAATAGGGATTTCCGAGGAAATAACACGAAAAGTTAATAGAGAAGAGTTAGAAGTTAAAGAACAAAGTTATTGTAACTTTATTGTTTTGGAAGCTACTTTAGTAGTTTCATCTTTAACTTTTAACTCTTAAATTTTAGCTATATATTTACGAATCCTTTGCCCTTAACCTCTGAAGCATCGATTATTGTAATAAATGCTTTAGGATCAATATGAAGAATTTTATTTTTTAAACTGATAAATTGTGATGATGTTATAGCTACATATAACATCTTCTTTTTACTGTGAGTATATTCACCTTCTGCCATAATTGATGTAATACCACGATGTAAATCATTAATAACATAGTTTATAATATCATTTTCTTTTTCAGTAAGAATTAACAATAGTTTCTTGCTGGTAAATCCATTTAAAACCTTATCTAGAAGTGTTCCTTGTATAAACATAGATATAAGGGTATATAAAGCTTGTGGCAAACCAAAAATAAGTGCTGCGATAGCTACTATAATCAGATTGAATCCGAAATTAAGTTTACCAATTTCAAAATTAGAATAATTCTTTCTAATTACC
This sequence comes from Clostridium hominis, assembly GCF_014287825.1. Classification (NCBI taxonomy): domain Bacteria; kingdom Bacillati; phylum Bacillota; class Clostridia; order Eubacteriales; family Clostridiaceae; genus Clostridium; species Clostridium hominis. Next base: position 68,120 of record NZ_JACOOO010000047.1, read on the forward strand.
ATAGTTATAATATCTATTCCGCCTGTAGAACCATTTCTATAAAATACTAGTCCCATACCTACACCACATAAGACTCCACCATATATACAGTATAGTAGCATGTCATTAACTTGAACTAATGATGATAATGGCTTAGTTAAGATTAATGATAATGAAATTGAAACCATACCTATAGCAGTATACAAAGTAAATCTTTTGCTAAGGAACTTATAACTTACAAAGAATAAAGGAATATTTAATAGGAACACAGTAACCCCTGATGGAATATCAGATGCATATTGAAAAATAAGTGCTATCCCTGTTACTCCCCCACTTACAAGCTTTGCATTAGTTAAAAAAAGGTTGACCCCTAGAGAATAGATAAAACATCCTAAGATTATAACTATTACATCAATATAAAAAGTTTTTGATTTAATTAAATCTTTCATTAGTGCACCTCGTGTTGCAAGTATTCTTTATCACAAATTTGATTATATATTAGTTTTTAGGAGATGTTAATATGATATTCATAAAATTATCAATAAAATATGAAAAGATTTCAATAAGTAATATTAAGTAGTAGCGATTATTAGATAGTAAAAATATTAGAGAATTTAAGAAATAGAGAGGAAAGTATGTTATTTTCTCTTTTTTTTAAATCTTTTTTAATTTTACAAGTATATATAGCAAAGTTATAATTAACAATATATTGTGTTAGAGTGTTGAAAAATAAAGTATAGTATACTATATGTGGTGGAGGAAACAATGGGATATTTACAAAAAATATGTGATTATGCAGTTAAAGGAATAGAAGGGGAAAATGAGATATATACAAGTAAGAAGTTAATAGAAAGCTGTGCGAATATAATAAGACCATCAATGAGCAATGATGAGGTCAGAAATTCAGTAATTCAAATTTCACTTGAATTAACAACAGATAGTGAACCTAAGTGGCAATATGTCGCTTCGAAATTATATATAGATAAATTATATGATGATATAAGAAAAAATAGAGGGTTAGAAGAGGGTTCTAATGTATACGGTGATTTTTATAACTTCATAAGTGCTATGACGGAAAGAAAGCTTTATGGAGAGTATATATTAAATAATTACTCAAAAGATGATATAGATGAATTAGAGAAAAAAATAAAGCCAGAGAGAGACTTTATATTTACATATAGCGGAATAGATTTGTTAGCAAAGAGATATTTAATTCAAGATTTTAATAGAGCTGTTTTAGAATTACCTCAACAAATGTTTATGGGGATAGCTATGCATTTAGCAATTCCAGAGAAAAAGGAAAATAGATTATATTGGGCTAAAAGATTTTATGATGTTTTAAGCTCACTAAAGGCAACTATGGCTACTCCAACAATGTCAAATGCAAGAAAGCCATTTTATCAATTAAGCTCATGTTTTATAGATACAGTAGATGATAGCTTAAAAGGAATATATAAATCATTAGATAACTTTGCTGAAGTATCTAAATTTGGTGGAGGAATGGGAATATATATTGGGAAAGTAAGAGCTATGGGATCTACTATAAGAGGATTTAAGGGTGCAGCAGGTGGAGTTATACCATGGATAAAGTTATTTAATGACACAGCTATTGCAGTTGACCAGCTAGGAGTTAGAAATGGGTCAGTAGCAATATGGTTAGATGCTTGGCATAAGGACTTACCAGAGTTTTTACAATTAAGAACAAACAATGGTGATGATAGAAAGAAAGCACATGATGTGTTCCCTGGACTTTGTTATCCAGATCTTTTCTGGAAGTTAGCAGAGAGTGATATAGATGCGAACTGGTATATGATGTGTCCTCATGAAATAAGAACTGTAAAAGGATATAATCTAGAAGATTTTTATGGTCAAGAATGGGAAGAAAGATATTATGATTGTGTTAATGATGACAGAATAGAAAAGAGAGTAATGTCTGTTAAGGATATAGTTAGATTAATTATAAAGAGTGCAGCAGAAACTGGTACTCCATTTGCTTTTTATAGGGATACAGCCAATAAGATGAATCCTAATAAGCATAAAGGTATGATATACTCTTCAAATCTTTGTACAGAAATAATGCAAAACACAAGCGCTATGGACATACAGCAAACAGAAATAACTGATGAAAATGGAGATAAAATAATAGTAGAAAAAACTAAAGCCGGAGACTTTGTAGTTTGTAATCTTTCATCAGTAGTTTTAGGAAATGTAGATGTAAATTCAGATAAAGAAATTGAGTATGTAGTTGAGACTCAAATAAGAGCTATGGACAATGTAATAGACTTAAATTATTATGCAGTACCATTTGCAGAGGTAACTAATAAGAAGTATAGAGCTATAGGTCTTGGAACAAGTGGATATCACCACATGTTAGCTAACAATAGAATACATTGGACAGAAGATAAGCATTTAGAGTTTGCTGATAAAGTTTATGAAAGAATTAATTTCTATGCAATAAAAGCTAGTATGGATATTGCAAAAGAAAAAGGTTCATATTCATATTTTGAAGGTTCAGATTGGCAAACAGGTGAATACTTTGACTTAAGAAATTATAAGTCAACAATGTGGGATGAATTAAGAAAAAATATTAAAGAATTTGGGATGAGAAATGGATATTTATTTGCAGTTGCTCCAAATGGATCTACTGCTACTATAGCAGGAACTTCAGAGGGTGTTGATCCTGTAATGGCAAGATTCTGGTTAGAAGAGAAAAAGGGAAGTATAATACCTAAAACAGCACCAAATTTAAGTTGGGAAAACTTCTGGTATTATAACTCTGCATATAATATAGACCAAAAGTTATGCATACAAGTAAATGGCATAAGACAAAGACATATAGATCAAGGGCAGTCGTTTAATTTATATATAACTACAGACTATACAATGAGACAAATAATGAATTTATATATAGAAGCATGTAAATGTGGAGTTAAATCAATTTATTATGTAAGATCTAAATCATTAACTGTTGCAGATTGCGAGAGTTGTTCAGCATAAAATAATTAAAAATTAATAAATAACAATTTTAAATTTAGGAGGAAACTGCTAATGCAGTTTCTAACTTTTAAAAATATAATAGTTAAATAATAATAAAGAGTTAAAGAAGTAAATTAGATAAATTGATTTTATAAAATTGAAAACTGCATAAGCAGTTTAACATTAATTATAAATTTTTAACTTTTAATTCTTAATTAAATAAGAGTGAGGAGAAATGAGAGATGAATGTTAATAGAAAGCCTCTGTTTAATGAAAATGGGGATATAGAAATAAGTAAGAAAAGAATGATTAATGGAAATACAACAAATTTAAATGATTTTAATAACATGAAATATAGTTGGGTTTCTGATTGGTACAGACAAGGAATGAATAACTTCTGGATACCAGAAGAAATTAATCTTGCTCAGGATTTAAAAGATTATAATAGGTTAACTAATGAAGAAAGAACAGCTTATGATAAAATACTTTCTTTCTTAATATTTTTAGATTCAATACAAACTGCTAATTTGAGTAATATAAATAATTTCATCACAGCTAGTGAAGTGAATTTATGTTTAACGATTCAAGCTTTCCAAGAGGCTGTTCACTCTCAAAGTTATAGTTACATGTTAGATACTATATGTTCTCCAGAGAAGAGAAATGAAATACTTTATCAGTGGAAAGATGATGAGATTTTACTTAGTAGAAATAAATTCATAGGAGATTTATATAATAATTTTATAGATTCACCTACAAAAGAGAATTTGATTAAGACTATAATGGCAAACTATATACTAGAAGGTATATATTTTTACTCAGGATTTATGTTCTTCTATAATTTAGAGAGAAATGGAAAAATGCCTGGATCAGCTCAAGAGATAAGATATATTAATAGAGATGAAAATACTCACCTTTGGTTATTTAGAAATATAATGAGAGAACTTCAAAGGGAAGAGGAAAATCTATTTACAGAAGATCTTAAAGAAGAATTAAGAGAGATGATGAGAACAGGAGTAGAGAATGAAATAAATTGGGGCCATTATGTTATTGGAGATAATATACAAGGGATAAATAAAAATATGATAGAATCATATATAAAATATTTAGGAAATAAGAGATTGAAGGAAATAGGATTAACACCTTTGTATAAAGGTTATGATAAAAATCCAGCTAATTGGGTAGATACATTATCAGATGCAAACTCAGTTAAGACAGATTTCTTTGAGGCAAAATCAACAGCATATGCAAAAGCTAGTACATTAATAGATGATTTATAGAAAGGTTTGCTTAATTTATAGGGAAAATGATATAAGATTTTTGTCGAATTGGAAAAAATGTAAACATTTTTTATTAACAATAATAAAAAATATGTTATAATGAAAATTAGTGATAATTATTTGATAAAATTTTAAATTAATTTTCAACTTAAGAACAACAAGATTTATGCTTAAGGTATAGGGAGGAATTCAATAATGAAAAAAGGTATTGCTGCATCAAAGGGTTATGCAATAGGTAAAGTATTCATACAAGAACATGAAGAAATAGTTATAACTGATGCTAAGGTTTCAGACGTAGCTGCTGAAAAGGAAAAGTTACAAAAAGCTTTAGAAGCTTGTAAAGAGCAATTAACAGCTATAAAAGAAAAAACCCTTGCAGAAATAGGAGAGCACGAAGCACAAGTTTTCGAAGCTCATTTAACTTTATTAGATGACCCAGAATTCACAGGTCAAATGGAAATGACTATAGAAGGTGACAGCTTAAATGCTATGAAGGCAGTTCAAAGCGTTACAGATACATTTGTTATGATCTTCGAATCAATGGAAGATGACTATATGAGAGAAAGAGCTGCTGATATTAAAGACGTTTCTAAGAGAATAATCTCTAACTTAGCAGGAAAAGGTGGAAGTGGATTTGCTATAACTGAAGCAAATACTGTAGTTGTTGCCTACGATTTAACTCCATCAGATACAGCTCAATTAGATAGATCAAAGGTTGTTGGTTTCTTAACTGATATCGGAGGAAGAACTTCTCACTCAGCTATCATGGCTAGAACTTTAGAAATCCCAGCTGTAGTTGGTTTAGGAGATATAACTAAATCAGTTAAAAATGGTGATTCAATCATAGTTGATGGTATGGAAGGATTTGCTATAATCAATCCATCAGAAGAGGTTATTGCTGAATATGTTGCTAAAAAAGAAAAATTTGCAGCAGAACAAGAAGAATTAAAGAAACTTATCGAAGTTAAAACTGTAACTAAATCAGGTAAGAGAATTGAAGTTTGTGGTAACATCGGTAAGCCAGAAGATATAGATCAAGTATTAGCTAACGGTGGAGATGGGGTAGGTCTATTTAGAACTGAGTTCTTATACATGGACAGAGATTCAGCTCCAACTGAAGAAGAACAATTCCAAGCTTACAAGACTGTTTTAGAAAAAGCTAACGGTAAGCAAATAGTTATTAGAACATTAGATATCGGTGGGGATAAAGTATTACCATACTTACCATTACCGGAAGAAATGAACCCATTCTTAGGATACAGAGCTATAAGATTATGCTTAGATAGAAAAGACATATTCAGAGTTCAAATAAGAGCTTTATTAAGAGCTTCTGTATACGGAAATCTTTGCGTAATGTTCCCAATGATTTCAGGATTAGAAGAATTCCAAGCTGCTAAGGCTTTCGTTGAAGAATGCAGAGCAGAATTACATGCTGAAGGTGTTAAGACTTCAGATACAACTCAATGGGGTATCATGGTTGAAATTCCAGCTGCAGCAGTTATGGCTGATGAATTAGCTAAATATGTAGACTTCTTCTCAATCGGAACTAACGACTTAATCCAATATACATTAGCTGCTGATAGAATGAGTGAAAAGGTATCATACCTTTACAATCCAATGCATCCAGCTGTATTAAGATTAATAAAGATGACTATTGATGGAGCTCACAAGCATGGTAAGTGGGTTGGAATGTGTGGAGAAATGGCAGGAGATGAAGCTGCTATCCCAACATTAGTAGAATACGGACTAGACGAATTCTCAATGAGTGCTACTTCAATTCTAACAGCTAAGAAGATAATTTTAGAACAAGAGTAGTCATTAATAATTTAAAATGAATAGTTATTAATTAAAGTAAAAAGTGCGCTTAGGCGCACTTTTTTTGTTTATTAATTTCCAATCATTAATTCTTAATTGACTAAACAGTATCTTTAAATTTTCGACAGGAATAATAAAAAGAAAGGAGAATATTAATTATAAGTATACTTATATGTAATTTGAGGTGTAATATGGGAAAAGTTTTAGGACTATTTTTATCAATATTTAAGATAGGAGCTTTTACATTTGGTGGAGGCTATGCGATGATACCATTAATTGAAAAAGAAGTAGTAGGAAATAAAGGATGGATTACTAAAGAGGAATTTGTAGATATTTTAGTAGTTTCTCAAAGCCTACCAGGAGCCTTGGCTATAAATACATCAATATTCTTAGGATATAAAATTGCAGGGTTGTTAGGTGCTATAGTAGCGCTACTTGCAGTAATATTGCCATCATTTTTTATTATTTTAATCATTGCAGTATTTTTTATGCAATTTAGAGATAATTACTATGTAAATGCGGCATTTAAAGGGATAACAGCAGCAGTACCTATGCTAGTTTTAGTGGGAGCAATAAGTCTTTCAAAAGGTTTAGAAAAGAATATAAGAACAGCTATAACTATTATTATTGGACTGATTGCATTGGCGTTTTTTAATATACATCCTGTATTGGTAATAATACTTTCAGGTCTATATGGGATTATCTTTTTAAGAAAGCAGGTGTAAGGTTATGGAGATATTAATTAGACTTTACTTAGCTTTTTTAAAGATAGGTACCTTTAGCTTTGGTGGCGGATATGCAATGTTACCTTTCATGCAAAAAGAAATAGTAGAAAATAATGCATGGATATCTATGTCTGAATTTAGTGACATAATAGGTATATCACAAATGACACCAGGTCCTGTAGCTATAAATTCTGCGACCTTTGTTGGATATAAGGTAGGAGGTATTATTGGAAGCGCCATAGCTACAATAGGAGTAGTTACAACATCATTTATATTAGTAAGTATAATCAGTAAAATATTAAATAAGTTTAAGGAATCTATAGTTATAAGGTCTATGCTAGCTGGAATGAGACCAATACTTATAGCACTTATAATATATGCATTTATAGATTTAGCAAAGGAATCTTATGTAGATTTTAAAAGTATAATTATAACTATAATAATAGGAATCATATTATTATCCAAGAAAGTACATCCAATTTTAGTTATAGTTATTGCGGCAATATTAGGATTAATATTCTATTTGTAACTAATAATATTAATAGGATAAAAAAATATAACTTAGATAAAGTTTTTAAGAAAAGTATAGGAGGAAAATAATGATTACTGTTATTAAGAATATACATGTTTACGCACCAGAAGATTTAGGAATTAAAGATGTAGTAATAACTTCAAATAAAATTGAAGGAATATATGATAATGTAGAAATTCCAAATAATTTTATAGCAATAGAAATAATTGATGGAAAAGGAAAGTTACTTTATCCAGGATTTATAGATAATCATGTTCATATATTAGGTGGAGGTGGTGAAGGTGGATTTAAGACACGTACACCAGAGATGCAGTTATCAACACTAATAGAAGCTGGAGTAACTACAGTGGTAGGGTGTATTGGAACTGATGGAGTATGTAGAAATATGAGATCATTAATTGCCAAAGCTAAAGGCTTAGAAGAAGAGGGAATAACTACTTATTGTTATACAGGTTCTTATGAGATTCCTGTTAAAACAATAACTGATAGTATTAAAGGTGACATGATGATGGTTGATAAGGTAATAGGAGTTGGAGAAATTGCATTATCAGATCATAGAAGCTCTCAAGCTACATATCAAGATTTTGTTAATACGGTAGCTAGCGCAAGAGTTGGAGGATTGTTATCAGGAAAAGCAGGAATAGTAAATGTTCATTTAGGTAATGGGGCTAGAAAATTAGAGTATTTATCTAAATTAATAGATGAAACAGAAATTCCACCAACACAAGTATTGCCAACGCATATAAATAGAAGTGATAAGTTATTTTATGAAGGTGAAGCATACGCTAAACGAGGAGGATTTATAGATTTAACCACAAGCAGTGATCCTAACTTTTTAGAACCAGGAGAAATAAGAGCTGGTGAAGGTCTAGCAATTCTTTGGAAAAATGGAGTAGATATAGAACATATAACATTTTCATCAGATGCAAATGGAAGTATGCCTAGATTTGATGAACAAGGACATTTAATCGGTTTAGGAATATGTTCAGTAGCTAGTTTATATAGAGAGGTTAAGGCAAGTATAAAAAATCATAATGTTCCGATAGAAGAAGCAATAAAAGTAATAACTTCTAATGTAGCAAATATACTTAAACTTGACAATAAAGGAAGAATAACAGAAGGAAGAGATGCAGACTTTGTAATAGTAGATGAAGAAAGCTTAGATATAGATATGGTAATAGCTAAAGGTAAAATAGTTGTTCAAAAAGGAGAAGCTGTTATAAAAGGAACCTTTGAATAAAAGTGCGAAGCACTTTTAAAGTTAAGAGTGAAGAGTTAAAAGTGAAAAGTTTAGGAAGAAACTGCTCTGTAGTTTCTAAAATATAATATTTTAAAGTCAGCTTTAGCTGACTTTATTTCTAAACTTCTAGCTATTCTCTTTTAACTCTTAACTAAATAAAGTGCGTCGCGCTTTATTTAGTATAATGAGAAGAAAACATGATGGCCTATAGGTGTTATATTAGTTTTATCAACTTGTTGCATCCAACTACATGTTGCGATTTCAGGGTTATAAAAGAATAACGCCTCTCTTGTTGGATCATGACCATTTATTGCTTCATATACCGCATCGAAACATTCTTGAGAAGGTGATACGTATATTTCATTATCTATGACGCAAGAAAAAGCATTTGGCTGAAATACTACCTCCTCAATAGTATTAGGAAAGTTAGGAGATAATACTCTATTAAGTATTACTGATGCAACTGCTACCTTTCCTTCAAAGGGCTCCCCTTTACTTTCAGCATAAACTATTTGCGACATAAGATATATATCATTTTGAGTTAAATAAATCATTCTATCGTTTTGACTAAAAACTTCTACATACTCATCATTGGATATATCTATAAAATTATTTATTGAATTGTCGTTTGCTTTAGTTGTTAAAAGTATGTTTGCGCTATCCTGAACCATAAGCATATCATTTTCGCAAGCAAAATTAGGATAACTATATAGCGCTGAAAGAGAAAGGGTCAAAATAAAAGAAAATACTTGTTTAAATTTTTTCATAAAAACCTCCTTTTGGATATAACCCAATCAAACAATATTTTTACCCCAAATAAGAAAATTAATACTAAAAATTTTCTGAAGATTTTTCTAGAGATTTTAATGAGTCATTAACATCATCCAATTTAGAAAAAGCATTTTTATAATTTTTATCTATACTTTCTTTATTATCTTCATAATTACTAGATGATTTTTCGAATATTATAGCTACCTTTAGTGTTTTTAAATAATTAGAATATAAGTTACAGGTATCAATTAGAGAAGTATAGTATGATAAATAGCCTTCAGGAATAGAAATACTATTAATACTACTTTTTATACTTAAGTATTTACTTTCTTTATCGGCCAAATCTTTTAATATAGCATCGAAAGACCTATTATCTTCTCTAACTTTTGATATAGCAGGTTCAAGGTTTTCAGTTAATTGTGATAAATCGTTAATAGCAGTTTTAAAGCTCTTTATAAATAATTCACCTTGAGATGTATTTACATTACTCTTTTTGGTAAGAGTCTCTAAATTACTCAAGTAATTTATTAGTTTGTCGAAAAATATTAAAGAGTCATCAGTAAATCCTATTTCTATGCCTAAATAATTTAAATCAACATAGCTTTTTAATAAGTCAAATTGTTGCTCATTTATTTTGCTTACATAGTCAGAGGTAGATGATATGTTTTGATATTCTAAAGACGAAATGCAACAATTATATAGATTTTGGGCAGACTCTATAGAAGAAAGAATTTTAGAAGAAGTTTCTCTACCGTAATCATCAACAATTACTAAAGAGCGTAAATTATTTTTAACTTTTTCTAAATTATCAATATTGTTTTTAAGAGTAGTTACTGTGTTTTTATTATTTAGAGTAAATTCAGTAGAGCACTCTTCAATTGAATTGTTTATAGTATTTAATTCATCAACTATATGATCAAAAGTATTAGATTCTTTAACATTATTTTTAAGTTTATAATTATAAATAAATATTATAGATAGTAATGTTAGTAAAACTAATAAAAATAAAATTACTATAAACTTATGATTTCCTCTAAATTTAATTTTTAAGTTTTCCATTATATACACCTCGAAAAAGTATTCTTTACATAAATTTATATTAATGAAAGTAAATAAATATTAATAAGTTAAGGAAAAATAATAAAATAAAATTTTTTATACTAAGACTTGGAATAATGGTGTATAATTTTAATTAGAAAATTTATGGTGGTGGACTAAATGCAAGAGTTTTTTACAGTGATTACAAATTCACTAGCAAATATTTCAATAATGTCTATTGTAGATATTTTAGCAGTTGCATTTATTTTTTATAAAGGATATATGCTTATAAAAGAAACTAGAGCAGAACAATTATTGAAAGGTATAGTTTTTATAATTATATTAATTCCTATAAGTGGATTGCTAAATTTAACGATGTTGAATTTTATATTGAATAAAACATTAACTATAGGAGTATTATCAGTAGTAATTATTTTTCAACCAGAAATAAGAAGAGCGTTAGAGCATTTAGGAAGAAGTGCATTTGAAGATGTACATGGTTTCGAAGATAGTGAAAAAAGAAATATATATGTAAAAGAAATAGTTACAGCTGTATCTAACTTAGCTGAAACTAAGACTGGAGCATTAATAGTTATTGAACAAAGTACAGGGCTTGCTGAAATAACATCTACTGGAACTATATTAGATGCAAGAATTTCAGCAAATCTTTTAGAAAATATATTTGTAGTAAATACACCGTTACATGATGGTGCAACGATTATAGGGAAAAATAAAATATTAGCATCAGGTTGCGTGTTGCCTTTGACCGGTAATAAGGATATTAATAAAAAGCTTGGAACTAGGCATAGAGCAGCTATTGGATTATCTGAAATATCAGATTCAATAGTTATAATAGTTTCAGAAGAAACAGGAACTATTTCATTGGCTATAAATGGTAGATTAACAAGAAACTATGATAAAGAGAAATTAAGAGTAATTTTACTGAAGATAATGGAACATAGAGAAGAGAAGAAAGTTAAAACGGCAGGCAAGAAGGTGAAATTATGGATAACTGGAATAATAAACAAAAAGTAATAGTTCAAATAGTATGTCTTTTATTATCTGTAGCTTTATGGTTCTATGTAACGAATGTAGAGAACCCAATTAAGACACAAGATATAAATAAAGTACCTGTCAAACTTATGAATGAGGGAGTGCTTAGAGATTCTAATCTTATACTGGCTCCTAACCAGCAATTCTTTGTTAACTTAAAGGTTGAAGGAACGACTCAAGATTTACGTAAAATAAGTAAGGATGACTTTGAAATTACTATAGATTTAAGCGAATATGCTTATAAGGTTGGAGCTAATAAGATTCCAGTTCATATAGTTGATTCACCTGCTAGAGTGGCGATAAAGAATAATAGTTCATTGACCTTAACGATATATATAGATGAATATATTAAGAGAGATGTAGAGATAACTTCAGAGATAGATATAATAGCAAAACCGACTTATTATGTTGCGCCAATAGAATTTGCTAAAAGTAAAGTAACTATTAGTGGACCAAAATCAGCAGTAGATAAGGTTTATTCAGTAGTAGCTAGAGGTGAAGAATATAATGTAAATGAAACAATATCTAAGAGTTATCATTTATATCCTGTAGATGAGAATGGTAATAAAATTGAAAATGTAACATTATCTCAAGATACAGTTGATGCAACTATAAAAGTAAATGAAGGAAAAGTGGTTCCTATTAAAATAAATACAGTAGGTCAACTAACAAGTGGTTTAAGATTAAAAGATTTTACACCAAATTATAAAGAAGTTGAATTAAGTGGACCTAAGGAAATTTTAGATACTATTGATGTAATTGAAAGTGATGTAGTAAATCTATCAAATATTACAGGAAATACAAGTATAGATGTAGCATTAAAAATACCTGACAAAGTACAGGTTAATCTAGGAGAAGTTCAAAGTATATCTATAAATGTTGTTGTGGAAAGTGAAGTAAGTAAAGAGGTTACTGTAGAGGTTGCATTAAATGGATTAAGTGAAGGATTAACGCTTGATGCACCTAATAAAAGTATAAGGATAAAAGTTAGTGGTTATGAAGAGGATATAAAGAATATAACGTCAGAATCAATAACTGCTAGTTTAGATTTATCAAGCTATACTGAAGCAGGACAATTTACAGAAGATCCAACGATAGCATTAATTACACCTAATGATAAGGTGAGGATAGAAGCTTTGGATAAAGTATCTTTTAATATAGAAAAGATAGTTACGGAAACTCCACCAACAGAATAAATTTATAGATAATATTTGATTATTAAAGCCATCAATAAGATGGCTTTATTTTTTTATAAAAAACTGTATTAATAAATAAGATATGATAAAATATAGAACTATAAGTAATATCAAAGGTGAAATTTTTAATCAGCTATGTATTTAAAGAAATTATCGCAGATTGAATTACGACTTAATAAATGAAATTATCAACCATTGGGTTATAGTTTCTTAAAAAACAATTTGAAAGGTGATTATATGACTATAAGAATTAACAATATAGTACTAGGATTAGATGATGATATAGAAGTAGTAAAGAAAAGAGTAAGTAAAAAATTAAAAGTATCAATTGATGAAATAGAAAACTTTAAAATTATAAAAGAAAGTTTAGATGCAAGAAATAAGAATAACATTAAATTTACATATGCGGTTGAAGTTAATCATAAAAACGAAAAGAAAATAGTTGATAAACTTCATGATAATAATGTAAAGATAGATGATACAAAGTATGATCCTGATGTAGAGCCAGGAAATGAGAAACTTAACAGTAGACCTGTAGTAGTAGGATTAGGACCATCAGGATTATTTGCAGCTTTAATGTTAGCTGAAAAGGGATATAGACCTTTAGTTATAGAAAGAGGAGAAGATGTAGATAAAAGGACCGAAACTGTAAAAAGGTTTTGGGATAAGGGAGAACTAAATTTAGAATCTAATGTTCAGTTTGGAGAAGGAGGGGCAGGATCGTTTTCGGATGGTAAGCTAACTACAAGAATTAAAGATAAAAGATGTGATTATGTTTTAGAACAGTTAGTTGATGCAGGAGCTCCATCAGAAATTATATATGAAGCTAAGCCTCATGTTGGAACGGATATACTAAAGGATGTAGTTAAAAATATAAGAAAGAAAATAATAGCTTTAGGTGGAGAAGTTATGTTTTCATCAAAGCTTGAGTACATAAACGGAAAAGATGGTAAGATTAAGAGTATAGTAGTTAATGGAAATGAAATACCTTGTGAGGCTTTAGTTTTAGCATTAGGACATAGTTCAAGAGATACATATGAGATGTTAAAAGAAATAGGGATATTTATGGAACCAAAAGCTTTTGCAGTAGGGGTAAGAATAGAGCATCCTCAAGAGATGATTAATATTTCTCAATATGGTAAATATCATAACCACCCAAGATTAAAAGCTGCAGATTATAAGCTTACATACCAAAGTAAAGATTTAAATAGAGGAGTTTATTCGTTTTGTATGTGTCCAGGAGGAGTTGTTGTTGCAGCTTCTTCAGAAGAGAATAGATTAGTTTCAAATGGAATGAGTTATCATGCTAGAGACTTAGAAAATGCAAATTCTGCTTTAGTAGTTACAGTTAGCCCTGAAGATTTTGAAGGAAATGATGTTTTAAGAGGAATGGAGTTCCAAAGACATTATGAAAGTTTAGCATTTAAACTTGGAGGAAGTAATTATAATGCACCAGTTCAGTTATTAGGAGACTTTTTAAATGATAGAAAGTCTACTAAGTTAGGAGCTGTAAATCCAAGCTATAAGCCAGGGTTTGAATTAGTTGATATGAGAGGATGCTTACCAAATTATGTAGTAGAAGCTATAAAGGAAGGTATAGGTAACTTTGATAAGAAGATTCAAGGGTATGGAAGAGCAGATGCAGTTCTTACAGGTATAGAAACTAGAACTTCTGCCCCAGTAAGAATAACTAGAAATGAAAACTTAGAAAGTATATCTATGCATGGCTTATATCCAGCTGGTGAAGGAGCTGGATTTGCTGGAGGAATAATATCAGCAGCAGTTGATGGAATAAAAGTGGCAGAAAGAATTATAGGAAAGTATAAATTAATTAATAGTTAAGAATTAAAAATTAAGAGTTATAGAAGGAATTGCTTATGCAATTCCTTTTTTTATTCTTTAGGAAATTATATTTTTAAATATCTGTGCATAATTTTATCAAAAGTTAATTAATAAATATCGTCAATATGGAGAGTAAATAAGGATTTTAAGCTAAATATGTAGAAAATTATTTTGGAAAAATATTGAATATAATTTCAAAATAGTAAAATAGTGGTATAATAGTAATAATGATACAAATTTAACAAAAAAATAAAGAAAATATGGAATAGTATGAGGTGTTATATGGGAAAGAATTTTGAAGAATTATTTTCACAATTAAAAGCTGTAAGTACTAAGAAGTTAGCCGTAGCAGTAGCTCAAGATGAGCCTGTCTTAGAAGCTGTAAGCTTAGCAAAGGACAGAGGCATTGTAGATGCAATCCTAGTAGGAGATAAAGAAAAAATTGAAGAAATAGCTAAGAATATTGATATGGATTTAAGTAAGTTTGAAATAGTAAACGAAAAGAATCCTCAAAAAGCTACGTTGAAGGCTATGGAGTTAGTATCTAGTGGACAAGCTGATATGGTAATGAAGGGGCTTATAGATACAGCTACATTTTTAAGAGGAGTATTAAATAAGGAAGTGGGATTAAGGACAGGAAAACTTATGTCTCATGTTGCAGTATTTGAGATTGAAGGGATAGACAGACTGATTTTACTTACAGATGCTGCATTTAATACTTATCCCGATATTAAAGCAAAGACTCAGATTATTAATAATTCAGTAATGGTAGCTAAATCTTGTGGAATAGGGTATCCAAAGGTAGCTCCAATTTGTGCTGTAGAAGTTGTAAATCCAGACATGCCAGCCACAATAGATGCATCACTTTTATCTAAAATGAATGATAGGGGTCAAATCAAAGGATGTATAGTAGATGGTCCATTGGCATTAGATAATGCATTATCAGAGGACGCTGCTCACCATAAGGGTATAAAAGGTGAAGTTGCTGGAAAAGCAGATATATTAGTATTTCCAAATATAGAATCAGCAAATGTAATGTATAAAGCATTAACATATACAGCTAAAACTAGAAATGGAGGAATTTTAGTAGGAACATCAGCACCAGTAATTCTAACATCTAGAGCAGATAGTTGCGAAACTAAAGTTAACTCTATAGCTTTAGCAGCATTAGTTGCAGAATCAAATAAATAAGGGGATAAAGGGGAGATTGAGAAATGTCATACAGGTTATTAATAATTAATCCAGGATCAACATCAACTAAGATTGGAGTTTATGATGGAGAACATGAAGTTTTAGTTGAAACTTTAAGGCACTCATCAGAGGAAATTCTTTCATATGAAACTATATATGATCAAAAGGGGTTTAGGAAAGGTGTTATTTTAGATGTATTAAAAAATAAAAATTTTGATATAAAAACCTTAGATGCTGTAGTTGGTAGAGGTGGAATGCTTAAACCTATGCCAGGAGGAACTTATGAAGTTGATGATTTGATGATAGAAGATTTGAAAATAGGAGTACAAGGACAGCATGCATCTAACTTAGGTGGAATATTATCAAAAGAAATAGCAGATGAATTGGGAATAAAAGCTTTTATAGTTGATCCAGTTGTGGTAGATGAACTTCAGGAGGTTTCAAGAATTTCAGGCCTACCAGAACTACCAAGGAAGAGTAAATTCCATGCTTTAAATCAAAAGGCTGTAGCTAAGAGATATGGAAAAGAAAGTGGAAAAGGATATGAGAACCTTAATTTAATAGTTGTTCACATGGGTGGAGGAGTTTCTGTTGGAGCTCACAAAAACGGAAGGGTTATAGATGTTAATAATGCATTAGATGGTGATGGACCATTTTCTCCAGAGCGTGCAGGTTCAGTTCCTGTAGGCGATTTAATAACAATGTGTTATAGTGGAAAATATACTGAAAGTGAAATGCATAATAGATTAGTAGGTAAAGGTGGTTACGTAGCATATTTAAATACAAATGATGCTAGAGACGTATTAAAGCTGAAGGATGATGGAGATGAGTATGGGGGCTTAATATATGATGCATTTATATATCAAGTTTCTAAAGAGGTTGGTAGCATAGCAACTGTATTAAAAGGAAATGTTGATGCTATTATTTTAACTGGTGGAATAGCATATGGTAAAAAAGTATGTGATGATATAAACTCATACGTAGGATGGATTGCGCCGATGGTAGTATATCCAGGAGAAGATGAATTGCTAGCATTAGCACAAGGTGCAATTAGAGTTCTTAGTGGAGAAGAAAAGCCTGAAAAATATGTTTAAAACAATGTAGAAATAATAAATTAAAGTGCAGAATAATAGTCTGCACTTTTTTATTATTAGGGTATAAAGTTTTTACTATAGTGTCCGTATATCTAAAATAATTAGATTAGTTTTGCTAATAGGAATGATTGAGGTGAGCAAATGTTAAATATGATACAGGCTTTAGGAAATAAAAGTACATATGGGTTAAATAGTTTTAATAATTGTAGTTGTAGTTCTGATTCAGGAGCTTTTAATATGATAATGGAAAGTTTGTTAAAAGCTATGAAAGAAAGTAATAAAGATTTAAATATCAATGAAATAGAAACATCACTAGAAAGTATATTTAATAATACTAATAGATTAGATATTACAACAGATTCTTTAAATATCGATGAGAAAATAGATTATGCAATAGAAAAGTATTCTAATAAGTATGGGATAGATTCTAAATTAATAAAATCAATAATAAAGGTTGAATCAAATTTTGATCCTAATGTTGTATCTGAAGCAGGAGCACAAGGGCTTATGCAACTTATGCCAGAAACATCCCAATCATTAGGAGTTACAAATCCTTTAGATATAGAGCAAAATATTGAAGGTGGAGTAATACATATAAAAAGTTATATAGATAGATATAATGGAGATATTGAAATGGCTCTTATGGCTTATAATGGAGGACCAACTAGAATGATGAACAGAGGGGTAACTTCTATAAATGATATATATAAGATGCCGAAGGAAACACAGAATTATGTTCCAAAAGTAATGAGCTATTACAGGAGTTTATAGATGAAAATTGAAGGTGTAAATATCAATAGAAATATAGAGTTGAAAGATAAAGTGATAGGCAACAAACAACAATTTTCTGATAGCTTCATGAAGTCATATAAATCAGCAACAAAAGAGGAACTAGAGAATTATATAAAGGATATTAAGAAAAAAGGAAATAGGTTGATAGTAACTAAAAGCTATAATGATGTTAAAAATTATAAAGAAACGATAAAAAAATACTTAAAAACAGTAGTGGATTATACATATACATTAAATAAAAACATAAGCTTTTGGGAAAATCAGTATTACTCTACAGTAGAAACTATAAATGAAAGGTTAGAAAGTTTAACACAGGAATTATTAAAAGAGGAAAAAGAAAACTTGGATATATCATCTACTATAGATAGCATTCAAGGATTATTATTAGATATATACAAGTAGGGGGAATAAGAATGGAAACAATGCTTAAAGAAAGATTATATGAGATAGAGTTCGAAACTTTAGAAAAAAAACCAATTGAAGCATTTGAAAATAAATCTGCTATATTAAATGCGAAATTAGATATGAGTGTAGTTATAGGAAAGTGTGAAAAGAGTATAAAGGATATAATAGATTTAAAAGTTGGAGATATTATATATTTAGATAAGACTGTAGATGAAGATTTAGATATAGAGATAAATAATAAAAATGTAGCAAAAGGTGAGACTATAAAATTGGATGAAAAAATATCAGTAAGAATATCGGAATTTAAATGAGATTCAAATAAAAATAAATAAGGAAATCTTATAGGTGTAGTGGTAAAAGCGCTATACCTATTTCTTTTTTATAAAAAGCTAAATAAATATTGCAATATGCCGATAATATAAATATAGATTAATGAATAGGAAATTAAGAGGAGGTAAATATGAAGATTGATTCAATACAAAGAAATAATATGATAAATGCCTATACTAAGCAAAGACAAAATTATAAAGCAGAAGTAGTTAATAAATTACCTAAAGATAAAGTTACTATTTCAGAAGATGCTAAATATTTAAATAAAATAACTACTGAAAATGAGAATATAGATTTAGATAAGATAAGTGAGATCAAAAATAGAATAAAGCAAGGCACATATACTGTTGATTCTAGAAAGGTAGCTGAGAAAATTATTAAGTCTATAAAGGAGAGTAAATAGATGAATGCAGAATTAAAATTAATAGTTTTTGAAGAGAAAAATATTCTGCAAGAGTTGTTAGAACTATTAGATAATCAGTACAAAGCGATAATAGATAAAGAAATAATGTTGCTAGAAAACATAACAACAAAAATTGAATCTATCGGAAAAAAGCTTGCGACTGTAGAGATAAAAAGAAGAAATTTTATTAAAGATGAAGACTTCAAATCTATTATAGAAAATAGCGAAGATGACCATATAAAAAGTGTATATGGAGAGATAAAGGTATTATTAAATAATTTAGAATTACAAAAAGATACTAACAATACTTTAATAAAGCAACAATTGTTTTTTACAAATAAAATGATAAAAGTTATAAAACCATCTAAGTCAGTTGGTACATACAATTCATACGGAAAGATTAGTAGATAGAGGAGAGAATATTATGCCTAGTTTAATGGGAACGCTTCATTCGGCAGCATCAGGAATGACTGCAAATCAAACAGCAATTCAGACTACTTCACATAATATAACAAATTTAAATACACCAGGATATACAAGGCAAAGGGTAGAACAAAAAGCTAGTAGGCCATATAGTCAGATTGGTTATAACAGTAGTATGGGACCTGGCCAGCTTGGAACAGGAGTACAAGTAACCGATATTACAAGAATAAGAAATACATTTTATGATTTTCAATTTAGAAGTGAAAGTCATTCATATGGAGAAATAAGTGTAAGATATGATTACTATAAAAACATAGAAAATATATTTAATGAGCCATCAGATAATGCTATATCTTCATCATTAAATAAGTTTTTTAATGGATGGCATGAGTTATCTAAAGATCCAAATAATATAGGAGCTAAAAATATAGTAATTGAGAATGGAAAGTTTTTGGCTAACAATATAAGTCAGTCATATAGTAAGCTTGAAAAACTTAAGGAGAATATAGATAAGCAAACATCAGATATGTTAAATGATGTAAATTCTATGTTAGGGTCATTAAAAGAGTTAGAAGAAAATATTAAGATTGTTCAAGCAACTGGAAAGTCTCCTAATGATTTAATGGATGAAAGAGATAGGATATTAGATGATCTGAGCTTTAAGCTAAATATACAAAATGATGATGTAAAAGCAGCTATGTCAGATGGAAAAGTTACTTTAGATGAATTAGAAAAAATAGATGCTTCAGGAGAAATAAGTGGAGCATTAAAAATGGCTAAGGAACTAGATTCATATATGAATGATTTGAAAACATTAGCTAAAGGAATAGCTGATAGTGTAAATAATATTTATAATGATGGTCTTGGAGCAGATGATGTAAAAGATTTATTTGTATTTGATGAAGATAAAAATCCAATGCTTGGTATAAATGAAGAACTTTTAAATGATAGTAGCAAGTTACAAATGACTACAGATAAAGCATTAAAGTTATTTAATTTAAAAGATGAAAAAGTAAATATAAATGGGAAAGATATAACTATTAATAATTACTATAATTCGATAATTGAAAAATTAGGACATGCTACTCAAAACGTAGTTAGAGAAGAAAAAAACCAAAGTCAGTTAATGCTTAGTATAGATAATTCAAGATTAAGTGTATCTGGAGTTTCTATGGATGAAGAGATGATAAATTTAATACAATTTCAACATGCGTATAACGCAAGTGCAAAAGTAATATCTACTATAGATTCTCTTTTAGATGTAGTTGTAAATGGATTAGTGAGGTAGAAAGGAAAAGCTATTATGAGAGTAACAAATAGAGCTATGACTAACACTTATTTAAGTGATGTTCAAAAGAGTTTACAGTCAATAAATAAGTTAAATACGCAATTAAATACTGGAAAGCAAATAAATAAGGTATCAGATAATCCTTATGAAGCTATAAAAATACTTAATATGCAGAATGAGATAAATGATGTAGAAAGATATAATTATAATTGTGATGAAATAACAGGATGGCTTGATTCTACAGATGATGCCTTAGATAAAATAGGAAATATAAGTAGTGAGATAAAAGTTTTGCTTACATCTATAAGTGGTTCTTATGGAGAAGATGAAATAAAAGCTATAAAAAGTGAGATAAATGAAAAGGTGAAGCAAATCGGAGAGGCATTAAATACAACTTATGCTGGTAGATTTATATTTGGTGGAAGTAATACCGATGAAGCACCAGTTGAAATATTTGAGAATGCTGATGGAATTGTAGAGTTAAGGTTAAAGGCAGGAGCTAATGAAGATAAGCTAAAAGCAGAAATATCTGATGGAATAGGAATAGATTATAACTTAACAGCCTCACAAGTTACAGATAATTTAAAGGGGTTAAATACAATAAATAATATTTTGGTTGAGCTTGGAAATAATCCAGTAGATAAAGATAGAGTTCAAGAGTTAAATTCAGAATTAGGTGATTATATGAATCATGTATTAAATAATAGATCAGCTATTGGAGCTAGAAGTAATACTGTATCAAATGTTAAATCAAGTAATGATGAAAATATACTCAGACTTAAAGGTGTATATTCTGATATGCAAGATGTTGACTGGGCTGAGAAATATATAGAATTAACATCTGCTCAAATGGTATATAACTCAAGTATGCAAGTTGGAGCTAAGATGATTCAACCAACTTTATTGGATTATTTAGGATAGGAGTAGTTTTATGCAAATAATATTTAAAAGAGGAATACCAGGATTTGAAAGCCTTAAGAACTTTAAAATAGATGAGATTAAAGATAATGAAAAGTTTAAAGTAATGTCTTCTTTAGATGAGGAAGTAAGTTTTGTTGTAGTATCTCCTTTTGACTTTTATAGTGAATATGAATTAAATTTAGATAATGAAACTATGAAAGATTTAGAAGTAAAAGATTCAAAGGATGTTTTAATATTAAATATTATAACTTTAGGAGAAACATTAGAAAAATCAACCATAAATTTAAAAGCTCCTATAGTCATAAATATAAATAATAATTTAGCAAAACAATATATTATTCAATATGATACATATGATACAAAACATCCTTTAATAAGGAGAGAGAAAAATGTTAGTAATTACTAGGAAGAAAGATGAGTCAGTATTAATTGGAGATGATATAGAAATAACTGTTGTAAAGTTGGAAGATGGAAGTGTTAAGTTAGGTATATCAGCACCTAAGGATAAAACTATACTAAGAAAAGAAGTGTATGAAAAAGTTAAAGAAGAAAATATTAAGGCTATAAGCAAGGAGATAGATTTAAGCAAACTATTAAAATAAAGAAACAATTAGGGGGAAGTAGTGGATGTATGCTGCAAATCCATACAATGTATATAAGCAAAATTCAATAAATATGTCATCAAAGGAAAACCTATTACTTATGTTAGTAGACGCAACAGTTAGATGTACAAAGCTTGCAAGAAAGGCTATAGAAGAAAAAAATATTCAATTGGCACATAAAGAATTAACAAGAGTTCAAGATATATATACTGAACTAATTTCAACATTAAATATGAATGCCGGAGATTTTACTAGAGATTTACATAATTTATATTCTTTTATTAAAGAAAGGTTAGCAATAGCAAATATAAAAAAAGATGTGACTATAATAGATGAGATATTGCCATTAATAGAAGAAATCAGAGATATGTGGCATGAAGCAAATAAAATAGCAAAATCAGTAAAATAGGAGGGATAGTATGTCTTCAGTAAATTCAGTTAGAATACCAGGATTAGCAACAGGAATGGATACAGACCAGATGATAAAGGATATGCTTACTGGTGAACAAAGTAAAATTGATAAAGTATTTCAAAATCAACAGATGGTAAAATGGCAGCAGGAAACATATAGAGATATAACTAAAAATGTAAAGGGTTTTTATGATAAATACTTTAGTGTAACTTCTAAGGATTACATATTAGGAAGCAAAAGCTTTAACACTATCACTGTTAATAGCTCTAATAATAGTGTTATAACAGCCACTGGTAGTTCAAGCGCAAGTAATATTAATTATAACTTTGATGTTAAGAGATTAGCTACATCTAAAACTATGAGCGCATCAAGTGCAAGTAATGGAGTAACTATAAAGAAAGATAGTACTCTAGAAGAATTAGGATTATTAGTTGATGGAGCTACTTTCAAAATAAGTACTGGTGAAGGTAAAGAATCAAAGGTTATTACAATAAATAAAGATGATAAAGTAAGTGATTTGATAAATAAAATAAATGAAAGTTTTCCAGGAGAAGTTAAGGCTTCCTTTAGTGATATGACTGGAAAATTAACTATTTCATCTAATACTACTGGTGATAGTTCAACTTTGAAAATTATAGATGTTGAAAAAGATGCAGATGGTAACTATGTTAATAAAGATACTTCAGATTCGCTATCCTTTTTGAAGATGAGTGAAACTGAAGGAAAAAATGCAGAAGTTATTGTAATGGATAGTGCAGGTAAGGTGATTAAAGAATTAAATGAAAGTAAAAATACATTTAATATAGATGGAATAACATATAACTTAAATGGTGTTGGACAAGCATCTTTAACTTCAACTCAAGATGTAACTCCTGTAGTTGAAAAATTAGAAAGTTTTATAAATGATTATAACAAGATAATGGATGATATTTACGATTTAGTAACTCAGAAAAAATCAAATGGTTATCCACCTCTTACAGAAGCTCAGAAAAAGGAAATGACAGAAGAGGAAATAAAAAATTGGGATAAAAAATCTAAAGAAGGTATGCTTAGAAATGATAGTGAGCTAAGAGCCTTTATGGATGATATGAAAAGTGCAATGCTAGGACCTTTTGAGAGCTTAGGTAAGAGTTTATCAGACATAGGTATTACAAGTGTTGATAATTACAATAAACCAGGTCAAATAAAACTTGATGTAGATAAATTTACAAAAGTTCTTCAAGAAAATGGAGATTTAGCAGAAAAGATTACTACTGGTGTATTTGATAAAGTAAAAACTAATATGTATAAATATGTAGGAAGTTCTACTAGTATATTCGCTAAAAAAGCAGGTATTGAAAAGACATCAACTGATCTTAATAACTTATATTCTGAACAAATTAGAAAACAAGAAGAGCAAATTAAAAAGTTAACGAGTAAGATGAAGACAAAAGAACAACAGTTATATTCTAAATTTGCAAGATTAGAAGCAACTATGAGTAAGCTTAACTCACAAATGAATTATTTCGTTAATCAGTAGGTGAGTATAGCATGGAAAGTAAAATAAAATTGTATAAAGAGTTAACTATAGCTATGTTAGAATCTCTACAAGATGAAGATTATGAAGGATTTGATTTGTTAATAGAAGAACGGGAAGGATTTATAAAAGTATTAATAGCTAATGATGAAATAGAAAGTTTTAAGCTGTTGTATGATAGAGAAAAATTAAGAGGTTTAGAGCTTGAGATTAAATCATTATTAGATAGAAAAATTCAAGATACTAAAAAAGAAATAAAGGAATATAAAGTTAGTATCCAAGGAAATAAATTATACAATAATATAAAAAAAGAAAATTTAAATATTTTTTCAAAAAAAGTATAAAGTATTTTAAGTATACACCGATATATATAACATAAGGTTCTTCAAGAGGAAGTTAAGCCTTATAGAATATAAAAGACAAGGATGTCGTCAAAAATCAAGGAGGGTTTTACAATGATCGTAAACACAAATATGAATGCTTTAACAGCACACAATGCAATGACAAAGAATACTGCTTTATCAGGAAACTCAATGGAGAAAATTTCTTCAGGATTAAGAATTACTAAGGCTGGAGATGATGCTGCAGGATTAGCAATCTCTGAAAAAATGAGATCTCAAATTAGAGGATTAGACCAAGCTAGTAGAAATGTTCAAGATGGTATCTCTATGGTTCAAACTCAAGAAGGGGCTCTAGAAGAGGCTGGGAACATAGCTCACAGAATGAGAGAACTTGCGGTTCAAGCTGGCAATGATACATTATCAGCAGAAGATAGAGTAAAGATAAGTACTGAAATTAATCACTTAGGTGAAGAAATGTTAAAAATTGCTCAAGAAACAAAATTTAATGATATCAATGTTTTAAATGGAACAACAGCAACAACAACTATTCAAGCTGGAGCTACTGATGAAACTAGAACTATAAATAATGTAGACTTAAAGGATATAGCTGAAACGCTGACAGGTCTAGTTATAGCAACTGATACAGGTGCCATAACTGGTACTTCAACTATGGCTGTGGATACTAATGCAAATGCTCAAACTTTAATAGAAAATATAGATACGGCACTTGAAGATATTAATACTGGTAGAGCTAATATGGGAGCTATTCAAAATAGATTAGAATATACTCAAAGTAACTTAACTACTTCAAGTGAAAATTTAACAGCTGCTGAATCAAGAATTAGAGATGTAGATGTTGCTAAAGAAATGGTTAACTTATCTAAGTTAAATATTTTATCTCAAGCTTCTCAATCAATGATTTCTCAAGCAAATCAACAACCACAAAATGTATTACAATTATTAAGATAATTAGTTTTATAAGGGTAAAGCAATTGCTTTATCCTTTGTTTAATATAATTACAATATAAGTTTAAAAAGTAAAGTTTAATAACAAAAAAAGTGTAATTATAAAAATAATTCTAAATATAGGTAAAATTATGTAAAAAAATTGTGAAAAGTATAGAAATAAATAGAAAAAGGGTATATAATGATACTTGTAAATTAAATATGGCAAACTTAGGGAAATCTAAGGACGCAAAGCTATAGGGGCTAAAATTAGAAATCATGCCAGCCAGTTGCCGAAGAGTCAGTGAACTTTTTGTTTTGAGATTCATGTTAAAATATACAAGTATTATTATAATATTTAAGTATAAAGGGTAATTATATCCTACACTTAATATAGATACTTGTCTTTTAAATAGAATTTTATTAACTACTGTCTTCGGACAGTAGTATTTTTTTGCAGAATTTTAAAATTGAATAGGCAAAACTAGGGAAACCTAGTGACGCAAAGCTATAGGGGCTAAAATTAAAAATCATGCCAGCCAGTTGCCAAGGAGTCAGTGAACTTTTTGTTTTAAGACTTTGTTTATGTAATATTAGACGATAGTTATAATAATTATTATTATATTTAAGTTAATAATAATTGTTATTAAAGTATGTGTTTTAATAGTAGATACTTATACAATGTTTTTTAGAATACTACTCTCTTTGGAGTAGTATTTTTTTTGTTAAAAAATTCAGAGAATTAAAAAAATTGAAAATAAGAAGGGGAGTAAATATGGAAATATATAGACTTTTAAAGACAAGCCTAGATGCTACTGAGATTAGGGGGAAGACTATAGCAAATAATATAGCAAATATAAATACACCTGGATACAAGAGAAAATATGTAACTTTCGAAGAAACTCTAAACAATATAAATAAAAGTCCAAAGATAGAAGTTAAAGAGGATAAGTCAACATCAATAAGAACAGATGGAAATAATATTGATTTAGAAAATGAAAAAGTAAATCAAGCCGCAAATACACTTATGTATAACGGATTGGTTAGTGTAACAAATACAAAATTAGCAATAGCTAAAAGTGTGATAACAGGAAGGTAATTAATATGAGTATATTTAATGGTATGAGAATAAGTGCAAGCGGTTTATCGGCAGAGAGACTAAGATTAGATGTAATTTCATCCAATATTGCAAATTCAAGAACTACTAGAACAGAAGATGGAGGGGCTTATATAAGAAAAACAGCTATATTCTCTGAAAATTATGATAAAAAGTTAGGGTTATTAGGTGTAAAGACAACAAAGGTAGAAGAAGATAAATCTCCTTTAAAAAGAGAGTATGATCCTAGTCATCCAGATGCAGATGATGAAGGATATGTAGAATATCCTAATGTTGACTTACTAGTTGAAATGTCAGATTTAATATCGGCATCAAGAGCATATGAATCGAATGTTGATACATTAAATGCTCAAAAGAATATGATATCTAAAGCTTTAGAAATAGGAAGGTAGTGGGTAGGTTATGAATATACAATCAATAGGGTCAAGTTCATTATTAAATAATATAGGAATGCAAAGCTTAGAAAAGAACATAGATGAGAAAAAGAGTTTTTCAGATGTCATAAGTAATGCGATTAATAATGTAAATGAAAAGCAGATAAATGCAGATAACAGCATAGAAAGCCTTATAAAAGGTGATGATATTACAATGCATGAAGTAATGCTTTCAATGCAAGAGTCACAGCTTTCAATGCAATTACTTATAGAAGTAAGAAATAAAATGGTTGAAGCATATCAAGAAATAAATAAAATCCAACTTTAAAATCCATTAAGAGGTAAATAATATGCAGAAGAATTTTATAGAAAGTATAAAAGAATTCATAAATAAGTCAGTAGATGGATTCAAAAAGTTAGATAAGAATAAGAAATATGCTATAGGAATTGGTGTAGTAGCTATAGTGTTAGCTATCATATTTAGTTTCAATTATAGTGTTAAGAATAAATATGGAATTCTATTTTCAGGCTTAGATACATATGATGCAGCCAACATAAGCAAGGCTTTAGAAGACAAAGGTGTTGAGACTAAAATAGAAGGAAATACTATATATGTTCCAAAGGAGCAAGTGGACAGATTAAGATTAGAACTATCTTCTACCATTACTAATGGTTCAAAAGGGTTTGAGTTAATGGATGAGGGGTCAAGCCTTTCTATGACTGATGAAGAGTTTCAAATAAAGAAATTAAGAATGTTGCAAGGGGAGCTTGAAAAAACTATAAAGACATTTCCACAAGTAGAAGATGCTAGAGTACATATTACACAAGGAAAAGAGTCTGTGTTTACCAATGAAAATAAAGAAGGTAAAGCCGCTGTTTATATAGCTTTGAAAGCAGGAGGAGAGTTAGATGAATCGCAAATAAAGTCGATAATGTCTTTAGTTTCTGCTAGTAGCACAAATGTACCAAAGCAAAATATAGAAGTTATAGATCAAAATATGAATTTGCTATCTGAAGATATATATGATGAAAATGGAAATCCAATTAAAAATGTTGGATTAGCATCTTCTAGATCGGCAGAAAGAGAGCTAAGCGAAGAGTTACAAAAATCAGTAGTTTCAATGCTTGAACCTATTTTTGGTAAAGATAAAGTTAAGGCTACTGTAAATGCTAATTTGAATTTTGATACAGTAGAAAAAAGTGAAATCAAAATAGATCCAGATAAGGTAATTAAATCAGAACTAAGAACTGAAAATTCAATTCTAGATAGTAGTGCGACAGGATCGCCAGTAGATAATAATATGACTAATACAGGAGAAGGAGAGAATAGCAATAGTACATCTAAAGAAGAGCAAATAGAGTACGAAGTAGGCAGAACAGAAACAAAAACTATTACTACCACTGGAGAGGTAAAACGTATAACAGCTTCTGTAGCAATAGATGGGGATATTACAGAAGAGACTTTAGCTAATGTTGAGAAGATGGTTTCATCAGCTATAGGAATGGACACAAATAGAGGAGACCAACTATCGGTAGTAGCTATGAAATTTAATGGACAAGTAACGGATGTATTTGCTGATGATGAAGCTATGATGCCAGATATAACTAATATTGCATATATTGCAGGTGGATTAGCACTTTTAATATTAATAATTATTATAAGTGTACTAATTTATAGAGGTAGAAAAGGAAAAGAGGAAGATGAAATAGATGAAGTTTTTGAGTCTATAAATAATAAGGATATCATAAATGAAATATCACAATTAAGAGAACAACCTAAGAAAGAGATAACTCTAGAAGATGAAATTAAATTAATAGTTTCGAAAGATCCTGAAGAAGTAACTAAGTTAATTAAGACTTGGATAAATGATTAAAGGTAGGTGATAAAAGTGGAGAAAGATATTTTAATTAGAGGGAATGCCTATGATTTAGGGGATATAAAAAAGGATAAGATAAGTGGTGCGAGAAAAGCTGCTGTATTACTAATGACTATAGGTGTTGATTTGTCATCTAACATAATAAAAAATCTATCAGATAAGCAAATACAAAAAATAGGAGTTGAAATAGCAGGGTTACATACAGTTACTGCGGATGAACGAAGAAAAATATTAAACGAGTTTTTAGAGATAAGAAAAAGTAGAGATTTTTCAATAGAAGGTGGAATAGATTATGCGAAGAGTCTTATTCAAGGAAGCTTTGATGACTCTAAAGCAAGCAAACTTATGGAAGGTATAAACTATGAAGCTTACACTAAGGTTTTTACAGCTGCTAGGAAAGCTGATGCAAATCAAATACTTTCATGTATACATGGAGAAAGCGCTCAAACTATAGCTATAGTTTTAGCTCATATTCAACCAGAAAAGTCTGCACAAATAATATGTAATTTAAATGAGGACCTACAAAGAGAAGTTGCTTTAAAACTAGGATCAATAGAGAGAATATCTCCTGTAGTAATAAAAGCTGTAGATAAGATTCTTGAAGAAAAATTAGCATCAATAAGTGAAAAGAAAATAGGTCACTCAGATGGATTTGATAATTTAATAGATATTTTAAGTAAGGTAGATGGAAGAACGGAAAAAAATATTATGAATTTCCTAGAAGTTAAAAACACTATTTTAGCTGAAAAAGTTAAATCTAGTATGTTTGCTTTTGAAGATATATTAACTCTAGATAATAATTCAATCCAAAGAATATTGAAGGAAGTAGATTTAAAAGATGTAGCTATTGCACTTAAGGGAAGTGGCAATAGCATATCAGAAGTAATATTTAGAAATCAATCTAATAGAGCAGCTGAAGTTCTTAAGGAAGAAATTAGCTTATTAGGGCCAGTGAAGGTTTCACAGATAGAAGAATCTAAGAGAAATATAGTAAAGGTTGTTAGAAACTTAGAATATGAAGGACAAATAAGTATAAGTAAGGGAACGGAGGAAGAGCTCGTTGTCTAATAGCAATAATATACTTAGAAAAAAACAGATTCATATAGAGGGGAAATTAAGCTTTAGTATATCAGATGATGGAGAAGTAGTAAGTAATATACCGGAAAAGTTGATTAAAGAAAAAGAAGATATAGAAAGAAAAATAGTTGAAGCGAAAGAAGAATATAACAATATTTCTAAAAAGACTTCTTTAGAGATAGAAAAGATATTAAATGAGGCTAATATTGAAGCAAAAGATATAGAGAGAAAAGCTTATGAATTAGGATATGAGCAAGGATTAAAAAATGGGTATGAAGATGGATTTAAAGAAGCATATCAGAAAAATATAGATAAAGCAATTAAGGAAAGTAGAGCAATAAAAGATGAAGGATACAAAACTTTACTGCAAATAAGAAGTGAAGCAGCAGATTATATAAAAGAGAGTAAGAATAATATTTTACAGGTATCTATAGAAATAGCAGAGCAGGTTCTTAGGGAAAAGTTTGAAGACACTGATACTATGAACAAGCTTTTAGAGAATGTAATAAAGGAATATAACTTAAAAAAAGATATGGTAATAAAGATAAATCCGACATATATAAATCAATTACAAATTAGTGATATAAAAAATAAGCTTGATTTAACTCAGAGAGTATTTGTTATATGTGATTCAGATATAGAAAAGGGAAATGTAGAAATAGAAACAGGTAGTGGAAAATTAATAGTAGGAATAGATGGGGTTTTAGAAAAGATAAGATCGGAACTATTATAGTGGAGGAAATATGATATCTATAGATTTTAATAAGGTGATTAAAAAGATTAATAATATAACTCCATATATATCAGAGGGGAAAGTTAAAAAAATTATTGGATTAACTGTTGAAGTTGAGGGATTAAAAACTTCGGTGGGAGAGTTATGTACAATATATAATCAGTTTAATAATCCAATAAGTTGTGAAGTAGTTGGATTTAGAGAAAATGAAATTATATTAATGCCATTAGGTACATTAGTTGGAATAGGTCCAGGCTGTAGAGTGGTTGCTAGTGGAAATCCTTGTAGTGTTAGGTGCAGCGAGGAGCTTCTGGGTAAAGTAATAGATCCATTAGGGAATCCTATAGATGAATATAAGATAGAAGCAGGAGAGAGATACAGTTTATCTAATAAGCCGCCAGATCCTATGAAGCGTAAGAGAATTAAACATATAATGCCTACTGGAATAAAGGCAATTGATGGATTTATAACTTGTGGTGAAGGGCAAAGAATAGGGATATTTGCAGGTAGTGGAGTAGGTAAAAGTACAACTTTAGGAATGATAGCAAGAGCAGCTGAAGCTGATGTTAATGTTATTGCATTGGTAGGTGAAAGAGGTAGAGAAGTTATGGACTTTATAGAAAGGGATTTAGGTCCAGAAGGTATGAAAAGATCTGTAGTAGTTTGTGCTACATCGGATAAACCACCATTAGTAAGACTTAAGGGAGCGTTAACTGCAACTTCAATTGCTGAGTATTTTAGAGATCAAGGAAAAAAGGTAATACTAATGATGGATTCTGTAACTAGATTTGCGATGGCTCAAAGAGAAGTTGGACTTGCTATAGGAGAACCACCGGCACAGAAGGGGTATACTCCATCAGTATTTGCGGAATTACCTAAGCTTATGGAAAGAACAGGACTTTCTGATAAAGGCTCAATAACTGCTTTTTATACAGTGCTAGTTGATGGAGATGATTTTAATGAACCAATTGCTGATGCTGTAAGAGGTATTCTTGATGGACATATAGTTTTATCTAGGGCATTGGCATATAAGAATCATTATCCAGCTATAGATATTTCAAATAGTGTAAGTCGTCTTATGAATGATATATGTGAAGACGAACATAAAGAAGTAGCATCTTTTGCGAGAGATATAATTGCAACTTACAAAGAGGCTGAAGATTTAATAAACATTGGAGCTTACGAAAGAGGATCAAATAAAAAGATAGATATAGCTATAGATTATATCGATAAGGTGAATGAATTTTTAAAGCAAGGGATAAATGAAAAAAATACATTTGATGAAAATATAAGTAGCTTAAAAAACATATTTGCATAAGGAGAAGAGGTTATATGGAAAACTTCAAGTTTAGTCTTCAAAAGGTATTAGATATTAAGGTTAAAAATGAAGATGAAAGTAAAATAAACTATTCGAAAGCTCAGAATGAAAAAAGAGAAGTAGAAGAAAAGTTAAAAGGTCTAGAAGTTAGTTACGAAAAATACTCTGATTCAATAAATATTGAAAATATAGTAGAGAGAAAAATAACTTCAAACTATTTGAATTTTATATCAACAATGATTGATGAAACTAATGATGAATTAAACCAAAAAGAGGAAGTAGTAAATAAAGCCAGAGTTGATTTAATGAATAAACAAATTGAAAGAAAATCCTTAGAAAAACTCAAAGATAATAAATATATGATTCATAAAAAGAGTGAGGATCATAAGGAGCAAATTATAAATGATGAGTTTGGAATGTATGCGTACTTAAGAAATAAAAGTAGCGTAGGTTAGGAGCTGGATAAATATGAAGATAGATATGTTATCAATGGCAATGAATAACTCGATTAATAATGATAAAAAAACAGAAAAAAGCGAAACAGGATTCTCATCTATTTTAGAAAATGAAGTTGATAATATTTTTTTTAAAGATATTCAAGATGAAGAAGTAGAGATTAAAGATGAATTATTACAAATTATATATTCATTAATAAGTAAATTAAATATCAATAATGATGTTGATAGTAAAAAAATAGAAGAGCTAGATTCAATTATAGAGAAAATAAATCCAGAAAGATTAAGTGAACTTAATACAAAATTAAATAAAGATAAAATAGCTACAGTATTAAATGATATTAATTTAAATAGTTCAGAGATAAAGCTTATAAATAATAAGTTAGAAGATATTATTAATAGAACAGTAGAGAGTGTTAGAAAAGAAATAAAAGATATACATAAAAATAGTTTATTAATTAAAGATAATAGCAATACTGAAATCAAGTTAATTGAAGATATTAAGAAGGGTTTAGAAAATAACTTAAATAAAGAAAGTAATGGCAGTACAGTTGCAAACTTAATAAATAATAATTTTAAGCAAATCCGATATGTAGAAGATAATTATTTAGACAAGGATAAAAATATATTATTGAAAATTAGTGAAGGTAATAGTGATACTATATTACCTTCTAAAGAGATAGAGTCTGGTGATAATGATTTAAATATCTTAAATAATATATCTAATTTAGAAAAAAATTTAATGGAAGACATTACTGATATAAAACCGGTAGAGATTAGAAGTGGTTATATAGTAGATGATATAGGACAAGCAATTAGATATCTAAAAAATAACGGGATTGAGGATTTAACTTTAAAGATAAATCCTAAGGAGTTAGGAGAATTAACTATAAAGTTAATAAAGAGTAAAGGGGAAAACAAAGTTATTATTACTTCATCAAGTAGTGAAACCTTTAAATTAATAAATGAGAATATCAAGGATGTAGAGAGTCATTTATTAAATTTAGATATTAAATTAAGTCAAGTATCGGTAGAAATTAAAAATTATGGTCATGGTGATTTTTCAGGTGATTTAAATCAACAGTTTAATAGAAATACTTCAAAAGAAGAAAGAAAAAATACATTTACTAATGGTAAAGATTCAGAAGAAGAAATAAATAAGGTATCTGAAGAGACAAATATCAATTTATTAATATAGGAGGGTCATATGGAGATATCAAATATAAAAAGCACAATGTATGGAAAAACAGAAAATGGAACTCCTATTGTGGAAGCAGGAAAGGAAACTGACAAAGATATATTTTTAAAGATGTTAGTAGGTCAAATGGCTAACCAAGATCCTTTTAATCCTCAGGATCCAACGCAATATATTACTCAATTAGCTCAGTTTTCTAGTCTAGAGCAAATGATGACTCTTAATGATTCAATGGAGTATTTAATAGGAGTAAATAATGGAGTTTTAGTTAATAGTGCATTACAAACAGCATCATCATTAATAGGAAAAAATGTTGAAGTATCATCTTTAGATGAGGATGGAAAGTATCAAGATTATTCAGGAAAGGTCCAAAGCGTAGCAGTAAAGGATGGAACTGTAGTTTTAGAACTAAAATTAGAAAATGGAGAAGTGAAAGAATTCGAATATTCAGAGCTTGTTAAAGTAAATGAAAGTAAAAATATAGAAGAGTAAAGGGGTAAGGAAAAATGTTAAGATCAATGTATTCGGGAATAAGTGGAATGAAAGCTAATCAAGTAAAGATGGACATAGTAGGTAATAATGTAGCTAATGTTGGAACGACAGCATTTAAAAAATCCAGTGCAAGATTTTCAGATGCCTTAAATCAAAGTATGATATATGCAAGTGGAGCATCAGCTACAGTAGGTGGAGTAAATCCTGGACAAGTAGGGATTGGAACAAAAGTTATAGGAATAAATAAGTATATGACTCAAGGTTCATTACAACCAACTGGAAGACCATCAGATTTAGCTCTTGATGGAGATGGATTTTTTGTAATAGATTTAGGCGATGGGGAGATTGGATATACGAGAGATGGATCATTTAATATAGATACTAATGGTCAATTAGTAACAGCTGAAGGATATAGAGTGTTAAATTCAGATGGCGATCCGATAACTATTGATTTATCTACATATATATCATTTACTGTGGGGAAAGATGGAGCTATTACAGGTATAGAGAAAGATGGTAATAAAGTAGAACTTGGAACTATAAATGTAGCAACATTTCCAAATCCAGAAGGTTTAGAGATGATAGGTGGAAATATATACAAGGCAACAGTTGCTTCAGGAGATGTTGTAAATAACAGTGCAGTTTCGGGTTCGGTAATACAAGGAGCAATAGAAATGTCAAATGTAGATTTATCAGAGGAGTTTACGGATATGATAGTTACAACAAGAGCATTCCAAGCTTCAAGTAAGGTAATAACTACAAGTGATGAATTATTACAAGAAATAATAAATCTTAAGAGATAAATAAGAGGTTAATTATGAAGAAACAAGATATATTAACACCAATTGGATTGTTATTAGGAATAAGTCTTATCATATTTGCAATATCAAGTGGTGAAGTTGGTTTAGGTGGTTTTTACGATGTGATGTCCATAATCATAACTATTGGTGGTTCATTTTCTGCTTTACTTATAACATTTCCACTAGATGAAATGATAAATATTTTAAAGATGACTAAAAGTTTATTTACGACACCAGCTGTATCTAAAGTTGAAATGATAGACACTTTTAAAAATTTATCTATGAAATCTAGAAAAAATGGATTACTTTCAATAGAAGAAGATATAGAAGACATAGAAGATGATTTTTTAAGAACTGGGCTAGAATTAGTAGTAGATGGTGTTGAAACAGAATTAATAGTAGATATTTTAAATACTAATATTTCAGAAGTAGAAAATAGATATAACAAAGGTGCAAAGATATTTAAAGCATGGGGTTCATTTGCACCAGCCTTTGGTATGATAGGTACATTAATTGGGTTAATAGAAATGTTGGCACAGTTGGATAACCCAGACAATATAGCAAGTGGTATGGCAAAGGCTCTTATAACAACCTTCTACGGAGCATTGCTTGCAAATTTAGTTTTAAATCCTCTTGGGTTTAATCTTCAAAATAAGGGCGAAAAAGAAGTTGAGATAAGAGAAATGATATTAGTTGGTATCTTAAGTATAAAAAATGCTGAATCAACAAGAGTGTTAGAGGAGAAATTAGTAAGCTTTTTAACTGTAGAAGAAAAAGCCAAATATTTAAACGATGGAATATTAAATAAGAGGATGAATAAACATGCAGCGTAGAAGAAGAAAGCAAGATGATATTAATACAAATGCATGGATGGATACTTACGCAGATACCATAACATTATTGCTAACATTTTTTATACTATTATATTCATTTTCTACTATTGATAATGAAAAGTTAAAACAAATTGCATCATCACTTAAGGGGCAGGTAAGTGGAACTCCAATGGTTGTTGAACCAATAGGAGATGAAGTGGAAATTTTAGAGCCTGGAGTAGGTAGTAAAAATCCATACGATATATTAGTTGAAAAAGTAACTACGATTATTGAAGAAAATGGATTAAGTGACGTTATAACAATAAGGGAAGAAGATGCAGGAGTAATTCTTCAATTAGGAAATAGTATACTGTTTGATTCATCTAAAGCTATATTGAAAAGTGAGAGCTTTGAAGCTCTTGATGTAATAAGCAGTATAATACCACAGATTGATAATGAAATTATGGTGCAAGGACATACAGACAATAGACCTATAAATTCTTATGTATATCCATCTAACTGGGAGCTATCTACTGCTAGAGCAGTTGCTGTAGTTAAGTACTTTATTAATGAAAAAGGGCTTGATCCTGCTAGATTTTCAGCGACAGGGTATGGAGAAAATAGACCTTTAGTAGAAAATACATCAAGTGCAAATATGGAGATAAATAGAAGAGTTGATATATTAATAGTTCAACAAAAGGAGACTACAGAGTAGATAATGGATAAAACACTTATAGAATACTGGATTAACATAATTATAATAGTACCGATTATAGTTTCTTTAATAATAATTTCGCTAAGACTTAGTAGAAAGAGTATAGAAACGTTAAATATAGGTTCATATACTCAGGTTATTGAAAGATTTAATATGACTAAAGATACGACATTATATGTAATAAGAACAGGAAAAACAGGATGTGTATTAGTATCTTCAGCTCATCACACGGAAGTAATTAAAGAATTAAGTGAAGAAGATGTTAATGAAATTATTAATGCTAAAAAAGAGAAAAGAGCTTCTATAAGTTTATCAGCAGTATCTGAGATAAATTTTAAAGAAATATTAAATAACAACTTTAAAGGAAAAAGAAAAGATGGATATAATAAGCGAAATTTTATCTAATACAGAATTAACTTCAAGTATGCAGATGTTATTCTTTATGACTATTCTTATGCTATTGCCAACGATACTAATTATGATGACAAGCTTTGTAAGAATAATAATTACATTTTCATTTATAAAGTCTGCATTAGGGGCTCAACAAACAATACCTAATACTATATTAATTGGATTAGCTTTGTGTATGACCATGTTTATTATGAGTCCTGTTGTAGAAAAAATAAATCAAAACTCTATACAGCCTTATATGGGTGAAGAAATAAATGATGAACAAGCTTATGAAGAGTTAAAAAAACCAATAGTAGAGTTTTTACTTAAGAATACAAGAGAAAAAGATTTAGAGTTATTTGTAAACAACTCATCAATCAAAGGTGAAAATATAGATAGAGAAGAGTTACCACTTAATATAATAGTGCCAGCATTTGCAATAAGTGAGTTAAAAACAGCCTTTCAAATAGGTTTTATAATTTATATACCATTTTTAGTTGTAGATCTTATAGTATCTAGTACTTTAATGTCTATGGGAATGTTTATGCTTCCACCTGCAATGATTTCATTACCATTTAAATTGCTTTTATTCGTAATGGTTGATGGATGGAACTTATTAGTTAAGTCCCTAATTGAGAGTTTTATATGATAGGAGAAAAATATGAGTGAAATAATGATAATGACAATAGTTAAAAAAGCATTAGTAGCAGGAATAATGGTAGCAGGTCCGATACTCCTTATATCGTTAATAGTTGGACTAGTAATAAGTATCTTTCAAGCTACAACGCAAATTCAAGAACAAACTTTGACCTTCGTACCTAAACTAGTAACTATAATTTTAGTTTTAGTTTTATGTGGACCATGGATGTTAAATAAATTAGTTATGCTTACGACAGAGTTATTTAATATGATATCATCAATAGCTAAATAATTATGATAATATATGTATTTTTTAGGCTAACAGCGTTCTTTATAGCTACTAATATAATATTTCCGAACGGAACACCTAAATTGTTTAAGGTTGCATTTTCACTTTTCTTATCAATAGCAATAGGAATTAACGTAGACGTAAATATAGAAATAAACAACTTTTATGAACTGATAAGATGTACTGCTATTGAAACAGCTAATGGATTAGTATTAGGGTATATAGTTAATATATGTTTTTATACATTGAAGATGGCGGGTAAGTTAATAGATAACCAATTAGGATTATCTATGGCAAGTACATATGACCCTAATACTCAAAGTCAATCAACTATAATTGAAAACTTAATGTACTTTGTAGGAATTGTAATATTTTTTGTGGTAGATGCCCATCATATTTTGATTGATTCTATACAAAAAAGCTTTAACTTAATACCTATAGGATACTCTATATTAGAAAATAATCTAAGTTATATAATACATGTATTTACACAGTATTTTATTATAGGAATAAAGCTGGCAATACCAGTAATAATTGTATTAATATTAACTGATTTAATAACAGGAATAATATCAAGAAGTATTTCAGGCTTAAATGTAATGATTATAGGAATGCCATTAAAGATGTTGGTAGGAATAATATTTTTAATGAGCGCATTGCCTTTTATTTTAAATCAAATACAGGATATGTTTAAGGGATTAATAGATGTGTTAGAAGGAACATTAGCATATAGTGGTCCAATTATAAATTTAATAAGTGAATTAATTTAAAACACATAAATATAAATTTAGGGGGAGATACTTTGTCTGCATCAGATAAGACAGAACAACCTACCGCCAAAAGGAAAAAAGATGAGCGTAAAAAAGGTAATATAGCAAAAAGTAAGGAAGTCTCAAATGCTTTTACTTTAATAGGTGCTGTAGGTTGCATTTACATAATGCTTAATAGTTCAATAAAACAATTAAAAATAATTATCTCCTCGTCTTTAACCATGAACTTTAATACTGATATAACTAATGGAATGGGACATTCTTTACTAGTTGATGGATTGTTTAATTATGCCAAAATATTTATACCTATAGGTGTTGTAATTATGATGCTAGGAGTTATATCGAATGTAGCACAAACAGGATTTTTATTTAGTAAAGAAGCAATAAAACCTAAGTTTTCAAAGTTAAACCCTATAAGTGGATTTAAAAATATATTTTCACAAAAAGCAGCGGTATCGGCAATAAAAAACACTATTTTATTAATAGTTCTTGGATATATAGGATATTCATTCATTTCAAAAAAATATATAGATATTTTGA
This sequence comes from Clostridium hominis, assembly GCF_014287825.1. Taxonomy (NCBI): domain Bacteria; kingdom Bacillati; phylum Bacillota; class Clostridia; order Eubacteriales; family Clostridiaceae; genus Clostridium; species Clostridium hominis. Next base: position 106,820 of record NZ_JACOOO010000047.1, read on the forward strand.
AGTTGGGAGATATTTATTTTCCATATTTAATTTATTCAATAATTGAAATAGTAAAAGAACTATTTAGTATAGCAATACTTATAGCAATAGTTATTGGTGCTATAGATTTTGCTTACCAATTATATTCTCATAAGAAAAACTTGAAAATGACTAAGCAAGAAGTGAAGGAAGAATATAAACAGTCAGAAGGGGACCCTCTTGTAAAGTCTCAAATTAGACAAAGGCAGAGACAGATGTCTAGTCAGAGAATGATTCAAAATGCAAGAGAAGCAACTGTGATAATAACAAATCCAACTCATATATCAATAGCTATTAAGTATGAAAGGGATGTAGATTCAGCCCCTACGGTAATTGCAAAAGGAGCTGATGTTTTGGCTATGAAGATAAGAGAGATAGCTAAAGAAAATGATATTCCTATAATAGAGAACATACCGTTAGCAAGACTTATGTATAGAGAAGTAGATGTGGATCAGGAAGTTCCAGCAGATATGTATGAGGCAGTAGCTCAAGTTTTAGTTGCTGTATATAAAATAAAAAATAGATATAAAAAGAATAAATAGAGAGGTTATAAATGAGTAAATTCAACATTAAAAATAGATTTGATATATTAGTTGCCTTTGGGGTAATTGGAATAATACTAATGATTATAATACCATTGCCTTCATTTGTTCTTGATATATTACTAGTAATAAATATTAGTTTGTCAGTATTGATTTTACTTATGACTTTATTTTCAACTAATATACTACAATTATCAATATTTCCAACAATATTATTAATAACAACATTATTTAGATTAGGGCTTAATATTTCCTCAACAAGACTTATTTTAGGAGAAGGTTATGCTGGAAATATAATTGAATCCTTTGGAAGTTTTGTTGTAAGAGGTAACTATGTAGTAGGAATAATTATATTCTTAATAATTATAATAATACAATTTGTAGTAATTACTAATGGATCAGGAAGAGTTTCAGAGGTATCTGCAAGATTTACATTAGATGCTATGCCAGGTAAACAGATGGCTATAGATGCAGATTTAAATGCAGGTATGATAGATGAAACAACTGCTAGGAAACGAAGAAAAGAGTTGCAACAGGAGGCAGACTTTTATGGATCTATGGATGGTGCATCTAAGTTCGTAAAAGGTGATGCTATAGCAGGGATAATAGTTACCTTAATAAATATAATAGGTGGAATAATAATTGGAGTCATGATGTTAGATATGGAGTTTGGAGAAGCAGCTCAAAACTTTATAAGTTTAACTATTGGAGATGGACTTGTTAGTCAAATACCAGCGTTATTAATATCGACTTCAGCAGGTATTCTTGTAACTAGAGTCAATAGCGATGAAAGCTTTGCTAGTCTTGCTGGGAAACAATTAACATCTATTCCAAAGGCCATAACAATAACAGGTGTAGTACTACTTATACTTGGAATGATACCAGGATTACCTAAGTTATCTTTTTTAACACTTGGTATTGGATGTGTTGCAATTGGCTTTGTATTAAGAAAGAGTGAGCAAGAAAGTAGAAATGAAATTGTAAATAATGAAGTAGCAGTAGATGAAAGTGCTACGTTAAATGAAGTAGAAGATGTAACAGATTTATTGAGTGTAGAACCATTAGAGGTTGAAATAGGGTATGGCCTTATACCTTTAGCTGATGAAAGTGGTGGAGGAGATTTATTACAAAGAATATCTTCAATAAGAAGACAATGTGCAATAGATATGGGAATAATAGTTCAACCGATAAGAATAAGAGATAATCTACAATTAAATCCAAATCAATATTGTATAAAAATAAAGGGAAATAAAGTAGCTACATATGACTTAATGCCAACAATGATTTTATGTATGGATCCTATGGGATTAGGGTTAGATATAGAGGGAATAAGAGCAATTGAACCAAGTTTTGGGTTAGATGCTATGTGGATAACTAAAGATAAAGTTGAAGAAGCTGAATTAAAAGGATATACGTTAGTAGATCCTTCCACTATATTAGTTACTCATTTGTTAGAAATAATAAAGGAAAAATCTCATGAATTAATGGGAAGGGAAGAAGTTAAAGCTATAATAGATGCAACTAAAGATAGATATAGTGTAGTTGTAGATGAGCTTATACCAGATTTAATGACATTAGGAGAGGTTCAAAAGGTATTACAAAATTTACTTAAGGAAAAAGTATCAATAAAAGATAGAGTAACAATACTTGAAACTTTAGCTGATAATGCCATAAATACAAAAGATATTGAATTGTTGACTGAGTATGTAAGAATGGCGTTAAGCAAAGGAATTTGTTCGGAGCTTATAGATGAAAATAACTATATAAATGTCGCAACATTATCAAGTGATGTTGAAAGATTAATATCTAATAGCTTACAAAAATCTGCCCATGGAACTTATCCAGCAGTAGATCCAGATAATACAAATAAAATTTTTAGCAGTATAAAAAATATAAGTGAAAACATTGATTTTTATAATAATAGGCCAATAATTTTAGTTTCGCCAAAAATACGAGCACCATTTAGAAAACTTGTTGAGATGGTATTTCCGAATGTATCTGTGCTTTCGCTAAATGAAATACCAAATGAAGTTCAAATAAAAGCGCAGGCTACAGTTAGTATATAGTAGGGGAGGGTATTGAGTTGATGAAATCAGAACAAGAAAAATACATATTAGAAAATATGAATTTAGTAAGATATATAGCATCTAAGTATTATACAGAAAGTATTGGAATAGAATATGAGGATTTAGTAAGTTATGGAACAATGGGGCTTATAGATGCTGCTGATAAATATGACGAAGATAGGAACTGTAAGTTTTCAACATATGCATCATTAAAGATCAAATCTTATATAATAGATGAAATAAGGAGACACTCTCCAATTTCAAGAAAAGATGTATCAATGATAAATAAATACAATTCTGCTATACAAGATTTACAAAATAACTTATTAAGGGAACCTACTGAGACTGAAATATCTAAATATTTAAATATATCTATAAAAGAAGTTAAAAAAATAGAAAATAGTATTCATCTTATGACAACAACATCTTTAGATACAGTTATATTTCAAGGAAATAATGATATAAGTCTTATAGATACGATAAAGGATGATAAGACTTTATTGCCATTACACGTTATTGAGGAAGAGGAAAAATTAGAGATACTTTCTAAGGCTATAGATATGCTTAAGCAAAAGGATAAGCTAGTTTTATCTTTATATTATTATGAAGAATTGAATTTAAGAGAGATTGGAATGATTTTAGAAGTATCTGAATCAAGAGTATCACAATTACATAGTAGAGCAATAGTTAACTTAAGAAATATAATGAAAAGGCTTAATTACAATATAGCTTAGGGAGGTAATTATGTTAAGAGGAATGTATTCATCAATATCAGCAATGATAAATTTACAAGCTAATCAAGGCGTAATAAGCAATAATATGGCTAATATAAACACTATAGGGTATAAATCAGAAACATTAGTTTCTAAGAGCTTTGATGAAATAGTGCTAAGTAATAAAGATAGATATATTAATGGAGAAGGTAAAAGACAACAAATAGGAAGTTTGAATCCAGGTGTGAAAATAGATGAGACAGTAACAAATTACTCTCAAGGAACAATAGTTGATACGGAAAGTGACACTGATTTTGCTATATTAGGAGATGGATTTTTTACTGTAAGAGATAATGATGGGAATATAGCATATACACGAGATGGAGTATTCAAAGTTGATAGTAAAGGGTATTTAGTTACTTCTTCAGGTGAAAATGTATTAGGAGTTAATCAGATTACTAACAGAGTTGAACCAATTTATGTGGGTAATAAAAAAGTATCTGTTGATAACAATAATAATTTGTTATTAGATTCAAAGATATCTTACAAATTTAGCATAGTAGATTTTGAAAATTATGATGGGTTAAATAAAGTTGGACAAAATCTCTTTACAGGTGAAAATCCAATAGGAACAAATAATTATAAAATACAAAATAGAGCTAAAGAATCATCAAATGTAGATATGATTGATGTAACATCAGCATTAATGGCAAATTTAAGGGCCTTTGAGGCTAATCAAAAGGTTGTACAAATTATGGATTCAACTTTAAGTAAAATAGCTAATGAAATAGGAGCAGTTAGGTAGGTGAATATAAATGTATAGTATATTAAGCACTAGTAAAACTGGGATGAGTGCAAATCAAAATAAGATAAATATAATATCTAACAATATAGTTAACGTAAATACAACTGGATATAAAAAGCTAGAAATGGGGTTTCAGGATTTAGTAAGAGATACTTTAAATAGAGATTCGTACCCTGTAAATAATAAAAATTCTACTATTGGGACAGGAGTTAAAACCAGTAGTGAAGTAAGAAATTTTACTCAAGGTAGTTTAAAAGAAACTAAGTTAGTTAGCAATATGGCTATAGATGGAGAAGGGTTTTTTAGAGTTATTAGACCAGATGGAACATATGCGTACACAAGAAGTGGAGAATTTAATATAGATGCAACAGGGAAGCTTGTAGATGACAAAGGTAATGTTTTAGATATACAGTTTGAAGGAAGTAATAATTATTTAAATTCAGGAATTACTTCTGAAAATTTTACGGTTAATAAAAAAGGTGAGGTATTTGCAGGTGACAAGAAGGTAGGAAGTATAAAACTGTATGTTGGAGAAGGTATGGATGACTTTTTAGCGGTAGGAGATAATTTGTTTACTCCTAAGGATGGATCAAACATTAAAATTAGCAATAAGGCTAATATTATGCAAGGATATGTGGAAGCTTCAAATGTAGATATTTCACAAGAAATGACTGAATTAATAGCAATACAAAGAGCTTTTCAATTAAACAGTAAAGGAATTACTGTTGCAGATGATATGTGGTCTATGATTAATAATCTACAATCAAGATAGAAAGAGGATATAGATGGAAGATATAAGATTATATGACTTTAAAAGAAGTGAAAAATTCTCTATAGAAAATTTAAAACATTTAATTCAAGTTAGCGAGGAGTTTTGTAAGACTTCAAACATGCAAATAACTTACGAGACGAAAAATAAAACTTTTAAAATGGGATTAGATAGATCAAGTCAAGTTTCATATGGAGAACTAATTGAAAAAATAGATAATAATAGTTTGGTTGTTGAATATAATATTTGCCCTGTAGTAGAAAATCTAACTCTATTTATAGATAAATCGGTGGCGTTAAGCTTAGTTGATTTATTATTAGGAGGAAATGGAGTAATAGAGGATTTAAGAAGAGAATTAACTAATATCGATTTAGAGCTAATTAAATACTTAATCCAAAATTTGTTGAAGAGAATATATATACCATATGAATATGAAAGTATAAGCATTGTAAATATCTATACTAATTCTGTTCAGTATCAAGGATTAAGCAACAAAGATATAGTGTTTAATTCCTTTATAAAAGTAAATTTAGAAAATGAAGCTATAGGAGATATGGTAATTTGTATGCCATACAAAAATTTAGGGCATATTGTAAACTCGCTAATGTATAAGGAAATAGATGAAATATGTTGTGATAGAGATATTGATATAGAGACAAATGAAATTTTTAATTCAGTAAAAAATGTTAAAGTTGATGTTTGTGCAATTTTAGGAAGCACAAATATAAGTATTAATGATTTAATCAATTTAGAAAGTGGAGATGTAGTTCTTTTAAATCAAAAGATTAATGATGAGATTAAGTTAAGTGTAGGAGATGAATTTATCTATAAAGCTAAACCAGGATTAATAGGTATGAAAAAGGGCGTAGAAATAAGTGATATTGTAAATGAGGAGAGATAAAAATGACTGATAAAATAGCTAGAATTTTAGATATACCAATAGAGATAACTGCAGTTTTGGGAAGAACTAAGATGTCTTTAAATGAAGTACTAGAGTTAGGTAGAGGTTCATTAGTGGAATTAGATACATTAGAAAACCAAGAGGTAGAAATACTTGTGAACAATAAGAAGATTGCGTATGGACAAGTTGTGGTTGCTCAACAAAACTTTGGAATTAAGATAACTAAGGTATTAGATTCAGAGGATTTAATTAAGAGTTTAAAGTAAATGAAAAAAGTGTTGATGTTAGGAAATAGTGATATTGTAATCTACAACTTTAGACGTGAACTTATAGAAAAGATGATAAAGTCAGGTTATGAAGTATATGTATCTTTACCGTATAGTAAAAGAACTGAGGCTTTAAAAGATATGGGATGCATATTTATAAATACAGAGATTAATGGAAGAGGTACTGATATTTTTGAAGATATTAAATTATGTTTACAATATCTAAAGACTTTAATAAAAGTAAGGCCAGATGTAGTTTTAACTTATACAATAAAACCTAATATATATGGAGGAATAGCTTGTAGACTTATGAGAATTCCTTATATTTGTAATATTACTGGTTTAGGAAGTGGATATCTAAAAAATGGACTAGTGAAGAAAATTATAAAGATATTATCTAGAATATCTTATAAAAAAGCTACTAAGATATTTTTTCAAAATACATCAGATATGAATACATTAATAAACGATAATATTCTAACTCGAAACTATGATTTACTGCCAGGATCAGGAGTAAATTTAGAGAGATATAATTTGTTAGATTATCCTGATAAAGAATCAGAAGTTAACTTTAGTTTTATAGCTAGAGTAATGAAAGATAAAGGTATAGATGAATATTTAGAAGCTGCAAAAAGTATAAAGGTCAATTACCCTAGAGTAAACTTTAGCATAATAGGTAAAATAGAAGAAGTTAAATATAGAAGTATCTTAAGTGAGTATGAAAGAAGAGGAATTATTAAATATGAAGGATTTAATGATGATATAATTCATGTTATAGAGAAAAGTAGTTGTATAATTAATCCTTCATATTCAGAGGGAATGTCAAATGTTTTATTAGAAGGTGCTGCTTGTGGAAGACCTCTTATAGCATCAGATATTCCAGGATGTAGAGAGATAATAGATAATGATATCAATGGACTATTATTTAATGTTAAGAGTGCGGAAGATTTAATAGAAAAGATAGATAAATTCATAAATTTAGATTATAGAGAAAAAGTATTAATGGGTTTAGCAGGAAGAATTAAAGTTCAAGATAGTTTTAATAGAGATATAGTTGTAGATAAATATATGAATTTAATAAACTCTATTGAAAGAAATAATAAAAAATATAAGCTGTTTAAGATAATAAGAGCAACTTAAAAAAGACAGATAATTTAGGGGGGACTATAGTGGGATACAAACATCTTAAGTTTCCAAAGGATAGTAAATTTTTAATAACCGGTGGAGCAGGATTTATTGGTTCTAATTTATGTGAAGCTATATTGAACATGGGATATAGTGTAAGAATATTAGATAATTTTTCTACTGGTAAAGAAGAAAATATTAAGGAATTTATTAATAATGAAAAATTTGATCTAATAAAAGGTGACATAAGAAATATAGATATATGTAATAAGGCTTGCAAAAATATAGATTATGTATTACATCAAGCTTCTTGGGGATCAGTTCCAAGGAGTATAGAAATGCCTTTAATTTATGAAGAAATAAATATTAAAGGTACATTAAATATGATGAATGCTTGTAGAGATAATAATGTTAAAAGATTTGTTTATGCATCGTCTTCGTCAGTATACGGAGATAGTACTGCTCTTCCAAAGATAGAGGGTGAAGAAGGAAATGTACTTTCACCTTATGCGTTAACTAAGAAGGTTTGTGAAGAATATGGAAGACTATATTATAAGCTTTACGGATTAGAAACTGTAGGGATGAGATATTTTAATGTGTTTGGAAGAAGGCAGGATGCTGAAAGTTATTATGCGGCTGTGATTCCTAAGTTTATTAAAAGTCTTCTAAATGATGAAATATGTACAATTAATGGTGATGGTAAACAGAGTAGAGACTTTACATATATAGAAAACGTAATTGAGGCAAATTTAAAAGCTTGCACAGCACCTAGTGATGTTGCTGGTGAAGTTTTAAATATTGCTTTTGGAGGACGAGAATATTTAATAGATATTTATTATAAAATATCTAAATTATTAGAAAAAGATATTAAGCCTAAATTTGGAAAAGAACGAATAGGTGATATAAAACATTCAAATGCATCGATTGAAAAGGCTAAGAAATTAATAGGATATGAACCAGAGTATAGCTTTGAAGATGGATTAAAATTAGCAGTTAATTGGTATAAACATAATTTAACTTAAGGAGACAATATATGAAAGTATTACATATTATTAATAGTTTTGATATTGGTGGAGCTGAGAAGCTACTTTATAACTATATACTTGAAGCTAATAGTAAATGTAATTCTATTGCTATATTTAAAAGTTCTAATTCGTTTTTATATAAGGAGTTAACTAAAAGAGAAATAAGGTTCATATATATGTGTGATAAAAATCCAATATCAAAATTTATTAGATTGGTTAAAGATATTAGGAATGAGAAATATGATGTAGTACATGCTCACTTATTTCCATCAAATTATTATGCTGCTATAGCAAGTTTATTCTGTAAGAAAAGTAAATTTATATTTACAGAGCATAGTGTTACAAATAGACGAAGAAAATATAAGATATTTAAGTTTATTGAAAGAATTATATATAGACAGTTTGATGGAATAATAGCTTGCTCTGAAGAGGTAAAGAGTAGCTTGTTAAGATGGCTAGAAGAAAATATAAATGTTTATACAATAAATAATGGTGTTAAGGAAATAAAAAAAATAGATACAAATAAAGAATATGATTTAATTACAATTGCCTCATTAAGAAGCAATGTTAAAGGTGTAGATATACTACTTAAGGAATTAAGTTATATAAAAGATGATTTTAATAATGCCATTATAATTGGAGATGGAGTAGAGAAAGATAATTTATTGATATTAAGAGATGCTTTAGGTTTAGATAATAAGGTTAGTTTTTTAGGGATAAGAGATGACATAGGAAGTATGTTATCTAAATCTAAAATATTTGTTATGTCATCAAGAAATGAAGGATTTCCATTAGCACTCTTAGAAGCTATGAGTGCTAAAATTCCTATTATAGCTTCTAATGTTTCAGATATACCTAAGATAATAAGAAGTAATAAAAATGGAGTTTTAGTAGACATAAATAAAAAGGGTGAATTGAGTAGGGCTATAAAATGTTTATTAAAAAACGGAGATATGAGTATTAGGCTAGGGGAATATGCCTATAAAACGTATAAAAATAACTATAATATAGAGATTTATTGTAAAAATATAAAAAAGTTTTATGAATATATAATTAAAAAGTAATAGAGGAGTAAAAATGAAAAGAATAAGTATTATAATGTCTAGTTTTTATCCTAAGATTGGAGGTTCGGAAAAACAATTACAATTAATCTCTGAAAAGTTAATAGAAAAGGGATATGAAGTTGAGGTAGTAACTAGGAAGTATACAGGATTAGAGAAAGCTGAATATGTAGGTAATATAAAGGTAAGAAGAATAGGAATAATGAAATTCAATAAAGGTGCTGAAAAGATATCGTTTTGCATTAATTCTATTTTATATTATCTTATAAACTTTAAAAGTAAACCAGATATAATAATTGCATCTCAAACAGGGATAGCAGCTAGAGTTGCTATATTTATAAAGGGAATATTTAATTGCAAGGTATTAGTTAGAATTGCTGGTGGAGAGCTGAAGAAGTTTGAAAGTAATAAAAGTAAATTTTCAAGGAAATTTAAGAATGTAGATAAGTTTATAGTTCTAAGTGAAGATATGAAAAAGACTATGGAAAATTTGAATGAAAAAAGAGTTGAGAAGATAACTAATGCTGTGGTAAAGCAAGTTAACATAGACTCTAATATAGGAAGATACGTATTGTTTTGTGGAAGAATAGAAAAAGTAAAGGGATTAGATTTGCTTTTAGAATCATGGAGACAGATGCAAAAGGCTGGAGTTGATATTCCTTTAGTAATAGTTGGAGATGGAAGTTTAAAAAAAGAGTTAGAAGATGAATATAGTGATCTAAGGAGCGTTAAATGGATTGGCGAAGATAAGAATACCTCTAAGTATTATAAAAATGCTAGATTATTAATTAATACATCAGAATATGAAGGTATATCCAATACAATATTAGAGGCTCAAAGTTATGGAATACCTGTAATAGCATCAAATGTTGGTGGAAATAAAGATTTAATTTCTAATTATAAAAATGGAATATTATTTGAGAGAGATCCTAATGATGTTATTAATACTATATGTGAAATATATTTTAATGAGAAAAGAATATTAGATATGAAAAGTAATTCATTAGAATATATTAAAAATCATTATATAGAAAATATAATAGGCAAATATATAAAGCAATTTAATTAAGCGGGGATTAATATGAAGATATTATTTGCTATAAGCACAATGCAAGATGGTGGAGCGGAAAGAACAGTAGCAAATCTAGCTAATTATTTCGCGAGTCAAAATAATGAAGTAATAATAATGGTATTAGATAATAATGAAAGTTTTTATAACTTAGATGTAAAAATAGATTATAGAAGGCTAGATTTATATAGGGATAATAAAAAAGTAATTAACAAGATATTAAGATATAAGAAAATAATTAATAAGATAAGAAAGCTACTTAAAGAAGAAAGACCGGATATAGTACTAAGTATGAATTACAAATTACTTCCTATTATAATAATGGCAAATATATTTATTAATATTCCAATAGTTTGTAGCGAAAGATCTAACCCATATATTTATCCAAGTGGTTTAACGTGGAGATATTTAAGAAGAATTTTATCAATTGTATGCGATGGATATATATTTCAAACTGAAAGAGCTAAAAAATATTTTCCTCTAAAAACTCAAAGTAAAAGTGTTATTATACAAAATCCTATAAGTAGTCAATGTGAATTATATAAAGATAGATATATGGGAGATAAAAAACAGATAGTAGCTGTTGGTAGGTTAAATAAGGTTAAAGGATTTGATTCATTAATAAAATCCTTTAGCCGTATAGCTGATAAAATTCAAGATATAAATTTGATTATTTACGGGGAAGGTCCTGAAAGAAAAAATTTAACTAATTTAATTGAAAAGTTAAAGCTTGATAATAGGGTGACTTTATACGGAAAATCTACTGATGTATTAAATGAAATAAAAAACTCTAAGATGTTTATACTTTCATCTAGAAATGAAGGAATGCCAAACTCATTAATGGAAGCTATGGCAATAGGACTTCCATGTATATCTACTAAGTGTGAATTAGGTCCTGAAGAATTGATAGAGAATAATATTAATGGATTATTAGTCGAAGTAGATGATGTTGAAGAGATGTCCAAATCTATATTAAAGCTTATTAATGATAGGGGATTTGCAAAGATATTATCTAAAAATGCATTAAAGATTAGAGAAACAAATTCTCTAAAGAAAATATCTATGGAGTATTATACATATTTTCAGCGAGTAATAGAAAAGAAAAAGTGTAGCATTATTACAGAGGAGATTATAAGTGTAGGCAAGAATGTATTAAAAAATATTCTTATTAGGCTTAATTTATTGGAGTATGTATATGAAAAGATGGATGACATAGAGTGGCTACGCTTAAGATATTTTACGTCTAAAGATGATTATAAATATGCAATTGACTATTTAAGTATAAGAAATAAAGAAAATTACAATATAAAAAGTCCTAAAACTTTTGATGAAAAATTATGGTGGCTAAAATTAAATTATAGAGATGACTTGTTAACCTTATGTACAGATAAATATAAGGTAAGAGAGTATATAACTGAATGTGGATTTGAAGATATATTAGTAAAGCTATACGGGAAATATGATAGCTTTGAAGATATTAATTTTAAAAGCTTACCAAGTGAATTCATAATTAAAGCAAATCATGTTTCAGGAGGAAACTATATTTGTAGAGATAAAAGTAAATTAGATAAGAAAAAACTTTCAAGAAAGTATAAAAAATTACTTAAAAGAAATTACTATCTAAGGTCAAGAGAGTGGAATTATAAAAATATAAAGCCTTGTTTGATAATAGAAGAGGTTTTAAATAATAATGATGATTTACCTTTACTAGATTACAAATTTATGTGTTTTAATGGACAACCAAAGTTGTTATTTATTGATATAGGTGTAGCTAAGAATGATGGATCTCATTCAAGAAATTATTATAGAAATATTTATGATATGAATTTCGAACCAGTTAATATGAAAGAAACTAGAGAAAGCTATAATTATGAATTAATAGATAAGCCAATTAATTTTGAAAGGATGATAAAAATTGCAAGAAAATTATCCAAGCCTTTTCCACATGCTAGGGTTGATTTATACAATGTAAATGGAAAGATATATTTTGGAGAAATTACATTTTATCATGGTGGAGGAGTTAATAATATTGAACCACAAGAAATGGCTTTTGAAATGGGCAACTGGATAAATTTAAGTAGATTTTAAAAGAGGTAAATTAATATGAGGATAGTGAATTCAATAAGAAACTCTTCGGTTGGATTAGTAGTACATATATCTATTATGATATTAAATTTTATTTCAAGGACATATTTCGTAAGGTTACTTGGTACTGAATATTTAGGGATTAACGGGCTTTTTACTAATATTATATCTATGTTAAATCTTGCAGAGTTAGGGGTAGGTAGTGCTATTACTTATACTTTATATAAACCATTAGCTTTAGGCGATAAAAGTAAAGTTGCTACTATAATGGGAGTTTATAAAAAGATATATTATAAAATAGGCACTGTAGTTTTAGGAATAGGGATTGCACTTATTCCTTTTTTGAATTTATTTATTAATGGAATGTATGATAAAAACATTGTACTTATATTTTTATTGTTTTTAATAGATACAATAATATCATACTTTTTAGGATATAAAAGAACTATATTGGAAGCAGATCAAAAGATATATATATTAAAGTTAGTTAATTTTGTACAACAATTAGCTTCTAATATATTAGCAATAGTAATTTTGATTTTAACTAAAAATTATGTTTTATATCTATTGATGAGAATATTAGTCCATATTTTAGAAGATATATTTATTATTAAGATTGTTGAAAATAGATATTCATATATAAGTTACGTTACTAGGACAGAGTTTTCCTTAGAAGAAAAAAAGGAATTAAGCAAAAATATTAAAGCTCTATTTTTACATAAAATAGGTGGATATTTCATTTTTTCTACAGACAATTTAATAATTTCAAAATTTATCAGTATATCAACAGTTGGGATATTTTCAAACTATACATTAATAATTGAATCTATAAATGGTGTTATAAAACAAATAATAAATAATATATCTGCTAGCTACGGTAATCTTATAGCAAAAGAAAGTCATGATAAAAAGTTTGATATATACAATAAAATAATGTTTTTAAATTTTTGGATAGGCGGAGTAAGTGCTATTACACTTTTTTGTTTGATTAACCCATTTATAACGTTATGGATAGGAAATGAATATACATTTGATGTGAAAATAGTAATAGTTATGGTTATCAATTTTTATATATTATCTATGAGAATGTCAATTAATATACCAAGGACAACGGCAGGTTTATTCTTTAATGATAGGTATGTATGTTTAATTGAAGCAGCAATAAATATAATTACTTCAATTATATTAGTTAATAAGATAGGAATTATAGGAGTATTATTAGGAACTACTATAACAGCTATATCAGTCCAATTTATTACTGTTCCATATTTATGTTATAAGCATATATTTAAAAGGCCGTTGAAAGAATATTATATTAGATATTTCTCTTACTTTATGACAACGTTAGTAACAGCAATAATAACTTATTTTATATGTTCTATTAATATAAATAGTAATAGTTATATCAAGTTTTTATATAAGGTTGTTGTTTGTGTAATTGTGCCTAACGTAATATTTTTATGTAGATATATTAAATTAGAGGAGTTTAAATATTATATTCAGCTATTAAAGGTGATATGGAGAAAGTACAAAATTATAAATAATATAAGTAATTAATATTGTATTTGGAAGTAAATATATTAGGTATTAAAATTAGTATAATTGTCAATAATTTGGACAAGGGGTGAGGTCATGAAAACAACGGTTAAGGTTAATAATAAATTAGCTATGATTTCAGAAATGATTAATGATTCAACTTTTCAAATTCTTGAGTATGAAAATTTAAGTGGGATAAGCTCTGTAGAAAATACTATAAATATAAATAGACTGCAAGATTGTGGGATAACTTTAAAGCAGGTAAAAATAATATTAGATAATAGTTCAGTAAAAATTCAGTCAGGGGCTTTAAGCTTTATGAAGGGGAATGTTTCTATAAAAAGTAATATAGAAAATAAAACTAAATTTTCGCAAATGATATTTAAAAATAAAAAAATAGATGAATCTATGATTAAACCTATTATCCAAGGTAAAGGAGAATTGTTTTTAGAATCAAGTATAGAATATTTTACTCTTATAGAGCTAGAAGATGATGAAATAATAGTAGATGATAGTGTATTTTATGCCTGTGAAGAGGAGATAGAGATATATAAGCTCATTAAAAAAACTTCCCAGATAATAAATAATGAGGAAATACAACTGAAGCTAAAGGGTAGTGGAATAGTATTATTAAAGATTCCAATACATGAAAGTGAGATATTACGCTGTAAGCTTTATAAAGATAGATTAATAGTAAAGGATGATTTAGTAATATTAAGAACAGGTAATATAAAACTATCAGTAGAAAATTCAGGGAACACTATAATTAGAGATGCTATTGATAATGATGATAAGGTAAATGTTTATAGTGGAATAGGTGAGGTATGGATAGTTCCTACAAAAAAAATCTATAATGAATCTGTTACTATAGAAGATGATTGTTATTATGTTGAAGAAGATGATGCTTATGAGGAGGAAGAATAAAATAAAGACTGTCACTTATTATATTTTAAGGCGTAAATTAGAAAATTAAGGCTTAGGGTTACATCTTAAGTTATGGATATAATATAAATAGAGGTTTGTATAATGAAGTTGTAAATTAAAGGAATAAGATGTATACTATAGTGGGGTTTTACTAGTTCATTCAAGTATATACAATAAAATAAGTGAGGTAATTTAAATGAGTAGAATGTTTGGAACTGATGGAGTAAGAGGTGTAGCAAACACTGAATTAACTGCAGATATAGCTTATAGTTTAGGAAGAGCAGGAGCTTATGTTTTAACAGAAGGTACACATAAACCAAAGATACTTGTAGCAAAAGATACAAGAATATCTGGTGATATGTTAGAGGCTGCTTTAGTTGCAGGAATACTTTCAGTAGGAGCTGAAGCTGTATTATTAGGAGTAGTGCCAACACCAGCAGTAGCTTATTTAACAAGAAAGTATAACGCTGATGCAGGAGTTATGATATCAGCATCTCATAATCCAGTTCAAGATAATGGAATAAAGTTCTTTGATAACAGAGGATATAAATTAGATGATAGTATAGAAGATGAAATACAAAGAGTTATAGAAAGCAATTTCGCAGAAGTTCCATCACCAATAGGAGGAGCTATAGGTAGATGTAGTACTGAGCCAAGAGCTTTAGATGAATATATAGATTTTGTTAAGTCAACTATTTCAGGAGATTTAAAAGGAATAAGAGTTGGACTTGACTGTGCTAACGGGGCAGCTTATGAAGCAGCAGTTAAGGCATTCAGAGAGCTAGGAGCCGTAGTTAGAGTAATTAACGACAATCCGGATGGAGAAAATATAAATGATGCCTGTGGATCAACTCATCCAGAAGAGTTAATGGATTATGTTGTAAGAAAAAATTGTGATTTAGGATTTGCTTTTGACGGGGATGCAGATAGATGTATGGCTGTTGATGAAAAAGGAAAATTAATTCACGGAGATTATGTCTTGACTTTATGTGCTAAGCACTTAAAGGATCAAGGTAAGTTAAAAGATGATACTTTAGTAGTAACTGTAATGAGTAACTTAGGGTTAGATATAGCTTGTAAAGAAGAAAATATCAAAACTATTAAGACTAAGGTTGGAGATAGATACGTATTAGAAGAAATGCTTAAGCATGGATATGTTTTAGGTGGAGAACAATCAGGACATATAATATTTTTAGAACATAATACAACTGGAGATGGTTTATTAACAGCTCTTCAAGTTGCATCTATTAAAAAGCAAACTGGAAAAACTTTAAGTGAATTAGCTGGAATAATGAAAGAACTTCCACAAGTATTAGTAAATGCTAGAGTTACTAACGATAAGAAGAATATTTATTTAGAAGATGAAGAAATAATAAACTCTATTAAAGAAATGGAAGCTAAACTTAATGGAAAAGGTAGGGTATTAATAAGACCATCAGGAACTGAGCCTCTAATAAGAGTTATGCTTGAAGGTGAAAATCAAGAAGAAATCGATAAAATGGCTCATGATCTTGCTAACTTAATGCTAAGCAAAATATAAAATTAAAGACCACAAAAGTGGTCTTTTTATTTTTTAAGTAAATTATAGTTAAATCAATTTTATAAATAACATTAGAAGTATAGAAAAAACATAAGACTAGCGAATAAGATTTTTTAATTTAGTAAAAAAGAATTGGGTGAAATTTAAAGAGAAATGATAAAATGATAAAAAGATAGTTATACAAATAATAAAGTGGTAAAAAAATAAACGATAATTGATAAGTAGATAAAATTGTGTTAATTTTAACAATTATGTTGAAAAAATAACAAATTTGTTGTACAATCTTATCATGATAACGATTAATAAAATTATTTTTAGGGGGATAATATTTATGAAAAAGAAAGTAATCGCAGTTACATTATTAGCAGCTATGGCATTAACAGGTTGTGGATCTAAAGGATTTACAGGGGAAAAAGTAGGAAAAGTCGAAGATTCTAAGGGAAATACAACTATGGCTACAGTTCAATTTGAAGATGGTAAGGCTAAATCAGTTGATATTGATGTTAAACAAGCTGATGGATCAATGAAATCAGAAGCTTCTAAATCAGGTGCTTACGACATGAAAAATGAACCAGGAAAGAAATGGCATGAACAAGCTGATTTATTAGAAGAGTTTATCGTTGCTAATGATTTCGATCTAAGCAAAGTAACTTTAACTAACGATGAAGGAAACACTGATGCAGTATCAGGAGTTACAATAAAAGTTAAAGGTTACTTAGACGCAGTTGAGGATGCATTAAAACAAGCTAAATAATAATTGATATAATAAGTAGGTATCATTCAAAAATGAATGGTACCTTTTTGTTTAAAATAAATTTACTTTACAAGATAAACGCTAAAATGTATAATTTATCATGTCGAAAAAAACAAAAAAATGTAGGAAATTATATATTTTAGGGGGATAATACTTATGAAAAAGAAAGTAATTGCAGTTGTATTATTAGCAGCTATGGCATTAACTGGATGTGGGTCAAAAGCATTTACAGGAGAAAAAGTAGGAGAAGTTCCAGGTGGATTTGGTGGAACAACTAAAGCTACAGTTAAATTTGAAGAAGGTAAGCCAGTTTCAGTTGAGCTTGATAATGTAGAAGATAATGGTTCAAGTAAAGCAGAAGCTTCTGAAGCAGGAACTTACGATATGAACAATGCTCCAGGAAAGAAATGGCACGAACAAATTAATTTATTAGAAGAAGCTATCGTTTCTAATGAATTTGATTTAAGCAAATTAAATGTAACTGATGGAAAAACTGATGCAGTATCAGGAGTTACAATTTCAGTTCAAGAATTCGTAGATGCAGTTCAAAATGCTTTAGAACAAGCTAAATAGTAACTAATATGAAAAAGGTATTATTCAGAAATGAATAATACCTTTTTACTTTGAGAATAAATTAACTTTACTATACGAAGAATGTATTGTATAATTATGGTTAATATAGAGTAATTTATTTGAATAAAAGTAAATTTAAGGGAGAGGTAATTATGAAGAAAAGAGTAATTGCAGTTGGGTTATTAGTTGCTATGGCATTAACAGGATGTGGATCTAAAGGATTTACAGGAGAGAAAGTTGGAAAAGTTAAAGATGAGTTTGGTGGAACAACTATAGCTACAGTCAAATTTGAAGAAGGTAAGCCAGTTTCAGTTGATATTGATACTGAACAAGAAGATGGATCAATGAAATCAGAAGCTTCTAAGTCAGGCGCATATGATATGAAGAATGAACCAGGAAAGAAGTGGCATGAGCAAGTTGATTTATTAGAAGAAACTATTGTTAAAGATGAGTTTAGTTTAGATAAAATAACTTGCGATGATGAAGGTAAACCAGATGCAATATCAGGAGTTACAATTAAAGTTAATGGTTACTTAGATGCTGTTCAAGATGCTCTAGATCAAGCTAAATAATAATTATTATAAAGTACTATTCAAACTTGGATAGTACTTTTTTACTATAAAAATGATTAAATAATTATATAATTTTAAACTTAAAATTGTTTTTTGCTTTACAAGAAAAAAGCGTAATTGTATAATTAATCTGTTATATGTAGACAATAGTAATATAAAAATTAAATATTAAGTGATGAAAAAGAAGAGTAAGTATTTCATTAAATTAAAGAGAGCTAGGTATGGTGAGAACTAGTATTTAATATTACTGAAGGAAGCTTTGGAGCTATATTTTAATTAAGTGGGTTAATATTTAACCAATTTAGGTGGTAACGCGGAAGATATGTCTTTCGTCCTAAGAATTTTTCTAGGACGAAGGACTTTTTTATTTTTTTATTATTAAATTTTAATTGGAGAAAGAGGAGAGCAAAATGGCATTTGAAAAATTAGCAGAATTAATATTCCCTAATGTTGATAAAACAACACAATATTATCTTGAAAAATACCCTAAAAGAAATTTAAAGGAAGGTGCTGTAGTATGTAGATACGCACCATCTCCAACAGGTTTCCAACATATTGGGGGAGTATTTGCAGCTTTAATAAACGAAAGATTAGCAAGTCAAACTGAAGGAGTATTTTTCTTAAGAATAGAAGATACAGACCAAAAAAGAGAAGTTGAAGGAGCTATAGAAGATACTATTGCAACAATGCACAACTTTGGGATGGACTTTAGTGAAGGAATGACTGGACAAAACACTTCAAAAGGTGAGTATGGTCCATATAGACAAAGTGAAAGAGCAGATATATACAAAACATTTGCAAAGGATTTATTATTAAAAGGATTAGTTTATCCTTGTTTCTGTACTCCAGAAGAATTGGCTGAATTAAGAGAAAGACAAGTAGCAAATAAGATAACTCCAGGGTATTATGGAGAATATGCTAAATTCAGAAATATAACTGAAGAAGAAGCTATAGAAAGAATAAACAATGGAGAAAGTTATATTTTAAGATTAAAATCACCAGGAAACATAGAAAATAGAGTTGAGTTCCATGATTTAATTAAAGGTGATATATCTTTCCCGGAAAACAATCAAGACGTTGTTATAATTAAAGGTGATGGACTTCCAACATATCACTTTGCTCATGCAATAGATGATTATCTAATGAGAACAACTCATGTTATTAGAGGAGAAGAGTGGTTATCATCACTTCCAATACATGTTCAATTATTTGATGTTTTAGGATTCGAAAGACCACAATACGCACATATTCCAACAATAATGAAGCAAGAAGGCGGATCAAAGAGAAAGCTTTCTAAGAGAAAGGATGCAGAAGCTGCAGTTTCTTACTATAAGGAAGTTGGATATCCAACAGTATGTGTTATTGAATACTTATTAAATATAGTAAACTCAACATATGAAGAATGGAGAGCAGAAAATCCAACAGCTGATTATCATGAATTTAATGTACAACTAGAAAAAATGAGTAAGAGCGGGGCATTATTTGATTTAGTTAAGCTAAATGATGTATCTAAAGATGTTATTGCTAGAATGCCTGCAAACGAAGTATATGACCAATATACAACATGGGCTAAAGAATTTGACAATGAAATGTTTGAATTAATTACTTCAAATGAAACTATGGCTAAAGAAGTATTTAATATAGATAAAGAAGGGCCAAAGCCAAGAAAAGATTTCGCTAAGTGGGATGAAGTTAAAGATAAAATATTCTACTTCTTTGATGAATTATTCTATAATGAAACAGCAGAACAAGTTGAGCTTCCAAAGACTTTATCTTTAGAAAATGCTAAGGCTGTAATAGAAGAATATGCAAAGAGATTTACTTTTAATATCGGAAGTCAAGAAACTTGGTTCGAAGAACTAAAAGCAATAGGTACGGAACTTGGATATTGTGCAAATAGAAAAGAATTTAAGGCTAATCCAGATGCCTTCAAAGGAATGATTTCTGATGTAGCTGGTGCAGTAAGAAGTGCATTATCACACAGAACTAATACTCCAGATCTTTATACTATAATGCAAATTATGGGTGAAGAAAAAGTAAGAGAAAGATTTGAAAGATTTTTAAGTCTATAAGTTGTTAAATATTCATATAAAAACTCTCTATTTATTAGGGAGTTTTTATTTTTTATAATAATAAAATTAGATTGGATTTAAATATTATAATTTAAATATTATTGGATAAAATCATTACAATGCTATTTTCAACAATTAATACAAGGTATCACAGAGATTATAATGTACAAACTATTATTGTAGCGGTGGTAGAACTAAGTATTAGACTTAGCTGTATCAGGGCTAAATATATCTTTAGGAGGAGATTTATATGAGCAAACATTCAAATTGTAAATGTCATAATGAAGATAAGCATGATAGTACTTCAAATTGTACTTGTGGATGTTATGAAGCTGAGAAATCCGCTGTTAATAATCAATGGGCATCACCAGCTAGCGTAAAATCAAGCGTTTATGATAATTGTAAATGCAACAAAAAACAAGAGAAGACAGCCACAAATAATCAATGGTGTTAATTAAATGAAAAATAACTGTCTAATTAAGCATTAATATATAAACTTAGAAATAAGTTCTATGTATTAAGGCGAGTTTAAGGGACATACTATTATTGTAACTTAATGAAGGAGGAGATTTCTAATGCATAATTATTGTAAAACAGCTACAAATAACGCATGGGCATCAAAACCTACATCAAGTTTAAATAGTTGTCAAAGGTGTAGCAACCATAAAGATGATAAAACTGCTACAGATATTAAATGGACATCTACACAATAAATTTGGCGACTCAGAAGTAGGTACAAACCCGATACTTTACTTCTACTAATTTCAATCATTTCACCTTATTACAATGAGGTAATCAACGGAAATGAATATAAAAATGGATCTTTGAGAAATTAATAAATTTCAAAATAATTTTCAAATTTATATTCAAACAAAAAAGAGGTGGCCATTGGCCACTTCTTTTTTATAATTTAAATGATGATTTTAAAGGTACAATTCTATTAAATACTAACTTTTCAGGAGCAGTATATTTAGAATCAACTGTAAAGAAGCCGTTTCTAACCATTTGGAATTTATCTAATGCAGAAGCATTCTCTATAGCAACTGGTTCTATAAAACCTTGTAATATTTCCATTGAGTTAGGGTTTATTTGTTCTAAGAAGTGCTTACCTTCATTTTCTTCTTGATCATCTAATATTAATGGTTCATATAATCTAAACTCAGCTGGCTTTGCAGTTTTAGCATCAACCCAGTGAATAGTAGCTTTAACTTTTCTTCCTGTAAACCCTGAACCACTCTTAGTTTCTGGATCATAAGTACAATGAACTTCAATAACTTCTCCGTTTTCATCTTTAATTATATCTGTACATTTTACAAAGTAAGCACCTTTTAATCTAACTTCGTTACCTGGGAATAGTCTAAAGTACTTCTTAACTGGTTCTTCCATAAAGTCTTCTCTTTCGATATATAATTCTCTAGAGAATGGAACTAATCTTTTACCAAAAGATTCGTCCTTAGCGTTATTTTCTATTTCTAACATTTCTGTTTGATTTTCAGGATAATTTGTTATAACTAGTTTTAAAGGTCTTAAAACAGCCATAGCTAGAGGAGCCTTCATTTGTAAATCTTCTCTTATAAAATAATCTAGCATTTGAGAATCAACTATTGAATTAGCTTTTGCTACACCTATAGCAGAGCAGAAGTTTCTTAATGCTTCTGGTGTGCATCCTCTTCTTCTAAGACCAGATATAGTAGGCATTCTTGGGTCATCCCATCCATCAACAACACCTTCATCAACTAATTGTTTAAGCTTTCTCTTGCTCATAACAGTATTAGTCATGTTTAATCTAGCAAATTCGATTTGTCGTGGAGTAGCTTCCATTTCACATTCTTTAACAACCCAATCATAAAGTGGTCTGTGATCTTCAAATTCTAAAGTACAAATAGAGTGAGTTACAGATTCAATAGCATCTTCTAATGGATGAGCGAAGTCATACATTGGGTATATACACCATTTATCGCCTGTGTTGTGATGAGTTGCATGAGCTATTCTATAAATTATTGGATCTCTCATATTCATATTAGGAGATGACATATCTATTTTAGCTCTTAAAACTTTCTCTCCATCTTTGAATTCACCTTTTCTCATTCTTTCAAATAAATCAAGGTTTTCTTCAATAGATCTACTTCTATAAGGACTCTCTTTACCAGGTTCAGTTAAAGTGCCTCTATATTCTTTAGCTTCATCAGGTGTTAAGTCACAAACATAAGCTAATCCTTTTTTTATTAATAAAACAGCTCTATTATACATTTCTTCAAAGTAATCCGAAGCAAAGTAAAGAGCATCCCAGTTTCCGCCAAGCCATTTAACATCTTCTTTTATTGATTCAACATATTCAGTATCTTCTTTAACTGGATTAGTATCATCAAATCTTAAGTGAGTTTTACCCTTAAACTCTTCAGCTAATCCAAAATTTAAAAGTATAGATTTAGCATGACCTATATGAAGATAACCATTAGGTTCAGGTGGAAAACGAGTTATTATTTCCTTATGCTTTCCGCTATCTAGGTCTTCTACAATTATATTTCTTATAAAATTAGAAGAATTAATTTCATTTGACATAGTATTACCTCTCCTATTATCGTATTTTAGTTTGTTTTGAAATTAAATAAATATTATGAAAATAAATTATGAGTCATTTAAATTTCAATGGATAAACTATAGTTTATATATTTACTATTAATAATAATTTTAATCTAATATAAGGAAAAAAGAAAGTAACCTTATATAAAAACTTATATAAATACAATAAATTTGACAATTAATTTATATATGTGAATAAAACAAACATTATTTCTTAAAATATATATAAGACTTGTTTGCATTTTAGGAGGAATAATATGACTAATTTAACTTGTAGTGTAGAAAATTGTATACATAATAATTCACAATGCTGTTGTAAAGAAGGAATAACAGTGGGAGGTGCTGAAGCTGTATCATCTTCAGCAACTTGTTGTGATAGTTTTGAAGAAAAACAAGGAACTTTTACAAGTAATTTTGAAAATCCAAAATCAAGTTTATCTATTCAATGTGAGGCTGAAAACTGTACTTATAATGAAAATCGTATGTGTGCTGCAGAAACAATACATATAGCAGGTATGAATGCCTGCGCAACAAGAGAAACAGAATGTAATAGTTTTGTACCAAAACTTTAAATTTGACTCCATCAAATGAGAAATATTACTATGGGCAAGAGAAATGCGTGACTATATCACAAGGAAATATTTGCTTTCACAAAGATAAATGGATGCTTTTGAAAAAAGCATTTTTATCTATCTGAAGGTATATTTCTCTTTACAAAGTGAATATTTCTCTTCACCCTAAATGAATATTTATCCTGGCGGAGCTACTAGAAGAAGTGTATAATTAATTGTATAATAATAACAATTTTAAAGGGTGTATGATGAAATTAAATTATGTTAAAAACTTAAATAATGGAAGTTTAGAGATTAAACCTATTACTTTTTGGAAAGCTTTATTATTATCATTTCTTTTTGATATAACATATAGCTTTGTATATACTCCAATAAGTTTATTTATAAATTTTTATAGAGATATAATTTTTGTAAATAGTTGGAGTGAGAATATATTAAACTCAATAACCGACTTTATCTATCAGTATGGAGTTATATTAATTGTTATAGTGGTGATTAATAAAAGCTTTAAAACTAACGGAGAAATACTGTATAGAGAAGAAATATCTAAGAAAAAGTATTTAGCTGGTATAGGATTGATGATTGGGTATATATTTATAACTTATGGAGTGTTTGATATTTTTCTATATTCAATGCCTACATTAAATGATGGATTATATGAATATTTAGAAGAATACCTTTTAAATACATCCTATATTTTTATATTTATTTCTACCTGTATTATTGCACCTATTTTTGAGGAGATTTTATATAGGGGTGTATTATTAAATGGGCTATTAAAAAAATATAATTATAAAAAGGCGATAATATATTCAGCTCTTATATTTGGTATAGCACATATGAATTTACCACAAGGAGTAAATGCATTTTTCTTAGGTGTAATAATTGGACTAGCTTATTATTATACAAGGTCAATTTATCTTTGTATGGCTATGCATTTTATTAATAATTTCTTAGTGAATTTTGTAGTATATCCAGAGTCAAAACTATGGACAGCAATTTTATTTATTATAGTGCCTATAATAGGAATACTTATTTTTATTAAATCATTTAAAGTTATTAGTTATAGTAAAGGAATAAGTAATGGACAAGAAGATTATTAGAAAAAGTGTGTTAAAATTAAGGCGAAATATAAAGGACGAAGAAAGAGGAGTATGGGATAAATCAATATTTGATTTATTAGTTAATAGCAAGATTTATAAAGATGCCCAAAGTATATTTATTTATGTAAGCTGTAAAGATGAAGTAGATACAAAAGAAATAATAGATTATTCATTAAAGAATGATAAGGCAATTTATGTACCTAAAATTAATATAGAAGACAAAACTATGAAAGCAATAAGAATTCACAGTTTAAATGAATTATATGTTAATAAGTATGGTATATTAGAACCCAATATTGTGGATAAAAATTATATTGACTCAGATTTTGATTTAATAGTCCTTCCAGGAATAGCTTTTGATAAGGTAGGAAATAGAATAGGTTATGGTGGAGGATATTATGATAAATATTTATCTGTTTTAGAATGCAGAATAAATAAGGTAGCGTTAGCATATGGATTTCAAGTACTAGATAATATTGAATATGAAGATCATGACATAAGAGTAGATTATATTATTACAAATAAACAATTAATAACTATATGATTATAATAAACATTAGCTATTTTTTGATATCTTTATAGATATTAAGAAATAGCTTTTTTGCATAAAAAACCAAAAGTACAATTATAATTTATTAGTATGTTAGAAATTAGAAAAGGGGAAAAGTATTGGAAAGTAAAGTGTTGGTAATTGAGGATGATAAAAGTATAAATGATATACTAGTTAACTCTTTGAAGGTGGAGGGATATATAGTAAGGTCCGCTTTTAAGGGGAGAGAAGCAAGAGAATTATTGAATACATTTTTACCTAACTTAACATTATTAGATATAAATTTGCCAGACGAAAGTGGGTTTGATTTGTGTAAATTTATTAATAATACTTATGGAATACCTATAATAATATTAACGGCAAGAAATGATGTATTTGATAAAGTCCTAGGATTGGAACTTGGTGCAGATGATTATATAACTAAGCCTTTTCATATAAAAGAAGTATTAACTAGAGTTAAAATAGCATTAAGAAGAGTAGCAAAATATACCGAAGGAGCTAAAATGAAATTTATAAGTTTAACTCCTCATATTAAAATTAATTATGATAGTAGAGTTGTTATGAAGGATGATAAAGAAATTATATTAAAGCCAAAAGAATATCAATTGTTAGAATTTTTATCTCAAAATAGAGATAGGGTATTTTCAAGAGAGGAATTATTAGATAATGTGTGGGAATGTACATATGATGGGGATTTAAGAACTATAGATATTCATGTAAGAAGAATTAGAAGTAAATTAGATGATACAAAGTATAAATCAATAATAGAAACCGTATTTGGATTTGGCTATGTTATGAGGTTATATAATGAAAATAAAGTATAAGATAACTGTAGGAATTTTATCAATACTTATTGTTTTAGGAATAGTTATGAATTTATCTATAGCGAGTATTTTAAAAAGGGATATGGAGAGTAATATTATGAACTCTTTAGAAGAAATTATGAAAAGCACTAGAGAGTCTATAAAATATAGATTAACTATAGATACTGAAATAGATAAAAAAAAATTATTGTTACAAGAATCAGAATACTTAAGTAACTATATATTATTAAATTATGAAAGCAATATTGAAATTATAGGGGTAAACGGAGAGGTTTATGTAAGTAATATAGAAAATCAAGTGGATAATATAGAGAGTTTATATTTAAGAGCAGTAGATGGTGAGGTGGTAGTTAATTTAAAATATACAGACAATGGATTGAAAGGATTTATAACATATTTAATTTTTATAAATAAAGAAAGCTTAGGTGTTTTACATTTAGAGAAATCATTTGATGATATATATAAGCAATATAGTAATACTATAACTTTTATAGGTCTAATTGTAATAATAGTGTTTTTGTTTATATTAACCTTATCTTATTTAGTAGCAAGTAAGGTTACTTATCCAATAAGTTTATTGATAAATGGAATAAAGGAAGTTGGGAAAGGAAATTACAATACAGTTATTTCTTATAGTGGAAATGATGAGATGTCGATAGTATCAAAAGAATTTAATAATATGAACAACAAGATACAAATTCAAATCGATACTATTAAAAATGAAAAAGAAAAGGTTGAAACTTTAGAAAAAAGTAGAAAGCAATTCTTTGATAATGTTACCCATGAAATAAAAACTCCATTAACAGCAATAATGGGATATGCAGAAATAATAAAGGATAATATTGTTAACGATGAAGAGTTTAAGAAGAAATCAATAGAAAGAATATATGAAGAGAGTGAGAGGCTTAATTTATTAGTTTTAGATTTAATTAAAATATCTAAAGGAATATCAACTGTTGATGAGAATAAAATAGAGATAGCTTTAGATGAGGTAATTAATCAAATATGTGATGACATGCAAATAAAGGCTAGTAAATACGGTATTAAAATAAATAGAAATATAACGCCAGGTAAGATATATGGAAGAATTAATAAAATAAGAGAGTTATTCATTAATATAGCAGATAATGCAATAAAGTACTCAAGTAGTTCTAATATTATTTATATCAATACTAAAGTTGAGGAAAGATATTATTGTATAGATATTATAAATTATGGTGAAAAAATTCCTGACAATATATATAATTCAATATTTGATCCATTTGTAAAAGATAATATATATAAATATGATGAAAGTAGAGGATTGGGATTATATCTATGTAGTGAAATTATTAAAGATCATAATGGAGAAATTACTATATCTAATGGGGAAGAAATTATCGTTAATATAAAAATTCCTTGTTTTGGAAATAATTTGGAAACAATAGTATAAAAAATAGAAAATATTGAGGAATACAATATAAGTATAATAAAAAGTTAAGGAGATATATTAATATGCTTAAAAGTAGTGCTACAAGGTATTTATCAGTATTTTTAATAAGTTTATTGTTAATACCTGTATTATCAGGTTGTGATTCTAAAGAAAAAGAAATTGTTATTTCAAATGATATTAGAGAGGATATAAAGGTAGAAGAAAAAGAGATTGAAACGTTAAAATATAAAGCGCAAAAGTATTTAGAGGAAGATAACTTTCAAGAAGCAAAAAATTTATATGATAAAGTTATATTAATGGATAAAGGAAATAAAGAATTATATTTAGAAATTAAAGATGAATATATTAAGAAAAATAGGTTTGATGATGCATATGAAATAATAAAAGTAGCTATTGATAATAAGGTTGATGTAGAAGGCATGCAACAAATAGCAGAGGATATAAAAAGTAATTTTGAAGTAGTTGAATATGATTATATTGTGAAACAAGGTGAAGAGTGTATTATTCCAACAGAAGGGGTTATAAATGTAAGAGGGGAAGACATTAATGTTCCGATTCATTGGAATAATCAACAAGTAGATACAAGTAGCAAAGGAACTTTTAAATATGAAGGCGTAAATGAACAGTATGGCAGAAGTTTTAAGTTGAAGGTGGAAGTTGTATATAGTCCACTTACAGAGCTGGAGGTTAGAAAAATTACATTACAAGCTAAAAATGCATTAACTGATATAATAGATTGTGCAAATTTTGATAGTACTACAATGATTATTGAAGATGGAAGGAGTTTAGCGATATCTAATATATATAAATCTAGAGAAGAAGTTTTTAATGCTTTATATGATTATTATTTAGATGATGCAATTTACTATTTTTTAGATAATTATACTTTAGAAAAAGATGGTGTTTTTTATATAGTATATGGACAAGGTGGAATTGGCATTTCTATACTTGATGACGATTTACACGTAGAACAAACAGAAACTACATTTAAAGCAGTTTATACTAAAGTAATTTCAGATGAGTGGACAGTAACTCAAGAATATAACTTTATAAAATATGAGGATTCTTGGATAAGGTCAGATATAACTTTATATTAGCAAAAAGAGAGTAGATAGATTTGTGATTTACACAAATTTACCTACTCTTCTTGATTTTTAGATAATTAAATTTTATCTTTCTTTATTAGCTATTTCAGATTTTATTCTTTCAACAAATGAATCTAAAGCAATAGCACCTTCATCATCATTTTTTCTACTTCTTACTGAAACTTCATTGTTTGCAGCTTCTTTTTCACCAACAACTAGGATGTAAGGAACTCTTTCAAGTCTAGCTTCTCTAATCTTATAACCAATTTTTTCAGTTCTATGGTCAACTTCAACTCTAACACCATTGTTTTTTAAAGTTCTAACTACGCTATCAGCATAATCAGCATACTTATCTGAAAGAGGTAAAACTTTAGCTTGAACTGGAGCCATCCATGTTGGGAAAGCACCTGCATATTTTTCTATTAAAGTAGCTATAGTTCTTTCATAACATCCAATAGAAGATCTATGGATAACAAATGGTATTTTCTTTTCACCATCTTTATCGATATAGCTCATACCAAGTCTTTCACCTAAAGCAAAGTCAATTTGAACTGTAATTATAGTATCTTCTTTTCCATGAACGTTCTTAGATTGAATATCAAGTTTTGGTCCATAGAATGCAGCTTCGCCTTCAGCTTCAACATAATCTATATTTAAATGATCTAATATAGTTCTCATTTGGTTTTGAGTAGCTTCCCAAGCTTCTGGATTGTTTATATATTTTTCAGTATTTGTTGGATCCCATTTAGAGAATCTGTAAGATATATCTTCTGATATTCCTAAAGTATCCATAACATAGTTTATTAAATCAATAACTTCTTTGAATTCAGATTCGATTTGTTCTGGAGTACAGATTATATGTCCTTCTGAAAGTGTAAATTGTCTAACTCTAGTAAGACCGTGCATTTCCCCAGAAGCTTCTTTTCTGAATAGAGTAGAAGTTTCTGCATATCTTATTGGAAGATCTCTATAACTGTGTTGTTCAGCATTATAAACAGTAAATTGGAATGGGCAAGTCATAGGTCTTAAAGCCATAACTTCTGCATCTTTTTCTTCATCACCTAATACAAACATACCATCTTTATAGTGGCTCCAATGTCCAGAAGCAACAAATAAGTCATTCTTAGACATAAAAGGAGTTTTAGTTAAAACATAGCCTCTTTTTTCTTCTTCATCTTCAATCCATCTTTGAAGAGTTTGGAATAGTTTAGCTCCTTTAGGCATGAATAGTGGAAGCCCTTGACCTACTTTTTCGTCAGTAGTAAAGATTCCAAGTTCTCTACCTAATTTGTTATGATCTCTTTTTTTAGCTTCCTCTAAAGCTGCTAAATGAGCCTCTAAATCTGCGTTCTTTAAGAATGCAGTACCATATATTCTAGAAAGCATCTTGTTCTTTTCGTCACCTTTCCAGTAAGCGCCAGCACTTCTTATAAGCTTGATAGCTTTAATGTTCTTTAATGACATTACATGAGGACCAGCACAAAGGTCAGTGAAATCACCCATCTTGTAGAATGAAATAACTTCATCTTCTGGAAGTTCATTTATTAATTCAACTTTATAAGGCTCATCTTTCATAAGCTCTAAAGCTTCATTTCTAGGAAGTTCAAATCTTTCAATTTGAGGGTTTTCCTTTATTATTTTTTTCATTTCAGCTTCGATTTTTACTAAGTCTTCAGCAGTAAAAGCTTTTTCTACATCAAAGTCATAGTAGAAACCATTAGCTATTGAAGGGCCTATGGCAATCTTAGCTTCAGGGAATAATCTTTTAACAGCTGCAGCTAGCACGTGTGAAATACTATGTCTTACAGCATCCTTTCCTTCTTGAGAATCAAAAGTACATATAGCTAATTCGCAATCTTCATTTAATGGTGTTCTTAAATCAACAACCTTTCCATTAACAATACCACATTGAGAATTTCTAGCTAACCCTTCACTTATAGATTTAGCAACGTCTAAAACTGATGATCCATTTTCAACTTCTTTAATAGATCCGTCTTTTAAAGTAACTTTTATCATATTTAAAATCTCCTTTCGTTTCCTTAAATTTTAATTTTTTGCCCAAAATAGTTTTTAGAATGTTTAATATAATAATATAAAAGCTGATTTATTGTATAAAAAAAGCTCAACGTCACTTTTCTTATACAAAAAAATAGTATAGAAAAGGGACGAGAGCATATAATTCTTCCCGCGGTTCCACCCTTAATTGCCTAAACTAGGCCTCTTAATAAACATCGTAACGTGATGAATACGGACTTGATTAGAGTCACTCAGAGCTGGTCTTCAACTAGTTTCAAATAAAAATACTTACAGCTAATGTATTTTCTCTCTGTAAATGAAATTGTAGTTTACTCGTCTCTTCAACGCTTTAGTATATTTAAGAATAATTATAATTATCTATGTGATTTATGTCAACATTTAGAGGAAAGGAAAATTTTAATGGTTAATAGGTAGTTGCATTAAAAATATACCTTTTATTAGAGGTGAGGTTTGTTTGAAAAATTAAATTAGAATAATTTTGGAAAAAATATAAAATTAATTAGTTAAAGTATTGTAAAACCTTAAATTGAGAGTATAATAGATAATATAGTAAGCAGATGTGGCGAAATTGGCAGACGCACTAGACTTAGGATCTAGCGCCCTTGGCGTGGGGGTTCGACTCCCTTCATCTGCACCATAAAAATCCTCGAATTTATTTCGAGGATTTTTTTATTATTAAAGTATCGTTAATAGTATGCTTTTTATTATTAATTTTTTAGGTGATTACAAAAAAGTACCTAATTGTTAAAAAGTTTTTAAGTTGCTAGAATAAAGACAAATATGAGTGAATCATTAAATGATTTATTTTCATTAATGTATAGTAAGGTGGTAGATTTATTGAATAAACAAAAGATGATAATTTATATATTTTTAGTATTTATTATAGGAGTATTTGGAGGATTGATTATTAATATTAATAAAGATAAAAAAATAGACGATAACAACAAGCACGAAGAAATAGTATCAGGGTATTCTTTTGAGATGACTGATAAAAATGTGATAAATAAAGAATATGACGGAACTTACTTAAAAAGTTTTGTAACTATTGCAGAACAGCAAGATGAATTTATTATAAATTTAAATGGAATAAACAGTGATAGTGAAGTTATGATTATAGATCCTAATAATGGAGATATGAAATGTATGGATTATGAAAATGGAGTATTTACTCTTAAAGCTAGTCTTGATAATGATATAACCTATGGTATTATAATTGATTTTAAATTATCAGGATCAATTAGAGTAGTTAATGACTTAAACTCTGTAGATAAAGATAAGCTTTTTAATGAAATATTAATAGCTTTAGGGTGTGGATTATAAAAAAATGTCAGTGTAGCATTATTTAAATAGATTTTATATCTAAATAAATAGTGCTATTATTTTTTGTTTTTGTAGTATAATCAATTCATATAAAGAGAGAAGGTATGGTATATGAATATAAGACATTTAAAAATTTTTATAACTGTGGCTGATTGTGGAAAAATGAGTGAAGCTGCAGAAAAACTTTTTATATCACAACCATCAGTAAGTCAGGCAATAAAAGAGATAGAAGATTATTATGGGGTTAAATTATTTGAAAGGCTTTCAAAAAAGCTTTATATAACAGACAGTGGGAAATTGCTATTAAGATATGCTAGACACATTGTGGGATCTTTTAATGAAATGGAATCAGCTCTGAAAAATTCAGGAGAAAATATTTGTTTACATATTGGAGCAACTGTTACTGTAGGAACTTGTATGTTAAATGAAATTATAAATAAGTTTGAAGAAGAAAATAAAGATATATCAACTAAGATAGTTGTAAATAATACCAATATTATTGAAAATATGTTATTACATAGTGATTTAGATATAGGAATAGTTGAAGGTAAAGTTGATGATAAGGACTTAGTTAAAATTCCTATATATAATGATAGATTGGTATTAGTAGCAGGTAGAAATCATAATTTTTATTATAAAGATGAAATAAATATAGAGGAACTTACAGGACAGGATATGATTTTTAGAGAAAAGGGGAGCGGAGCTAGAGAAAGCTTTGACTCAATATTAGAAGAAAATAATATATCTGTAAATGAAAAATGGAATAGTAATAATACAGAAGCTATAAAGAATGCTGTTATTGGAGGGCAAGGTTTAGGAATATTATCTACTTTAATAATAGAAAATGAACTTAAAAATGGTACACTACATATAATTCCAATAAGAAATATAGATATTTTAAGAGAAATATGTGTGGTGTACCATAAAGATAAGTTTATATCAGAGCATTTGAAAAAAATAATTGAGTGTATAAAATGCCTAAAAAAAGAATTTTAAAATGCCATATAAGCTATCGTTCCTATTAATCCTGAACCGAAAATAACTAGTATTGGATTAACTTTAAATTTTCTAATGGCGAAAAGACCGAGCGCAAATAATAAAAACTCTATAGGTCTAAAATTTGATAATACTATATCTTGCTTTTCAGCTTGAAAAATAGCAAGAGTTAAGATTGATAGTCCAGCTGAACTTATAAGAGCAACTACTGCAGGACGAAGACTAGCAAGAATAGTTTGAACTCCTCCAAAGTTACGATACTTATAATAGTAATGAGCTAATATAAGACAAATAATAAATGAAGGAATAATACATCCTAAAGTACAAATAAGTGCACCAGGTAAACCAGCTAACCTAGTTCCAACAAATGTTGCAGAGTTAATAGAGATAGGTCCTGGTGTCATCTCAGCAATAGTAATTAAATCAGCAAACTCTTGAAGAGTCATTAATCCATGAACATTTACTATTTGATTTTGAATTAGAGGTATAGCAGCATATCCACCACCGACACTGAATAATCCTACTTGAATAAAGCTTAAAAATAATAGTCCTATCATATTATACCTCCATGTTTGCTTGTTTCTTTGAATTTTTAATATCTAATATAAGATTTACAATACCTACAAGAATACAAAGTAAAATTACTGTTATTGCACTTATACCTAATACATAAGTCATAATGAATGCAATTATCATTAGAGCAATATATAAAACTTGTCCTGTTTTAATAACATTTGTAGCTAGGTTTATAACAACGTCACATATTACAGCAGCAACACCAGCTCTCATTACCATTAATGCAGTTCCGATAATTTGACTTTCTCTAAATTTAACATAAAATGAAGAGATAACAGATATAATAGCGATAGGAGGAATAGAAGTTCCTACAACAGCAACAATTGAGCCCAAAATCCCTTGCATTCTATATCCTAAGATAACGGATGCATTTATTGGAATAGGACCTGGGGAAGATTGTGCTATAGCTGTTATGTCTAGCATTTCACTTTCGTCTAACCATCCTAGTTCTTCGACAAATTTTTTCTTCATAAGAGATACGATAACGAATCCTCCACCAAAGGTAAAGGCACTAAGAACAAATGTTGATTTAAATAGTTGCCAAAGTACTTTCCAATTTCTTTTATTTCTTAAATTTTCCATTAATACATTCTCCTTCTTGTAATTGATACTTTTAACAAAGCCCTCTAATAGTATAAAGAGAAAATATATATTAGTAAAATACGTATATTTTATAATTAATATAGGTATTTGCCTATATATAAGTATAAAAAAAGAAACTGCTAATAATGCAGTTCCTATATTTCATTTATTAATAAATCTAATGCAAGTTCATCTATCATCTCTGAAGAGTATACAACGCTTCCCATTAGTTTAAATATTATATCATTTTTGCTATATCCTTCTTTGTGAATTTTTAAGTCTTTTAATAACCTTTTTAGTGAACCATTATGGATTCCAAGTATTTCGGTTAGTTCTTTTGGCCAATAATAATCTTTTGAAAGGCAATAATATAATTTCTCTTGTAACTCAAGTTTATACTTTAGATCAACGAAACGGTTATGGTGAGGCCCGTCATTGCCACGATGATGGTTTGGACACAAATATTTATAGTTTATTTCAATATCAAAACCACCTTGACTTCTAAATACTATATGATGAATATCTGCTCTTTCACCACAAACTTCACATTTGTACAAACCTTTGCCCCCTTTTAATTTAATATATATATTATATTATCAATATTAATTTGTTTCAAATGTTACTATAGTATAATATATTAATTTAGAAAATAATATATTAATGAAATTTTATTATATTAATTAAGATAAATTAACCTTCTATAATATATTATATTAATTTGGAGATTATAATGTGATAGATTCGGAATGAATATTACATAAGTGGAGTAGTAAGTATTTATTAAAAAAATAGTATAGTAATTATTGACATTTAAAAATTCAGGTGATAAAATTTAATATGAAAAGAGACTTATGCGGGTATCGTATATCGGTAATACTCCAGCCTTCCAAGCTGGAAAGGTGGGTTCGATTCCCACTACCCGCTCCATTAAAATACTATAATTATAGTATAAAGTTAGTATTAAATATGCGCTATTAGCTCAGTTGGTAGAGCACCTGACTCTTAATCAGGGTGTCCCCGGTTCGAACCCGTGATGGCGCACCAAATAAAAAAGATGGATTATATTCCATCTTTTTTATTATGACTAGAAAACAAAGTTATTGACAGTGCTTGTTTAAATTTGTTAGTATAGTTATATAAAAAGAGAATACCTTATCAAGAGCGGTGGAGGGACTGGCCCTATGAAGCCCGGCAACCTACGACTAGTTAATAGTTAACAGTGTATAGTTAATAGTTAGTATTAAGTTTACATAGTATGTCTTTTAATTAGTTTAGTTAGTGTTAAGTTAAAAGTTAAGAATAAGTTTTAAAACAATTCTTATCTGTTAACTATTAACTCTTAACTAAAAAGTGTGGTGCTAAATCCTGATAGATAAGAAGTATAAATATTAAGAATGCAGAGCTTCAGTATTTATTACTGAAGTTTTTTTATTTCTTAGATAAGTAAAAAGGAGAGAGGAAACACGATGCAGAAAAAGGGAAGTTTAAGTGCCTTATTACCATTACTAGTTTTTTTAATAGTTTATGTAGGTTTGTCAGCAATGGCTGGAGATATGTATGCAGTATCAGTAATAATACCATTTTCAGTGGCAGCATTTACAGCAATACTTATGAATAGAAAAGAATCATTATCGGATAAAATAGAAATCTTTTGTAAAGGGGCCGGTGATAGTAACGTAATATTAATGATATTAATATTTGTTTTAGCAGGAGCGTTTGCTCAAGTTGCAAAAGATATGGGAGCTGTTGATTCAACAGTTAATTTAGGATTATCAATATTACCAAGCAATCTTTTAATAGCTGGATTATTTATAATATCATGTTTTATAGCGTTATCTGTAGGTACATCGATGGGGACGATAGTTGCCTTAGTTCCAATAGCAGTTGGAATAGCAGATAAAACAGGGGTGTTAGTCGCTTTAGCAGTAGGAGCAGTAGTAAGTGGGGCTATGTTTGGGGATAACCTTTCGATTATTTCAGATACAACTATAGCTGCAACTAGAACACAAGGATGTGAAATGAAGGATAAGTTTAAGATGAACTTTAAAATAGTTTTACCAGCTGCAATAATTACAGCTCTATTATTAGCATTTTTAACAAGAAATGCTGGAGTAACACAAGTGGAATCCTTAGAATTTAGTTTAATTAAAATATTACCTTATATAGCTGTAATTGTTTCATCTTTATTAGGATTAAATGTTATACTAGTTCTTTTAGGTGGAATTATAATAGCAGGTTGTATAGGTATATATTTTGGAAGCTTTGATATAATGGCATTATCTCAATCTATAGCAACAGGAGTTATGGGGATGGGGGAACTTATAATAATATCACTGTTAATATCAGGGACAATATCATTAATAAAACATAATGGTGGAATAGATTATATATTAAGTAAGGGATTAAGAGGATTCAAAAATAAGAGAAATGCTGAATTAGGAATAGCAACATTAGTAAGTCTTGTTGATATTTGTACTGCTAATAATACAATAGCTATAGTTACAGTCGGACCTATAGCAAAAAATATATCAGATGAGGTTGGTCTTGAGCCAAAAAGAGTAGCTGGTATAATGGACATGTTCTCTTGTGTATTTCAAGGAATAATTCCTTATGGAGCACAATTAATTTCAGCAGCAGGACTGGCGGCTATATCACCATTTGCAATTATGAAATATTTATTTTATCCATATTTAATGGGAGTTTGTGCGATTATAGCAATATTCTGGCACTATAGAAAAGTGACAAATTAAAAGTGACAAGTGACAAGCAAATAGTTAAATAAATTATAAGAGCAAGTTGACTTATTAAATCAACTTGCTCTTATAATTTAGTTTCTAATTTGCTAGGTTTTGTTTTGTTGTTTTAACAATTGAATTTAATATTTTAGAAATTTCTCTACATTTAATTAGAAGTATGTCCCCGTAATCTTTATCTATATAATTACATTCAATTAATAATAGTAGCCAGTATTCAGTTTCATCGGTTTCTTTAAGTGATATATACATTTTAGATAAAAAATCTCTTTTGGATTGACCACGTAAAGCTTCTTTAACGTTAGCACCGATACTAGTTCCAGATTTTAAAATTTGTTTAGAAAGAACATACTCTTTGTTTGAGTATAGATATTTATATAAGTTAATTATATCTATAGCAAAATTAAAAGATTTTGTACTTATTATGCTATTAGTCATTATAAACCCCTTAGAATAGTTATATATTAAAACTATTAACAAATTCTAAGAGATTTAATCAATAATATTAAATTATTTTATAGGGAACATATTATAATTTGTCATTTGTCACTTGAAACTTGTCACTGATTAGGCAGATGCTTTGCGATGAAATTCCTTTTCCTTCACCAGTGAAGCCAAGGCCTTCTTCTGTTGTAGCTTTAACATTTATTTGATTTATATTGATATTTAATGCATCAGCTATATTTTTTCTCATATCTTGAATATGAGGAGCCATCTTTGGTCTTTGAGCAATTATAGTTGAATCTATATTATTTATCTCAAAACCATTATCCTTTAAAAGTTTACCAACTTCTTTTAGTAAGTGTATACTAGAAATACCTTTATATTTTGGATCTGTATCCGGAAAGTGCTTTCCTATATCTCCAAGAGCAGAAGCTCCAAGTAATGAATCCATTATTGCATGCAATAAAACATCAGCATCAGAGTGTCCTAATAAACCTAACTCATAGGGAATTTTTACTCCGCCTAATATTAAGTCTCTATCTGCTACTAATTTATGAACATCATATCCCATTCCTATTCTCATTAAAATCACCTCGATAAAAATATAAATATATTTTACCACAAATACAATAGAAAATTTCAATTTTAAATAGAAGGATAGATTTTAATAATTAGAGCTTTGTTCTTTAGTTGATATAGTTGATTTTTTGTAGAGTTTTTTTAGAGAAGATTTAAGAAAAGATTTTCTTATTTTTGTATAAAATGAGTATAATAAAATCATAAATTTTGATTTTATTTTTTTTCGTGTAAATAGGAAGTCTACATAGACAACAGTATTTTTTTGACGATGCATGTTAAACCACCCGATCTTGAATATTATTGATTTCAAATAATATATTTAAAATACTTTATGCTATAATATATGTATAAAAAAGAAAATATGAACTTATTTAATAATTTAATTATGGGTGGTGGAGAAGTGGACAAGTTTAGAAGGATTATTGGATTACTACTTATAGTTGTAGGGATAACTATAATTGCAACAGTAGTGTATAAAAAAGTAGAAACTATTGGAAAACAAAAAGCTATTATTGAAATGTTTGAAAGTGGTATAAGTGAAGGTACTTCAACTGGAAATAAAGAGACAGTAAATCTAGATGAAATTAATGGATATACACCTATAGCTATAATAGAGATACCAAGCATAAAATTATCTCAAGCATTAGTTGAAGGTATATCAGATGATGTTCTTAAATACTTTTTAGGACATTTTACTGATTCTGCTGCTCCAGGAGAGAAAGGGAATTTTGCAGTAGCAGGACATAGAGTTTCTGATTATACAGATGCTTTTATTAATTTATATAAAGTTAAGGCCGGAGATGAGGTAATAGTTAAAACTCAGGATAAAAAATATACTTATGTGGTAGAGGATAATTTTATTGTAGAACCTGAGGATGTTCAGGTCTTAGATAATACAAAAGAAGCAACTATGACATTAGTAACATGTACAGTAGGGGCAAAGCAAAGAGTTATAGTAAAGGGAAAGCTAATTTCAGAAGAAAGCTTAAGTAGTTAGGGGATAAAAATGGGTAAGGACGAAAGAACAGTATATAGGTTTTCATCTATGGCACCGCTTATAGTAATAAGTGATGAAATAATTGAAGAAAGAAAAGAACAAATTTTAGTATTAAAAAAAGAACTTATTAATTATAGAGTAGTACTAAAAGATTTAGCATTAAGAGAAGTACCTTATTCTATAAAAAATGAACTATTAAACATAGCTTTTTTTATAGTTCAAGATGTAGAGATATTAGATAAATTTAAAAGTAAAAAAAGTATTCCTATGAGTGTAGTAGCGAAGGAATTTGGCAAGACTAGAAGATATTTAGAGGAATGGAGAGATAATATAATAACGTATGTTGTTATATTATCAGATCCTAAATATAAGCATATACAAGACTATTTAAGAGTCATAGAAGATGAAGAAAGAGATATAGATGTAAATGCATTAAGTATTTTAAAAGATAATAATGATGTGAAGGGTATTGTTATAAGCTGCAGAAAAAAGAATGTTATGATAATGACATCTATGGGCGACTTAATAAAGGTTAAGACAAATGATATAACATCTATAGGTGAAGAGGTTACAGCAACTCCGAAGAAATTATTGAGTGATTATAAATTTCACATATCCATGTTAGCTGCTATTTTTATAGTTCTTATTGGAATAACAATTTTTAGATATACTAAAGTAGTAAGTACTGTAATGGTAGGAACGACATCAGATATTATATTAGAGGTAAATTCTTTTGATAAAATAAAGAATATATACTCTAGAACTGAAAGAGGAAACAAAATGGTAGAAACCATTGATGTTATTGATAAGGGAGTAGATTATGCAATATATAGTATAATTAAGTATGCAAATGAGAACGACATGATGCCTCAAACAGGTATAATAGTAGCTGTAAATGGAAAACCAATAAAATATGGTGCATTGTCTAAGACAGAGGATTACATATATGTTGAACAAATAGATTTTAAATTAAATAATTCTGGAATGGAGCAGAATTTATATTAGTAAGAGGTAAGTATATGAAACAAAATTCACAAAGGATTAATAAGAAAATAATTATACATAATGATAGACCAGATGATATAAGACTTAATAAATATATAAGTGAATCGGGATATTGTTCAAGAAGAGAGGCAGATAAATTAATTGAGAGCGGAAGAGTTACTATAG
This sequence comes from Clostridium hominis, assembly GCF_014287825.1. Taxonomy (NCBI): domain Bacteria; kingdom Bacillati; phylum Bacillota; class Clostridia; order Eubacteriales; family Clostridiaceae; genus Clostridium; species Clostridium hominis. Next base: position 146,839 of record NZ_JACOOO010000047.1, read on the forward strand.
ATAATATAAAAGCTACTATGGGAACCAAAGTTTCAAAAGGTCAAGTTGTAAGAGTTGATGGAAAAAAGATATATAAAGATGAAGAATTAGTTTATATAGCTTTGAATAAACCTGTGGGTATTACATGTACAACTGAACATAAGGTTAAGGGAAACATAGTTGACTTTGTTAAGCATGATAAAAGAATATTTCCTATAGGAAGATTAGATAAAGATTCACAAGGATTAATATTCTTAACGAATGATGGTGACATAGTTAATAAGATTCTTAGAGCTGGAAATAATCATGAAAAAGAATATATAGTAACTGTAAATAAACCAATAAATGATGAGTTTGTTAGAAGAATGAGTAATGGGATAAGAATATTAGGTCAAGTAACGAAAAAATGTTACGTAAGAAAAGAAGGTAATAATACTTTTAGAATTATACTTACACAAGGCTTGAACAGACAAATTAGAAGAATGTGTGAAGCTTTAGGCTATGAAGTTACAAAACTTAAGAGGATAAGAATTATGAATGTTAATTTAGATAATTTAAAGGTTGGCCAATGGCGGGATTTAACTGAAAAAGAGCTAAAAGATCTTAATGAATTAATATCAACATCTATAAAAACTAAAGATGTTGAGTAAATAAAAGAGAATTATTATTAAAATTATTTGAAACTGCCTATGCAGTTTCTTTTTTTGCCAAAATTAAAGGTAAAAACGTAATTCAATATCTAGTATGAAGAGATAGATGATGTTTTTTGGTGGATTATATAACGAATTAATTAATGTGTATAATAAAAAAATATTTGGGAAAATTTAATCTAAAATTATTTTTTACAAATAAAGGAGTTACACACACTTTCCACAGGTGGCTGTGGATAAGTTGTTATAAATTTGTTGATAGTGATGTTAATAATTATAAACAAATATGTAGATAATATTAACAAAAGAAAGTAATATGTCGAAAAGTGAGGAGAGATATCGATGAAATGGCTAAAACAGGCGATTTTAGTAATAGTGATGTTATCAACAATTTTTCAATCTTATCCACAAAGTATGTTGATAACTAGGGGAAGTAGTAATATTTTTCCACAAGTTAATGTTGTGGATAAAATATATAAGAGTAAAAATGATTATTTGCAAATCGATGTAATTATTCCACAGATAAAAGGATTGGCGAATGAAGATAAAGAAAATAAAATAAATAATTTAATTGTAAATTGGACAGAAGAGTGGATAAATGATGTTAAATATATTTCTGATGAGTATTTTAAGAATGGAACACCTCCATTAAACCCATATCAGCTTATGTCTAAATATAAAATAACTAGTTTGCAAAAGATTGTAAGTTTGTATATTGATTATTATCAATATACAGGAGGAGCTCATGGGGCAACAACTAGAAAATCATATAATATTGATGAATTAACAGGAGAAATATTAACGTTAAAAGATCTTTTTAAAGAAGAATATAATTACAAAAATATAATTGATTCTAGTATTAGAAGTGAAATAAATAAAAATCCGGACATGTATTTTTCAGGAAAGGAAGGATTTAATGGAATAGATGAAAAGACAAAATTTTATATAGAAGATGGAAACCTAGTTATCTACTATGGACAATATGAGATAGCACCATATGTAGCTGGAATGCCAGAATTTCGTATGCCTATAAATATATTTGAAGGAAATTTTAAATATGATAAAATTTAATTAAGGATATATTTAGAGAGGTAGATATGAAGGAGATAGAATTAATATTTAGTGAACAGAAAAAGTTTTTTGAATTAGGAAAAAGTAAAAACATTGATTTTAGAATTAATGAATTAAAAAAGTTGAAAAAAATTATACAAAAAAATGAAGAGGAAATATTACAAGCTTTAAAGAAGGATTTAGGAAAATCAAATTTTGAGGCTTACGCAACAGAGGTTGGTATAATATACGATGAGATTAATTTACATATAAAGAATATTAGAAAGTGGGCGAAAAGAGAAAAAAGGAGTTCTCCTATTGTTCATTATCCATCTAAAAGTTATGTGTATAAAGAACCTTATGGAGTTACTTTAATAATTGGTCCATTTAATTACCCATTCCAGTTAGTTCTTGCACCGCTGATTGGGGCTATATCAGCAGGAAATACAGCAATAATAAAGCCTTCAGAGAATACTATAAATACAGCTAAGTTATTAGAAAAGATTATAAATAATAATTTTGATAAGGGTTATATAAGAGTTGTAGATCCTTTAGGAGGAAAAGAAGTAGTATCTTATCTTTTGGATTTACCCTTTGATTATATATTCTTCACTGGTAGTGTAAGAGTTGGGAAAATAGTTATGGAAAAGGCAGCGAAAAACCTTACTCCTGTAACTTTAGAACTCGGAGGAAAAAGTCCTTGTATAGTAGATAGTGATGCTGATATTAATTTAGCTGCAAAGAGGATAGTTTGGGGAAAATTTTTAAATGCAGGTCAAACTTGTGTTGCTCCTGACTATTTGTTTATACACAAAAATATAAAAGATAAATTTTTAAAGGCTTTAGTTAAAGAAATTAAAAATCAATTTGGAGAAAATATAAAGAAAAGTCCAGATTACCCTAGGATAGTAAACACTATATCTTTAGATAGATTTTCTAATTATTTAAAGGATGGAGAAATATATTTTGGAGGAGAAATTGATAAAGAAACATTATATATGGAGCCAACCATTTTAACTAATGTAAAATTAGAGTCATTAGTTATGACTGATGAAATTTTTGGGCCAATACTTCCAGTAATAGAATTTAATGACCTAAATGAAATAATTAGTATTATTAACAAGAGAGAAAAACCGCTAGCTTTATATTATTTTTCTGAGAGTAACAAAAAAATAGAATATGTTATAGAAAGAACTAGTGCTGGTGGAGTAACTATAAATGATACTATAATACATGTGGCTAATGGAAATCTTCCTTTTGGCGGAGTTGGACCAAGTGGTTTAGGAAAATATCACGGGAAAGATAGTTTCAATACATTTACTCATACTAAGTCAGTAATGAAAAGAGGAACATTTATAGAATTTAAGATAAGATTTGCACCTTATAATGATAGGATAAAGCTATTAAGAAAAGTAATGAAATAAACTATTCAAATAACTGTAAAGAGGCCACCAATATGGTAGCCTCTTTACAGCAATGATTTTATACAAAATCATCAAATTGCTCGCTAGTATTAAGGTCATTTAATAGATGTTTAATTTCCTGGTCTTTATTCTTATCCATAACAAGGATAACATCACCGGCATCTACAACTACTAAATCCTTAACGCCAAAACCTATTATTAAATTTTTATCTCCAAAGATTGAACAGTTTTCACAATCTTGAACATATACATTCTTACTGATATTGTTACTGCTAGACTGACTTAAAAAGCGACTAAGTGCAGTAAAACTACCAATATCATCCCAAGCAAAGTTACCTTTGATTACATATGCCTTTCGAGTACGTTGCATTACGCCAAAGTCAATAGATATTCCATCTATAAGATTGTATTGTTCCCTAACTACTTGCTCTTCAAATTCTTCACCGATGTTTTGATAAATCTCCATAAGTGATTTATACATCTTTGGAAGATATTTTTCTATTTCACGCAGAATAACATCTGCTCTAAAGATAAACATACCAGAGTTCCATAGATAAGTGCCTTTTAGTAGAAAATCCTTAGCAACCTCTATATTGGGTTTTTCAGTAAATCGAGCAATTTTGTAAGCTGCCTCAGAAGATACAATTCTTTCTCCCATTTCAATATAACCATACCCTGTTTCAGGTCTAGTTGGATTAATGCCAACAGTTACAATACCTCGACGTTTATTAGCTATATCAATAGCTTCTGATAATACATCTAAATATTCTTTCTTACCTTCTACATGGTGATCTGAAGGTAAGACGACCATTATGGCATCTTTATCCTTTTTTAAAAGCTTGACTGCAGATAAACCTATGCAAGTTGCGGTTTCCTTGTTTTGAGGTTCTGTAAATATATTATCAGGATTTATATCGCTTAGCTCTTCCTTAATTTTATCTACATAATCTTGATTAGTAACAACGTAAATATTCTCCTTATTAATAAGAGGAGTAATTCTATCTACAGTGTTTACTAAAAAGCTTTTACCATTAATTAGTTTTAAGAATTGTTTTGGTTGGTTAGTCCTTGATAAGGGATATAACCTAGTACCTTTTCCCCCTGCTAGAACTAGTGCGTATATCAAATGATTCAACTCCAAGTAATGCTATAGTGTATTATATGAGAGGGAAATAATATTTGTGAAATGTAAAAACAGATATTTAATTAGTATAAATGTAATAAATGAGAAATAGTAGTTAAAATATATTGCTTTTTAACTACTATCTTTTGTATTTATATATTATTTTAAGTTTTTTTGTAATGTCTTAAACCTAGTTATATATGTAGGTGTACTTTTTACAATATTATCTGATATATCGTTAGTTAATGTATTATTTGAATATTTTAAACCCTTGAAGCATATATTTTAGCTTCAACATCGATAAACACTTGAGCAAGTACTTCGTAAGTTTTGCCCCAAGCATCTATAATTTCATCTGTAGCAGCATCTCCTAAAACTTCTTTAATAGCAAGTAATAAATTTTCTCCAACTATTGGATAATGTTCAGGTTTTACTCCTGAATCACAATGTCTTATAGCTATTTTTTCAACTACAGGCATTATAGCTGATAGGTTGTCTATATTTTGAGCAGAAGCTAGTATTGACATTGCTAAAGCTTTAGGTTGTTCTCCAGATTTTTGCCTATCCATATTAAATAGTGGGGCAACTTCAGGGTTTCTTTCAAACATTGTTTTGTAGAAAGTTTTCGTAATCTCTAATCCATGTGCCTTTAAAGCTGGGACTGTACTTTTTATTATATCTATTGTTTTTTTATCTAACATAATTAAAACTCCTTTTGAATCTATATTATTTAATAATCATTATCTATGAATATAATATAACACTTTGAAATTAAATGTGCAAGTATAATATACATTTAGTTTTAAAATATTATTTTGAAATTATGGGAAACTTAATATCATTAATGAATGTATGGAGTGACAAAGATGAAATCTATAAAAATTTTAAAGCTTACATTTATTGCAGTTATAATTGGATTATTATCAGGGATTTCTATAGGCGTTTTTTTAATATTACTAGAAAAAGCTATATATTTAAATTTGAATTATTATAATCTTATATGGATGTTACCTATTTCAGGAGTATTAATGACATTTCTTTATAAGAAGTTTGGAGGAAACTCTAGTAAAGGGAATAATATAATAATTGAAAATATAAACGGTAGCACAGAAGAAATTAAGTTTATTATGGCCCCATTAGTATTTGTAGGTACAGTATTAACTCATTTATTTGGTGGGTCTGTAGGGAGAGAAGGAACTGGGGTGCAAATTGGAGGAACAATAGGTAATTATTTATGTAAGATGATAAATAAAAATCAAGATAAAAAGATTTTGTTAATTAGTGGAGTTGCAGCGGGATTTTCATCTGTCTTTGGAACACCTCTTACAGGAACAGTATTTGCATTAGAAGTATCATATATTGGAAGTTTAAGTTACGATTCAATGTTACCTGCAATAACTGCAGCTATAGTAGGGGATAGAGTTGTCAGGTTTTTAGGAGTAAAGCATACACATTTTAATATTCCACCAGTAGAACCATTTATGTTTACTAATATATTAAGAATAATAGCCTTAGCTATTTGCTTTGGTTTAGCTAGTAAATTATTTATAGATATGACTAAGCTTTTCAAATATGTATTAGGTAAATATATAAGTAATAATTATTTGAAAATATTTGTAGGTGGAAGTTTAATGATGATTGCAACACTTATTATAGGTAATAGAATGTATAATAATTTGAGTCTAGGATTATTAACAGATGCATTTATTAAAGAAGTGCCTAATTTTGCTTTTTTGATTAAGCTAGTTTTAACAACACTTTGCTTGGGTGCAGGATATCAAGGTGGAGAAGTAACGCCACTATTTGTAATTGGAGCAACATTAGGGTCTACTTTATCCAATATATTTGGAGTTCCAAGATCGGTAGCGGCAGCATTAGGGTTAGTTGGGGTATTCGCTGGAGCAACCAATGCTCCAATAGCATGTTTTATTATGTATCTTGAATTGTTTGGATCTGTAAATATAGTATTTGCTATGAGTGTTTGTATAATAAGTGTGATTATTTCTGGAAAGGGGGGGATATATTCATCACAACTTTGGGTAGAGTAAAAAATATAAAAAAATTAACAACCTCTAAAAATATAAACTATGAAATTTATATTTTTAGAGGTTGTTTAAATTAAATACACTATGCTAATAATTTAGCTATATTATTATATCTTTTAGAGTTTTCTACGATTGATACTTGATGTTTTGCTGTAATAAATCTTTGGCTTAGACCTAAGGTCCCATTTTTAGCTACAGTATGTATTACGCCATCAATATCTACTATAGCTCGATTATATTTATCGAATCCTTTTAAAGTAACTGTTAAACCAGAGTTTCTCATAAAATTTAATGCTTTAGCTAATAATTCATCATCTTCAGTAGAAGAAGTATCAGACAGGAATACTTCTATACAATCATTACTAATATAAAATATATGGTTCATAAGTCACCTCGCTAAATACTTTTATAATATAAATATTCGGCAAGAATAAAAAAATTCCTTTAAAACGTTTACAATAATAAAAAATTAAAGTAAAAACGAAGGTATTAGCAGATTACCTTCGTTTTCAAACCTATTTTTGCCTGGTAGGTTTATACCATTATTATACCATAAAAATACAGTTAAGGGTATATATTTTAATAAATCAGTTATTTTTTTTAATTTGTTAAATAATTGTAAAATGAATTATAAATAATTGACATTTTAAAATAAGTGGTATATAATACTATATAAAGTTAATATTGATTAAAGGGGAGTAGTTTAAAATATAACATCAACAATCGCGACTTTTAAGTCTGGTGTTATGTGCCTACCGGGTTACGAGACTTTTAATATAATTCTTATAAAGATAACATTTAAGTTATTTTAATGAGAACTATATTAAGAGTCTCTTTTTATATTGACTCATATTATTGTAAATTTGATAAGGGGGAAAAATTATGAAAAGTTATTTTAATACTAACGTAGAAGATTCATTAAAAGATTTTAATGTTACAAAAGATGGTTTAACATCACAGCAAGTGACGGAAAGCTTAACTAAACATGGATTGAATGCACTTAATGAAAAGAAGAAACAAACAGTTATCCAAGTGTTTTTAAGTCAGTTTAAGGATTTATTAGTATTTATATTAATCATTGCAGGAATAATATCAATGATGAGTCATAATGTAGAAAGTACATTAGTAATATTTGCAGTTATTATTCTAAATGCAATACTTGGAACTGTGCAACATTTTAAGGCAGAGCAATCTTTAGATTCTCTTAAAGCTTTATCATCTCCTTCAGCTAAGGTTATAAGAGATGGAGCAAAAATAGAGATAGATTCTAAAAATGTAGTACCTGGAGATATTTTAATATTAGAAGCTGGAGACTTAGTAGCTGCAGATGGAAGAATTATTGAGAATTATTCACTTCAGGTAAATGAAAGCTCATTAACTGGAGAATCTTTAAGTGTGGATAAGACAACCGAAATGATAGATAAAGAAGAAGTTGCCTTAGGTGATCAAAAAAATATGGTATTCTCAGGATCTCTAGTTACATACGGTAGAGCATTAGTATTAGTTACTTCAACAGGTATGAAAACTGAGATTGGTAAGATAGCTACTCTTATGGAAGAAACTCAAGAAAAGAAGACTCCACTACAAGTTAGTTTAGATGATTTTAGTAAAAAATTAGCGTTTATAATATTGGCTATTTGTGTTGTTGTATTTGGATTATCATTATATAGAAAAATGGATGTACTTGATTCGTTAATGTTTGCAGTTGCCCTTGCAGTTGCAGCTATCCCAGAAGCTTTAAGCTCAATAGTAACTATAGTTCTTGCTTTAGGCACTCAAAAGATGGCTAAGGAAAATGCTATTATTAAGAAGTTAAAAGCTGTAGAAGGGTTAGGATCAGTGTCTATAATTTGTTCTGATAAGACTGGTACATTAACTCAAAATAAAATGACTGTTAAAAAAGTATATGTTGACGGAAAACTTATAGATGGTGAAAGTTTAAGTTTAGATGATAATGTACAAGCGTACTTATTAAAGAATTCTATACTTTGTAATGATTCTACATCACAAGATGGAAAAGAAATTGGAGATCCTACAGAAGTTGCTTTAGTTAACTTAGGGCATAAGCTTTCAATTGATGAGTTAAGATTACGTGGAGATATTTCTAGATTAGCAGAAATTCCATTTGATTCAGATAGAAAACTTATGAGTACTCTTCATAATATAGATAACAAGAATATAATGTTCACCAAAGGTGCATTAGATGTAATGCTTGATAGAGTTAAGTATATTATGACTTCTGAAGGTATTAAGGAAATTAGTTATGAAGATAAGCAAAATATAATAATAACTAATAAAGAACTATCTGAAAATGGATTAAGAGTTTTAGCTTTTGGATATAAAGAGTTATCAGAAGTTAGAGATTTAACTTTAAATGATGAAAATAACTTTACTTTCATAGGATTAATTTCAATGATAGATCCTCCAAGAGAAGAAAGTAAACAAGCTGTTGCTGATTGTATAAGAGCAGGTATTAAACCTATAATGATTACTGGAGACCATAAAATTACAGCATCAGCTATTGCAAAGGAAATTGGTATTTTAAGAGATGGCGATAGGGCTATAGAAGGTCTAGAAATAGATAAAATGAATGATGAAGAATTGAAAAATAATATTGAGCATATCTCAGTTTATGCTAGAGTTTCACCAGAGCATAAGATTAGAATAGTAAAAGCATGGCAAGAAAAAGGTGAAATAGTTGCTATGACTGGTGATGGTGTTAATGATGCTCCAGCATTAAAGCAAGCTGATATTGGTATAGCAATGGGTATTACAGGAACAGAAGTTTCAAAGGACGCAGCATCTATGATATTAACAGATGATAACTTTGCAACAATAGTTAAGTCTGTTGCTAATGGTAGAAATGTATATAATAATATCAAGAACTCAATTAAGTTCTTATTATCAGGTAACACTGCAGGTATAATTGCTGTTTTATATTCTTCAATAATGGCTTTACCAATGATATTTGCACCAGTACACTTACTATTTATGAATCTTTTAACTGATAGTCTTCCAGCTATAGCTATAGGTATGGAAAAGGCTAATAAGGGATTATTAAATGAAAAACCAAGAGGAAGAAGTGAATCAATATTAACTAAAGACTTCTTATTAGGTGTTGGACTGGAAGGATTACTAATAGGAGTAGTTACTTTAGTAGCATTTTATATGGGAGGAGCTAAAGGGACAACTCCATTAACAGCTTCAACTATGGCATTTGCAACACTTTGTTTAGCTAGATTATTCCATGGATTTAACTGTAGAGGTAAAAATTCAATATTTAGATTAGGAGTATTTGGTAATAGATATGCTTGGGGAGCTTTTGGAATTGGATTAATATTATTAAATTCAGTTTTATTTGTACCATTTTTACAAAACTTATTCCAAGTTGAAAGTTTAAGCTTAAATCAATATGGATTAATATATTTACTAGCAGTAATACCAACTATAATAATACAAACAGTTAAGGTTGTTAAGGAAAACATTGCTGATAGAAAAGAAAATGTTACTATAATAGAAAAAGAAGAAAAACTAGAAAATATAGCATAATTATAAATATATCAAAATAAATTGTAAACTTTTTTGATATATGGTAATAAACTATAGTATAGAGAATTCTCAAATATAAGTCAGATAACAGCACGAAAGAGAGCCAAAGATTTGGGCTATGCAACAAATATTTAACCTGTTATCAGATATTTTTATAAGGAGGCTAGTGCTTAGGCACAGCCTTTTTTATTATTAAATATTAACTGATACTGATGGTTTAATAAAAAGTTTTATGTTAATACTTAAAAATATTAAATCTATTAGGGGATATTAGAATGAAAACATATTTATATAAAAGTGAAATATTATTAATAGTTTTATCAGCTATTGTAAGTGGAATAGCATTTACTGTTGATAACTTAGGAGTACTTATGTGGATAAGTTTTATTCCTTTGCTTTATATATTAATTAGACAAGAAAATACTTTTATAAAAATATTTAAGATAGGAACTATTTTTGGAACTACTTACTATTTAGTAATATTACATTGGATATTCAATTTATATCCTTTTGAGTGGCTTGATTTGGGAAAAGCGAAAAGCATGTTAATACTTTTTTGTGGGTGGATATTAATTAGTTTATTAGAAGGTTTAGTAATAGGTATTGTGCTTGGAATTTTTAAATATCTAAAAGTAAAAAGTAATTTATTAAATATTTTTACTATAGCAAGTTTGTGGTTTGTAATTGAATATATACAAGAACAAGGGTTGTTAGGATTTCCATGGGGGAAGCTTGCTATATCTCAGGTAGATTACTTACCTGTAATTCAAAGTGTATCTTTATTTGGAAGTAGCTTTATTAGCATTATAATAATAGTTTTTAATGGGATGATTTTAGAAGGAATTATTAATTATAAGAAAAGTAAAGTTATAGCTATGAAGTCAATTTTTATAGCTATACTAATTTTTGTTATTAATATATCTTATGGATACTTCAGCTTAAATGAAGAGAACTATGGGGAAAAGGTAAATGTAACTGTAGTACAAGGAAATATTAATACCACCGAGAAATGGCAAAATGGAGACACATTAAAAAATTTTAATATTTATAAAAAATTAACTATAGAGGCAGTTGAAAATAGCAATAAATATGGCAAGAAAACTGAAGTAGTATTATGGCCAGAGACTGCTATACCTGTAGATATTTCAAATGATAGCTGGATATTAGAAGAATATAAGGAATTAGCTAAAAGTCTGAATATTACATTTATGACTGGTACCTTTTATACTGACTATAAAAATGATTGTTATAAGTATAATTCTATAGTGGCTATAGATAGTTCTGGGAAGATTGAAGATATTTATTTTAAGAGGCATCTAGTACCATTTGGTGAAGCATTACCTTTTGAAGAATTCCTATTAGAAAAGATTCCCATAATTAAAGAATTAAACCTAGTAGATGGAGATCTTAAAGCAGGAGAGAAATCAGTAATTATTGATGACAACAACTCTAAAATAGGGTGCTTAGTATGCTATGAATCGGTATTTCCTCAATTAGTAATAGAAAGTGTAAAAGATGGGGCTGAAGTAATATTTATAGCAAGTAATGACTCTTGGTTTAAAGATTCTAAAGCGGTTTATGAACATAATAATAATGCGGTTCTAAGGGCTATTGAAAATAATAGATATGTTGTAAGAGCCGCTAATACGGGAATTTCTTGTTTTATAGATAATAAGGGAAGAGTAGTAGAAAGGTTAAGTACTTTAAAGCAAGGATATATAAATTCATCTGTAGATATTATAAATCATAACACATTATATACAATGATAGGTGAATATATAATTTACATAATTATTTTATTTATAGTATGTGTATTCTTAATAAAAAAATTTATATAATGGAAAATTATAAAGTATAAATTATAAATTAAAGAGAGAAATTCATTTATAGTAATGTTAAAAAAAGAAACTGCCTTAGCAGTTTCCACATTAATTTAGAATTATAAACTTATAATTTTTCATTAAAAGTGCTTTGTACTTTTTTATTAAGCTAATATACCTAATACATATCCTATAATTCCAATTCCAAATAATCCGAAGATTATCCATAAAGGATTAACTTTTTTCTTAAGAAGTTTCATACAACCAAAAGTCATCAATAAAGGAATTAAACCTGGAAGTAAGCTATCAAGTACACTTTGAATTGTAGTAACTACGTTTGTACCATCTTGAGCAGTATATTCTGCTAATACAAATGGAATATTAACAGTTGTCCACTTACAAATTAAAGCTCCGATTACGAATAAACCAAGAATTGAAGCTCCTTCTGTTAATTTTTGAAGCTTATTTCCACCCATGTCTTTGATTATATCAGTACCTTTAGTATAACCATATTCGATACCTATCCATCTAAATCCAAGGCGAACTACATTGAATAGAAGGAAGAAAAGAAGAGGTCCAAGTAAGCTACCGGTAAGTGCTAAAGAAGCTCCTAATGCAGCAGTTACTGGTCTTAAAGTACCCCAGAATATTGGATCACCAACACCTGCTAAAGGTCCCATTAAACCAACCTTTAAACCATTAATTGAACCATCATCTATATCAGCACCATTTGCTTTTTGTTCTTCCATAGCAAGATTAACGCCTAGTATAGGAGCAGTTACAAATGGCTGAGTATTAAAGAACTCTAGATGTCTTTTTAAGGCCTTCTTTCTATCTTCGCCTTGATATAATCTTTTTATTGCAGGTATCATAGCATAGCAATATCCTAAAGCTTGCATTCTTTCAAAGTTCCAAGAACCTTGATGAAGATTGGAACGAAGAAATACATGAATACGATCTTGTTTTGTTAATTTTATTTCACTCATTACTTACACTCCTTTCTTAGTCTAATAAATCATCATTATCGTTATTTGCTACTATTGTAACAGTTTTAGATTCGTTATATTTAGGATTTAATTGAATATAAACTATTGCAGCTACTGTTCCTAAAACACCAAGAGCTATAAGATTAAAGTCAGTAAATGCAGCAACTACGAATCCTAAGAATAGGAAAGGCATTAAGTATTTTGCCTCCATCATATTTATAACCATTGCATATCCGACAACAACTATAAATCCACCAGCAACTCCAAGGCCGCCACTTAACCATTGAGGGATAGCATTAAGCATGTTTTGAACAGCTTCAGTTCCTATGAATATAGCAACTATTAATGAAGGAATAGATACACGTAGAGCTTGGATAACTAATGCTAATAGATGACACATGTCAATTCCATTTAAATCACCTTTTTCAGCATATTTATCAGCTTGATGTTGGAAGAAAACAGTTATAGTTCTAGCGAATATAGTTAAAACTTGACCGGCAGCAGCTAGCGGAACTGCTAAAGCAATACCAGCTCCCATTTCTTGTTTTCCAGCTATAACTATAATAGTAGATATGATTGATGCTAAAGCAGCATCAGGAGCCATTGCAGCACCGATATTCATCCATCCAAGTGCCATCATTTCTAGAGTACCACCAATTATGATACCTGTTGTAAGATCACCTAATATAAGTCCGATAAGCGTACATGCTATAAGTGGTCTATGAGTTTGAAATTCATCAAGAACACTACCCATACCAGATATACATGCAACTAAAAAGATAAGAATAATTTGAATAGTTGACATAGAGTAGACCTCCCTTTTATATAAAAAAATTTATAGACTAATTAAAAAATTTTATTTATCAGAGGTATAATGTTAGTTTTAGAATCAGATGCAACCTTTCTTATTTCTAACTCTATACCTTTACTATCAAGATATCTGAAAGCTTTAACATCTTCTTCGTTTACAGATACAGCGGTAGTTAATTGCTTTTTGCCTTCTTTAAAGCACATACCACCAATGTTAACAGACTTAATAGTTACTCCAGCATCTACAAGTCTTACTACATCAGTAGGATTAGTAAATAAGAATAAAACCGTATCATTTGCATAAGTAGGATTGTTATAAACTCTTACAGCCTTATCTATACTTACAACGTGAGATTTTACTCCAGGGGGAGCAACTTGAGTTAATAAAGTTTTTCTAAGATTATCGTTAGCAACCTCATCGTTACAAACAATAATCCTTTGGCATTTACATTCTTTTGTCCATACTGTTACAACTTGACCATGAATTAATCTGTCATCAATTCTAGCTAATCCAATTTTCATAACAAATCGTCATCTCCTTTATTTAGTTCTATAGATTTTTTTAATGAGCAAACACTTTTTTGAGCTGAATTTATAGCTATTTCCACTAATTCATTTAATGTAGAATTTTCTAAATTAGAGTAGACCTCTAACAACATAGGAAGATTAACACCTGTAACCACATCCATGTTAACGTTATCAAAGACTAATATACTAGCGGCATTGAATGGACTTCCACCAAACAAGTCAACTAAGAAAAGAATTTTAGGATCTTGATCAAGTTTATTTACTATATCCTTATATTTATTAATCAAATCATTTTGTCCTTCTCCAGGAAGAAAGGTTATGTAGTTAACATTTTCTAACTTGCCATAAATAAGTTCAGCTGAATTGATAAGTTCTTTAGAAAAGCTACCATGTGTTCCAATTATAAGTGATATCATCAAATCATCTCCTTAATTTTTAAATTAAAAATAGTAAAGAATAATAATAAGGATCAAAGGGTTCAGCTTATATTCACTAAAATATTTACTTTATATCTATATGTTAATAAATTGTGAATAGAATAAATATTTTCATATTTTGAAATTTTAACATAGAAATAATGTTGACAAAAATGCTAGGATAAGCATAATATATAAATATGAACATATGAACAATCATTCATATGAATGGGGGGTTAAGATGGAAGAAAAAAATGAAAGCTGTTTATGTAATGTAATACACAAGAATGTAGTAGAAGAAGTAAGAGAGAAATTACCACAAGAAGAGATGCTTTATGAGCTAGCGGAGTTTTTTAAGGTATTTGGAGATACAACGAGAATAAGAATACTTTGTGCACTATTTGAAGCTGAAATGTGTGTATGTGATTTATCAGCACTTTTAAATATAAGTCAGTCAGCTATTTCACATCAATTAAGAGGGTTAAAATCTGCAAGAATAGTTAAATTCAGAAGAGAAGGTAAAGTTGTTTATTACTCACTTGATGATGAGCATATTAAGCATATTTTTGATGAAGGATTTAGACATATATCAGAATAAAGGAGGGGAATTTAAATGGATGAAGGGATTAAAAAAATTAAGCTGTTATTAAAAGGGTTAAGTTGTGCAAATTGTGCTAACAAGATAGAAGGCAAAGTTAACAATATAAAAGGTGTAAAAGAAGCCTTTGTGAACTTTGCTACTAGTACTTTAACAATTGAAGTTTTAGAAGGATATAAAAAAGAAGATTTAATAGAGGAAATAAAAGATATAGTAAAATCCATTGAAAAAGGTGTAAGTGTTGAAGAAATAAAAGGTAGTTTAAAGCGTCCAACTAAAACAATAAGTAAATGTGAAGATGGTGCTTGTATTATAAATGATAATAATTATGTAAATACTGAAATAATAAATAATAGTAGCAAGATACTATTAAAAGGATTAACTTGTGCTAATTGTGCAAATAAAATTGAGAATAAGATTAGAAAACTTGATAGTATAAAAAATGCTACTATAAATTTTGCAACTACGACTTTAATAGTAGAGCTAAATCAAGGTAATGAAATAGATGAAGTGTTTAAAGAGATTAGTAAAATAGTAAAGTCCTTAGAACCAGACGTTGAAGTTGAATTGAAAAAGGAAGTTAAAAGAAGTAAGAAAAATAGAACTATTTTAAATGATAAAAATAGTACAGATGAATTAATAGTTGAGGATGAAAAGAAAACTATTGTTTCATATATAAAAGAAAATATAGCTCTATTTATAGGAATGATAGGTTTTATTATAGCTGTTATGTTAGAAGGTTATCCATTAGTAGCATTTATAATTTTTGTAGCTACCTATTTACTTATAGGTAAGAATGTGCTTATAACAGCAGCAAAGAATATATTAAGAGGTGAAGTTTTTGATGAAAACTTCTTAATGGCTATAGCTACTTTAGGAGCTTTTGCTATAGGTGAATATCCAGAAGCTGTGGCAGTTATGCTATTCTTTGAAATAGGAGAAGCATTCCAAAAGTATGCAGTTGAAAGATCAAGAAAATCTATATCTTCTTTAATGAATATAAGAGCTGATTATGCAACTATATTTGAAAATGGAAATGAGTTAAGAATAGCGCCAGAAGATGTAGAAATTGATGAGATAATAATAATAAAACCAGGTGAAAGAGTTCCTTTAGATGGAATAGTTATTGATGGAACAAGTTTTATAGATACATCTGCATTAACAGGAGAATCAGTACCTAGAGAAATAACTGTTGATACAGAAATATTGGCTGGTGCTATAAATAATACTGGAGTGTTAAAAGTAAGGGTTACAAGAGAGTATGGAGAGTCAACTGTTGCAAGAATTTTAGAACTTGTTGAAAATGCTTCAAATAAAAAAGCTTCAGCAGAAAAATTTATAACAAAGTTTTCTAAGATTTATACACCTGTAGTTTGTTTAATAGCTTTATTGGTTGCAATAGTTCCACCATTAGTTATGAAGGATCAAACATTTTCTATATGGATATATAGAGCATTATCTTTATTAGTAGTATCATGTCCATGTGCATTAGTAGTATCAGTTCCACTTGGCATATTTGCAGGAATAGGTGGTGCATCTAAAAAAGGTGTACTAGTTAAAGGTGGAAATTATCTTGAAGCATTAAAAGATGTTGAAACAGTAGTTTTTGATAAAACTGGTACTTTAACTAAAGGTGTATTTAAGGTAACAGAAATAAATACTAATAATATTGATAAGGATGAATTACTAAAATTAGCTGCATACGGTGAGAGTAATTCTAATCACCCTATAGCATTATCAATAGTAAATGCATACGGAAAAGAAATAAATAAAGAAATACTAAGCAATTATGAAGAAGTTTCAGGTCATGGAATAAGAGTTAATATTGAAGGAAAAGAAGTTCTTTTAGGCAACTATAAATTAATGAATAAATTTAATATAAAGTTTAATGATGTAGATACTATAGGTACAATAGTTCATATTGCTATTGATGGACAATATAAAGGAAATATAGTTATATCAGATGAAATAAAAGAAACATCTAAGGAAGCAATAGAAACTTTAAAGAATATTGGTATAAAAAATACTGTAATGCTTACAGGTGATAACAGAGTTGTAGCTGATAAGGTTGGAAAGATAATAGGATTAGATCAAGTTTATTCTGAATTATTACCAGCTGATAAAGTAGAGAAGGTTGAAAAGCTAATGAATAGTAAATCTTCAAAAGGTAAGCTTGTTTTCGTTGGTGATGGAATAAATGATGCTCCAGTGCTTGCTAGAGCTGATATAGGAATAGCAATGGGTGGAATTGGATCTGATGCGGCTATAGAAGCTGCAGATGTTGTATTAATGAAGGATGATCCTAAGTCTATAGTTGATGCAATAAAAACAGCAAGAAAAACAAATAAAATTCTTTTGCAAAATATAATTTTTGCACTAGCAATAAAAACTCTAGTTATGATTTTAGTAGCTTTTGGTTTAGGAACTATGTGGGAAGCAGTATTTGCTGATGTAGGAGTTACAATATTAGCAGTAATTAACTCTATTAGATGTCTTAGATAAAAGTTGACAAAGAATTTTACTTTAATTATAATTTAAAAGTCGAGAATATTTAGGCATAAGGGAGTAGCATGCAAGATCACCGCATCTTGTAGCAAAGTCAACATATTGATGTTAACACATCTGGCTTTGCTTTAAATTGTGAGACTTATGTATAACGGATCTGCTACGTTATACATAAGTCTCTATTTTTTTAGGAAAAATAAAATGATATTATTTACTAAAATAAATAAAAATTTGAATGAAAAATGCTATAGAGGTAATAAAGTAATTAAATATTTTATATATAAATTTAAAGTGTGGAGGAGATTATGGATTTATTAAGTTTAATTTTTTTAGCAGTAGGATTAGCTATGGACGCTTTTGCAGTTTCTGTAGCACTAGGGTTAAAGATTCCAGTAAGAGATAAGTGGAAAATAGCATTAAAAGCTGGATTGTTCTTTGGGATAGCACAAGGAGTTATGCCTCTAATTGGATGGATATTAGGAAATGGATTTAGTAGTTATATTGAAAAGTTTGATCACTGGATAGCATTCATACTGTTAGCTATAATTGGTGGAAAAATGATTCATGAAGCTATTCACCCTGATGAAGATAGCGATGATGAAGTAGATACAGGAATGAAAAGAATGTTTATATTAGCGATTGCTACAAGTATAGATGCTTTAGCTGTTGGAGTTAGTTTTGCATTCTTAAATGTAAATATCATAAGTGCTGTATTGATTATAGGGATAATAACACTTGTAACTTCTGCTATAGGTGTTATAATAGGAAAGATATTTGGAGACTTATTCTCTGGGAAGGCTGAAATAATAGGTGGAGTTATATTAATCTTAATAGGATTAAAAATTTTGCTAGAACACCTTGGAATATTTTAAAAAATAATATACACTATTACTTGTTTGATATACAATTTAGAAAAAATATTTACAAAAATAAGTCATCTATATTTATTGAGAGATATAGAATACATATAAAAAGTATGTTATTATATTATCAATGTATAAAAGTAGAGAAAGTGGACTTAATTAAATATAAGATACTTTAAGGAGAATTTAGATTATGGAAAGAAAAAAACATGTTTCTATGGCTGTAATTAAAAGATTGCCTAAATACCATAGATATCTACAAGAGTTAATGGCAAATGATGTAGATAGAATTTCTTCAAAAGAACTTGGAGAAAAAATAGGTTTTACAGCTTCACAAATAAGACAAGATTTAAATAACTTTGGAGATTTCGGGCAACAAGGTTATGGGTACAATGTAAAAGATCTTTATAACCAAATAGGATTAATATTGGGACTAGATACAGAGTACAAAGCCTTGATAGTTGGGGCTGGTAATATAGGTCAGGCAATTGCCAACTATAGATTCTCTAAAGCTGGATTAAATATTAATGCAATTTTTGATGCTAATCCAAAATTACTAGGGATGAAAATTAGAGATATCGAAATAAAAGATATTGATGAATTAGAAAGATATGCAGAAGAAAATCCAACAGATGTAGGAATTATCTGTGTACCAAGAATAAATGCTCAAAAGGTATGTGATATTTTAGTTAAATGTGGAATAAAGGGAATATGGAACTTTGCTCCTGTAGACTTAAAAGTGCCAAGTGATGTAATAGTAGAAAATGTACATCTATCTGAAAGTTTATTAACTTTAATATATTTAATGCATAGTGAAGCAGAATCACATCTAGAAGAAGAGCAAGGTGAATAGTCTTTAGGAAAAGTCTATCTTGGATGTAACTACTAGATATACATATATACTTTCAATATGGTAATAAATTAATGCCACATTGAAAGTATATTTTTTTGTTTATAACATTAATTTATTATATAAAAAATATTATATCCAAAAGTTATGTTAAATTTTAACAAAAAAGTAAAAAGTTATTGAAAAACTCTTTTTAAAGTAATATAATAATCACAGAAGTTAAATTATTCCAACTACTATACTAAAGACGACAAAAAAGTATATTTTTTTAATCATTATTGTTAGAAAATTAACAATAAAATTGTCTTATGCTTTTTTTGATGATGAATTTTGTATAAAAGAGAGGAATGTTGAGAATGCAAGTTGATGTAGAATTAAAAAATGTCATTTTAGAAACTGAAGGTAATTTAGCAACTATTATTATTAATAGACCTAAAGCTTTAAATGCCCTAAATTCAGACACTTTGAGAGAGTTAGACATAGTAATAGATAGTATTGAAAATAATAGTGAGATCTATTGCGTAATAGTAACAGGAGCTGGGCAAAAGGCTTTTGTGGCTGGAGCTGATATTGCAGAAATGAAAGATTTAAATTCAACAGAAGCTGAAGAGTTTGGATTACTTGGTAATAAAGTATTTAGAAGATTAGAGACCTTAGAGAAGCCTGTAATTGCAGCTATACCTGGATTTGCCCTAGGGGGAGGTTGTGAACTTGCTATGGCTTGCGATATAAGAATAGCATCAGAAAAAGCTAGATTTGCACAACCAGAAGCTGGCCTTGGGATAACACCAGGATTTGGAGGAACTCAAAGACTTCCGAGATTAGTAGGAGCAGGAAAAGCTAAGGAGCTTATATATACTTGCGCAATGGTAAATGCTGAAGAAGCTTTAAGAATTGGATTAGTTAATAAAGTGGTACCTGTAGAAAGTTTAATGGATGAAGCTAAGAAAATGGCAAGTTCAATAATTGCAAACGCACCAATAGCAGTTAAGTTATGTAAGGATGCAATAAACAGAGGAACCCAAGTAGATATGGATTTAGCTATTAAGGTTGAAGCTGAAGATTTTGGTAAATGTTTTGATTCAGAAGATCAATTAGAAGGTATGACAGCGTTTTTAGAAAAAAGATCTAAGAACTTCCAAAATAGATAATTAAAAATAGGTATAAGAATCAGGAGGTAACAAATATGGAATTTGGATTAACTACGGAACAACGATTAATAAAGCAAATGGTTAAAAGTTTTGCTTTAAATGAAGTAAAGCCTATAGCAGCTGAAGTTGATGAAACTGAAAGGTTCCCAATGGAAAATGTTAAGAAAATGGGAGAGCTTGGAATGATGGGGATTCCATTTGATAAGAAATATGGTGGAGCTGGTGGAGATGTATTATCTTACATCTTAACAGTAGAAGAATTATCTAAGGTTTGTGCTACGACTGGAGTTATTGTTTCTGCACATACTTCATTAGGTGCTGGAGCTATAAATGATTTTGGGACAGAGGAACAAAAACAAAAATACTTAGCTCCACTTGCTAAAGGTGAAAAAATAGGAGCTTTTGGTTTAACTGAACCAGGTGCTGGAACAGATGCTGCGGGACAACAAACAGTGGCAGTATTAGATGGAGATCATTATGTTTTAAATGGTTCAAAGATATTTATAACTAATGGTGGAGTTGCAGATACATTCGTGATTTTTGCAATGACAGATAAAAAACAAGGAACTAGAGGAATATCAGCATTTATAGTTGAAAAAGACTTCCCAGGATTCTCTATTGGAAAAGTAGAAGACAAGCTAGGAATAAGAGGCTCTTCAACTACTGAGCTTATATTTGAAAACTGTATAGTTCCAAAAGAAAATTTAATTGGTAAAGAAGGAAAAGGCTTCGGTATGGCTATGAAAACTCTTGACGGAGGAAGAATAGGTATAGCAGCACAAGCTTTAGGAATAGCTGAAGGAGCTTATGAAGAAGCTATTAAATACATGAAAGAAAGAAAACAATTTGGTAGAAATTTAGGAGCATTCCAAGGATTACAATGGATGATTGCAGAAATGGACACTAAGATTGAAGCTGCAAGACATCTTGTATATAAAGCTGCATGGCTTAAACAAAATAAATTACCTTACTCAGTAGAAGCTGCAAGAGCTAAGTTGTTTGCTGCTGAAGTTGCTATGGAAGTAACAACTAAGGCTATACAAATCCACGGTGGATATGGATACACTAAGGATTATCCAGTAGAAAGAATGATGAGAGATGCTAAAATAACTGAGATTTATGAAGGAACTTCAGAAGTTCAAAAGATGGTTATTTCAGGCGCAGCATTAAGATAGGGAGGTATTTTATATGAATATAGTAGTTTGTTTAAAACAAGTACCAGATACAACAGTAGTAAAAATAGATCCAGTTAAGGGAACTTTAATAAGAGAAGGTGTACCTTCAATAATAAATCCAGAGGATAAGCATGCTTTAGAAGCTGCATTACAAATAAAAGAAAAAAATGGCGCTCATATTACAGTAATAAGTATGGGACCTCCACAAGCTAAGGAAGCTTTAAGAGAAGCATTATGCATGGGTGCTGATGAAGCAATACTTTTAACAGATAGAGCTTTTGGTGGAGCAGATACACTTGCAACATCTAAGACTTTGGCAGCAGCTATTAAAACTTTAGACTATGACATAATATTTGGGGGAAGACAAGCTATCGATGGAGATACAGCTCAAGTTGGTCCAGAAATAGCAGAGCATTTAGAAATTCCTCAAGTAACTTATGTACAAGACGTTGAGTTTGATGGAAATGACTTAATAGTAAATAGAGCTTTAGAAGATGGATATGAATTAATAAAAGTTCAAACACCATGTCTTCTAACAGCTATTGAAGAGTTAAATCATCCAAGATACATGAATGCTAGATTGATATTTGATACAGCAAATAAAGAAGTAAGGGTAATGACATCAGATGACTTAGATGTAGAAGCTAATGAAATAGGATTGAATGGATCACCTACAAAGGTTAAGAAGTCAATGACTAAGGAAGCAAAGGGTGAAGGAGAAATAGTTAAAGATTCAGTACCAGAAGCAGTATCATATGTTTTAAGTAAATTAAAAGAGAAACATTACATCTAAGAGAATGGAGGGATTTATGATGAATATAGCAGATTATCAAGGAGTTTGGGTATTCGCTGAGCAAAGACATGGTGAATTACAAAAAGTATCTTTAGAGATATTAGGTGAAAGTAGGAGATTAGCTAACGAATTGGGAGTTAAGTTAACAGCTGTATTATTAGGAAATAATATTGGACATTTGGCTAATAGATTAGGAGAGTATGGTGCTGATGAAGTATTGGTAGCTGATCATACTGAGTTAGAAAATTATACTACTGATGGATATACAAAGGTTCTTTGTGACTTAGTTAATGATAAAAAACCAGGAATATTCTTTATAGGAGCAACATTTATAGGAAGAGATTTAGGGCCAAGAGTTGCTGCAAGATTAAGAACTGGGTTAACTGCAGATTGTACATCTTTAGCTGTTGAAGTTGAAAATGGAGCATTATTAGCAACAAGACCTGCTTTTGGTGGAAATATAATGGCTACAATAGCTTGTCCTGACCACAGACCGCAAATGGCTACAGTAAGACCAGGAGTATTTTCTAGATTAACTGAAAAGAACTATGATTTTACAGTGGAAAATGTAGAAGTTAAACTAGAAACTTCAGATATAAGAACTACAATTTTAGAAATAGTAAAAGCTAATAAAGAAGTTGTAGATATAAGTGAAGCTAAAGTAATAGTATCAGGTGGTAGAGGAGTAGGCTCAAAAGAAAACTTCTCATTGCTTCAAGAATTAGCACATGCTTTTGGTGGAGTAGTAGGAGGATCAAGAGGAGCTGTAGATAAGGGATGGATAGAAAGAGATTATCAAGTTGGTCAAACTGGTAAAACTGTAAGACCAAGCATATATATAGCTTGCGGTATTTCAGGGGCTATTCAACACGTTGCTGGTATGCAAGAATCAGATATGATTATTGCTATAAATAAAGATGAAGCAGCTCCAATAATGAAGGTTGCAGACTATGCAATAGTCGGAGACTTAAATAAAGTAATACCAGAAATGATAAGCGAATTAAAATCAATGGAATCTAAAGACTCAGAAATAGCAGTAGAGTTAGTATAGTTAATTTGAAGAATGAGAGGGGTATTGGTTATGAAAAAGATTTTTGTTTTAGGTGCAGGAACTATGGGTGCTGGAATAGTTCAGGCTTTTGCTCAAAAGGGATATGAAGTTATAGTTAGAGATATAAAAGATGAATTTGTTGAAAGAGGAATTGCTGGAATTAATAAGGGGTTATCTAAGCAAGTAGCTAAAGGCAAAATGACTGAAGAAGTTAAGGAAGAAATACTTTTAAGAATTTCTGGAACTACTGATATGAATTTAGCTGCTGATTGTGATTTAGTTGTGGAAGCAGCTATTGAAAATATGAAAATTAAAAAAGAAATATTCGCAGAATTAGATAAGATATGTAAACCAGAAGCTATACTAGCTTCAAATACTTCTTCCTTATCTATAACAGAAGTAGCTTCAGCTACATCAAGACCAGATAAAGTTATAGGTATGCATTTCTTTAACCCAGCTCCAGTAATGAAGTTAGTTGAAATTATAAGAGGAATGGCTACATCTCAAGAAACATTTGATGCAGTAAAAGAAGCATCTTTAGCAATAGGAAAAGAGCCAGTAGAAGTAAAGGAAGCTCCAGGATTTGTAGTTAACAGAATACTTATTCCTATGATAAATGAAGCTTCATTTATACTTCAAGAAGGAATTGCATCTGTAGAAGACATAGATACAGCTATGAAATATGGTGCAAATCATCCTATGGGACCTTTAGCTTTAGGTGATTTAGTAGGGTTGGATGTTTGTTTAGCTATTATGGATGTTTTATATAATGAGACAGGAGATACTAAATATAGAGCTAGTAGCGTATTAAGAAAATATGTTAGAGCTGGATGGTTAGGAAGAAAGACAGGAAAAGGATTCTACGATTATAGTAAGTAATACCTAGCGTTAAATTACAATTAGGATATAGGAGTATTTTTTAAATAAAAGTACTTCTATATCCTTTTTTAGTGGTAAAATAGTTTCGGAATAATAAAGGAAGCGTGTTTAGTATTTTAAGTGAGAATGCTAATATAAAAATGGATTATTAGTAATGGAGGATGAAAAATGTTAGTAGATTTAGTTATGAAATATTATGATAAAGAATATGATTTAAACTGTGCAGAATGCATGCTTGTAGCAGCAAATGATGAGTATGATTTAAATATTTCTAAACAAACTTTAATGACAATGGCTTCTTTTGGTGGAGGAATGGCCGTAGGAAGTGTTTGTGGAGCTATAACAGGTGGTGCGGCAGTAATCGGATTAATGTTCACTACGGAAAGAGGACATAAAAGCCCACAAGTTAAAGAGATGACATCAAGATTTATAAATGAATACAATAGGAGAATGGGAACTTTGGAGTGTATTCCTTTAAAAGAGAAATATTATGAGCAGGAAGCTCCAAGATGTACAATTATGATGAAAACAGCTGCAGAAGTGCTACAAGATTTAGTAGAGGAATATAAGAAATTATACATAATAAATAGATAAATGTTAGATTAGCTAACGACAATATTATGTTTATTTTAGCTTAGAGAAAAATGCCTTCGGTAAATTAGTGTACCGAAGGTATTTATTTTTCTTTCTAATAAATTATTAAAAATATTGAAAAAATAAATTATTTAATATAGCATATAAATAAAAGAAAATATTAACTAATAATCTTTTTCCTTGGAATATAAATTAAAGAATAAAGAGAAGATAATATAAGTAGAGACGTTAGGAGAAATATTCACTTTGTGAAGAAAAATATATTTTCAGCAGATAAATATAACTTTTTAGAAATTAAATTTAAATTAAATGAGGTGTAGTAATGAATTATAGAAATATAATAGAAAATGATAATTCAATAATAATTGAGGGTGTTAAGGATTTTAATATAAAGCAAATATTAGAATGTGGACAATGTTTTAGATGGGAAAGAATCTCTGATAAAAACTATATCGTAGTAGCTTATAGAAGAGTTATAGAAGTAGTTCAAGATGGTGACAATGTAATTATTTATAATACTAATCTTAATGATTTTAATGAGATTTGGAAGAATTATTTTGATTTGGATACAGATTATTCAGTTCTTAAGGGTGAACTTGCTAAGGATGAAACTTTAAGAAAAAGTGTTGAGTTTGGATATGGAATAAGAATTCTTAATCAAGACCCATTTGAAATGCTAATAAGCTTTATAGTATCAGCAAGAAATAGTATACCTGCTATAATGAAAACTATAAAGAAAATGTCTGAGAAGTGGGGAGATGAACTTTCTTATAAGGGTAATACATATTATGCGTTCCCAACTCCAGAACAATTTAAGGGCGCAACTTTAGATGAGATAAAAGAAACTGGTGCATCTTTCAGAAGTAAGTACATATTTGATACTATAAGCAAAGTAAATGATGCAATTGAAGCTAAAAACAATGGTACATTAACTGAAGAATTAAGGATATTTGATTTAGAATATATAAAATCATTACCTACAGATGAATGTCATATAGCTCTTCAAAACTTTATGGGAGTAGGAGCTAAAGTTGCAGATTGTATAATGTTATTTTCTATGGAAAAGAAATCAGCTTTCCCTGTTGACGTATGGGTAAAGAGAGCTATGATACATTTCTATGTAGCACCAGATGTTTCTTTAAATAAGATAAGAGTTTTTGGAAGAGATAAATTTGGTGAATTATCAGGATTAGCACAACAATATCTTTTCTACTATGCTAGAGAAAATAATATAAAGTTATAGAATGTAGCTAAAATCAAGGGTTTGAGTGGGTAAAAAATAAATTCGTCAAAAATTCGTCAAAAATAATGTTTAAAAAATTTTAGATAATAATTTTGTTGCATTATTAAGCATATCATCTGTAACATGAGAGTAGGTTTTCATAGTTTGTTCTATATCATGCCCCATAAGTTTAGCAACAGTTTTAAAATCTACTCCATTAGAAATTAGAGCTGTTGCATAAGTATGCCTAAGTTCATGAATGGACAAGTCGTATCCTATTTTTTTGATGTAATTTTTCAATAAAGATGTTAGTCCAGTTACATTTTTATAAATTATAACTCTATTATGTGTATCGGTAATAGAGTTGCTTTTCCATTGTAATAGAAGTTTTCTTACTAATGGTGGCATAGGAACAGTTCTGTATGAATTAGCAGATTTTAATTCACCAAAGCCAACAGAGTTATTGGGAAGGTTTTTCCATTGAATATCAATTGTTATAGTATTATTTTTGAAATCTATTTTATCCCATTTTAAACCTAATATTTCTCCCAATCTAAGCCCACACATACCAGCCAAAGAGAACATAACTTTGTATTTCATATTTTGGGTTTTATTAATTAAATCTTTTAAGTCATTATCTGTTAATGCTCTTTTTTTACTTGGCTCTTTTTGGGTTTTGATTTCTAAGTTTATAGCTGGAGATATAGATAAAATATTATATTTAGTAACAGCACTATTAAAAATTGAGGTTATCCTATTTTTATAAGTTTTTATTGATCCATAAGATAAACCAGCAACAACCATTTTATCAATACAAGATTGTATATGAAGAGTATTGATTCTATTCATTTCTAATTTATATAATGATTCAAAATGCTTTAATGCCATATGATAAAGCTTTATAGTATTTTCTTGCATATATAAGCTTATATGTTCTATATAAAGGTCTTTAAATTCTTCAAAAGTGATGTCTTTTAATTCTTGATTTAAATTTAAGTTGTTTTTCAATTCTTGCAATGCTATTTCTGCATAAGGTTTAGCTTCTTTCTTACTTTTAAATCCCTGTTTTGATTTTTGTTTCCATTTACCATTGACTTTATAGCTTATGATATATTGCCATCCTTTGTCTTTTTGGCGATAGGTTATATTGTACTCCATAATAATTAACTCCTTACATATATATTTTTCTTGAATTTATTAGGGGTATATTTTTCTTTATTCATTCCTTTAGCTTCCCAAAATATATCCATAATAACCTTATGTATTATTTCAATGTCATTAATTGATAATTTAGTAGTTTCAGTTAATAATTTTAGTTCATTATCCCAAAACTTTTTAAAATCTCTTTCATCTTTTTTTGTAACTTTAAATTTATCGGTATATTCTTTTGGTATTTGATAGGTAGTGAAGTCCATAATAAACCTCCTTTCAGTACATATGTTCTAAATTAAATTAAAAATAAAAAGAATAGATTAAATAAATTTATTTTTATACATTCTTTTTATTTTAAATTCAATAATATTTTTATCTATACACAATACGTTTGATATATTATCTAACGTATAAAAGTTATATTCTAAAAATTCCTTAATTTTTTTATCATCAATAATTAGATCAACAGAAAATTGGTTTGCTTCCATTTCAAGTCTATTAATTGAGTATAATGTATTAGATCTTAAAGCAGGAGTATTTGAGTTTGGATGCATAAGTGCATGCCCTAATTCATGCCCACAAGTAAAATACAATTCATCTTCTCTTAAATTATTATTAAGATGAATAAACTTTTGTCTTGCAAATTTATTATAGTATCCTTTGATTTCGCCAAGCTCTTCATGAAGAATTATTATATTTAGACACTTGGCTAATTCAAAAGGGTTATTTGTTCCATATTTTCTTTTTAAATTCTCAACAATCTTCTGTATATGCATAAAATCCCCCGAAATTTACCTATATTTTTTAGGAGTATATTTTTGTTTAGCAATCTGTTTAGCTAATCTCATAGAGTTTTCTAAGCTTATTTTTAATAGCTCTCTGGTTTCATCATCTATAGGCTCACCACTGAACATAAGACCATCTTGTGTATTAGATAAATCTTCTAATGTTTGTTTTAATGCCTTTTCTATATCTTTTTCAGCTCTTGTAGATAATTTGATTTCATTTTCTATAGAACTATCAGAAAGTAAATCATCTACAGTGGTATTCAATGCTATTGCTAATTTTAATAGTGTATCATTGCTAGCCCCTTGTCTATTACCTTCAATCATTCCAATTGTAGATTGACTAACACCAACAGTATTGGCCAATTCCTTTTGAGTAATTTTTAAAGCCTTTCTTAGAGTTTTAACTTTTTCACCTAACATAACAAATTCACCTCGTATGATAATTTTATCATAATTACTGATAAAATCAATAGAAAATTAAAGAATTTTAAAGAAAATAAAAGTATTAGCGATATAATTTTCAATAATACCGATATTATGATATAATTAGAAGTTTACTGATATCGGTATTACTGATATTATTAAGACAAGCTAAGACAAACCAATCACATAACATAACATTTTTGTCTTACTAAAATTTAATGTTAAAGGAGGAATTTGAGTGAAAATAACACCAATTAAGATAAGACGAATAAATGCAGGGTTACATACTGTTGAGGCAGTAGAGCAATTGAAGATTAGTAAAAGTACATTCTACAAATTAGAACAAGGGCATGGAAGTCCATCAGCAGAATTAATTGCAAGAATGGCGAGGGTATATAACTGTACAACAGATGAAATTTTTAAAGATTTTAAAATTACAGGATAGGAGGAAGTTTTGTTGAGCAATCAATTAGAAGAAAAAACGTTATTAAGTAGACAAAGTTTGGCTAAAAGATGGGACTTTACATCAACTCAAGTAATTGAAAAGTATGAAGCAGAAGGAATAATAACTAGAGTTCCTAAAATACCATCACCAAGATATAGTATGGATGAAATTTTAGAAATAGAGACAATAGGAAATTTAAACCCTCTTAGTCCTAAGGAAAGAAGAAGGTTAGAAACAATAATTGAAAAACTAACAATAGAAAGAGATTTTTATAAGAAAAAACTAGAGAGTATTAGATTACAGATTATTTAATATGAAAAACACAGTTATCAACAAAAAGTGTGGATAAGCTGTTGAAAATTTGTTAATAAAAATGTTGATAACTCTAAAATTGATATAAGGAGAGGAAAAGAAAATGGAAAATTTAAGACACAAACATAAGGATGTAGTAATTAAAAGAATAGATGGGGAGTTAGTTGTAACAAGTAGACAGGTCGCTGAGGATTTTGAAAAGGAACATAAAAATATTATTAGAGATATTGAAAATTTAATAAAAGAGGATGGCTCAATTTTGAGCAATGGTCTATTTATAGAAAGTGATTATATAAATTCCAATAATAGAAAGTTTAAAGAGTATTTATTAACAAGAGATGGATTTAGTTTATTAGTAATGGGCTTCACTGGTAGCAAAGCACTTCAATGGAAACTTAAATATATAGAAGCTTTTAACAAGATGGAACAAGCTATAAAAGGACAAGTTAAGCAATTATCTACAGAGGAAATGTTAGAACTTCAATTTAGGTATGCCAAGGAAGTTAAGGAAGAAGTAAAAGAGCTTAGAGATGATTTTACTGAATACAAAGAAACTACACCATTATTTACTGTGGAGTGTAAAGAGCTTCAAGCTTTGGTTAGAAGAAAAGGAGTAGAAGTATTAGGAGGTAAAGGTAGCCAAGCTTATATAGATAATAGCCTAAGAGGTAAGGTTTATGCAGATATTCAACATCAATTAAAGAGAGAATTTCAAGTAACAAAGTACGAAGCAATAAAGAGAGGGCAGTTTGTTACAGCTAAGGAGATAGTAGCAAACTATAGAGTTCCAACAGGCTTAAAAGAGGAAATCATAAAAGTTAATAACCAAATTGATTTCAAGAATGCAATTTAATAATGTATTGTGGTGATTTGAATGATAGGAACTATAGTATGTGCAGCAATACCATACAAGAACTTTAAAGAAAAAATAAGAATAACAAAGAAGTATCAAGATTGTAAAATTGAAATTTATAAAGAGTTTGTATTAGTGATTAATAAGGATAAGGAGGAATAATAGATGGGAACTCTTAAAATTATACAAATTATTTTAAAAATTATAGCATTGATATTTATGGCGATATGTTTTGCTGAAGTGCATAAAGCTAGAATTCATAACAACTTTATAAGTGAGTTTAGATATTTATTGTTGGCAATTTTAATGCTAACTGTGATAACAAATTAAGTACTAAATATAAGGCAGAATCAAAATGATTATTATACGAGGTAATTACCATGAGAAAGTTAGTTAAAATCTATATCAAAACGTTTAAATTAATTAGAAGAATAAATAAATTATCTAAAGCAAACAAAATATTATTTGATGAATATGAAAACATAGCGAATTGTAATATTGATAAAAGAGCAATGATGCTTTTTTGTATGAAAAAGATTAATAAATATAATATGGAACTTATTTCAGAATGGGAATCTTTAATAGAAATGAGGTAGAGAAATTATGACTACAGCCGAAATAGTTGTACAAGCAGTAATAAAGTTGTTTGTTTTATGGGGAAGTTTAGCTTTAGTAGGCTTACCAGTAGCAAAAATATTAATCGAAGTTGCATATGAGATATGGAGGGATAGAGCATGAGGGTGCAAATGAGTTTAGAACTATCAGTAATCACTTTGGGAATAAGTAACAGAATAACGCTTATGTTAAGTGAAGAAAGAGATAAGGAAGTAGCTGAAGAGCAAAGGAGGATATATGATACATGGCTAAAAAACAACTTAGTGAAAAGACAGCATTAGAATTATTACTAAATAGTAATGCTATAAGACGTAAAAAGAGACATGCCTAACCGACCAAAGTAAAGGCACGTCAAAAAAACATACAAGTTTAGTATATAGAAATATTAGAAAGAAATCAAATAGGAGATAAAGTATGTCAAGTGTTAAATGGATAAAGATAGTAACAGATATATTTGATGATGAAAAGATACTATTAATTGAAAGTTTACCTGGATCAGATTCAATTATAGTAATTTGGTTTAAATTGTTATGTTTAGCTGGAAAGAACAATAATAGTGGGGTATTTCTTTTAAATGATAGGATACCGTATACAGAAGAAATGCTAGCTACTATTTTTAGAAAAGAGGTAAATACAGTAAGATTTGCATTAAAAACTTTTAGTGATTTTGGAATGATTGAGCTAATCAATAATGTAATAACTATACCAAATTGGAATAAACATCAGACTTTAGACGCTTATGAGAAGAAAAAAGAAAGAGATAGAATTTATCAAAAAGAAAAAAGGGCAAAGCAAAAATTATTAATAGAATCGTCAAAAAAATCGTCTGACAAGTCGAACGACAACTCGTCAGATACATCGAGCGACGTCGTTGCCCTAGAAGAAGATAAAGAAAAAGAAGAAGAAAGAGAAGAAGATATAGATATAAATATATATAGTGAAATAATTGATTATTTAAACTCTAAAGCAAATACCAATTATAGAGTTAATAATAAAAAAACTAGAGCATCTATTAACGCTAGAATTGCAGAAGGTTTTACCATAGATGATTTTAAGAAGGTAATAGATATTAAATCATCAGAATGGCTTAATACAAATATGCAACAGTATTTAAGACCAGAAACACTTTTTGGAACTAAGTTTGAAGGTTATTTAAATCAGAAAGTTACTAAACAGGTTGGTAATTATACTAGCAATAATAGTAAGAGACATCAAGAGAACACAAGTAGCAGCTATAATCACAACGATATTGAGGCTGAACTGCTTAAGTTTCAGGAAGAGCTGTAGATGTTAGGTAAAAATGTAGTGTTGTTAATTCAAGAAGCTAAGAAAATCAGAAGCTTTTCACAAGATATGGAGATGGCAACACATTATAAAAAATATAACTATGGCTATTTTGATAGATTGTTAGGTGAAGTTATAAAGGAAAGTGCCAGCGATGAAGAAAGAAAAATATTAAGGCCATGGGAGAAAGATTAAAAATTATTAAGGTAACAAATATGTCTTATATAGATTAGAGTCTAAACTAAGCAGCAGGATTACAACAATTGCTAAGTTAGATGTGGTTACAGTATGGGGAAGGTTAATCCCTTCCCTAATAAAAATGGAGTATAAGTTTATGAGTGATAAAGAGTTAGAAGAAGTTTTATATAAAGCAATTGAATATTATTTTGATGGAATGTC